>CALZIJ010000103.1 GCA_945787655.1 Nitrospiria bacterium | reverse complement strand
CAACTGGTCTTGAGTTCATGTTCGATTTCCAAATTGCAAAACGAGAAAAGGAAATTGTTATAAAAGCTTTCAATAGCCTTACGAAAAGCAACTTGCCTAATTTTCTGTTTTCATGGGAAGACATTAAACCTGTAAGGGAAAGAGTAAGTAAAAAATCAGTAACAGCTGTAGCAATAGTTAATGATACTCAAAAGGACGTTAAACCTGAATTTATCGAAGCACTCTCTACAAAATATGCCGATTATATTCCATGGTCAGCGCGCAATACAGAAGATAAAAAACAAATTTTACTTGCTGCATAAGGTCCCTGAGACAGAATTGGTAATTCTGTCTCAACTTTCAGGGTTTATCTCTCGATTTTTCCCCTTTTCGATATTTTCCCCCTCCATTTTAAGACAATTGTTCTTGGTTTTTTGTCTACCCAGAGAAGTCTTTAAACCGTCTCATCGAAGACCGTTTAATTTTTCCGGTCTGTTATAGTATCCTGCAAACCATGCTGTATTTTTTATTCCTACCCATGAATCGATAAATGACCCAGATTCCCCCCACAAAATCCCGTCCCGGTTTGCTCGCCCTCATCGGCCCCGGTTTGCTTGTTGCGGCGACAGGTGTTGGCGCGGGGGACCTTGCGACGGCCAGTTTTACGGGCAGCCTGCTGGGAACCTCGGTGCTTTGGGCCGTCGTCTTGGGCGGTTTTTTGAAATATGTACTCACAGAGGGTCTGGCGCGCTGGCAGCTGGCGACGGGCGAAACCCTGCTTGAAGGCGCGGCGCGGCACATGGGGCCGGTGACGGGCTGGCTGTTTTTGCCTTACTTGCTGCTCTGGTCTTTTTTTGTCGGCGCCGCACTCATGAGCGCCTGCGGCGTCACCCTGCACGCGATCGTCCCCGTTTTTAATGACCCGGCCACCGGGAAAATGGTCTTCGGCATGCTTTCCAGCCTCATCGGTTTATTTCTGGTTTTGGCCGGCGGCTTCCCGCTTTTTGAAAAGGTAATGGGCCTCTGCATCGGCTTCATGTTTTTCACTGTGCTCGTCACCGCCCTCCTGCTTTGGCCCGGCACCGGCGCCGTTTTGAAAGGGTTATTGATCCCCTCGATTCCGGATCTCGCCGGCGCAGGCATCACATGGACCGCGGCGCTGATGGGCGGCATCGGCGGCACGGTGACGGTCCTGTGTTACGGGTACTGGATTCGTGAAAAAGCACGCAGCGGGCCGGAAGATTTAAAACTCTGCCGCATTGATTTGGGCATTGGCTATCTGATGACCATCCTTTTTGGGCTGGCGATGGTCATCATTGGCAGCACGGTAAAAATCGAAGGCGGCGGCGCAAGCCTGCTGGTCACACTGGCCGACCGGCTTGAAGGGCCCCTGGGGCCGGTGGGCCGCTGGAGTTTTCTGATTGGTGCACTCGGTGCGGTGTTCAGCAGCCTGCTCGGCGTATGGCAGGCGGTGCCCTACTTATTCGCCGACGCGTGGCGTTTATTCGTGCGAAAAGAAACACCGAACACCCGTGTGGATTTCAGTGAGATCGATACCCGCTCCGCCCCGTACCGTGGTTTTTTATGGGCATTGGCCCTTGTCCCTATGCTGGGGCTGCTGTTCAGTTTTAAAGAAGTCCAGAAGCTCTACGCGCTGATCGGCGCGGCCTTCATGCCTTTGCTCGCACTCGCCCTGCTCATTCTCAACAGCCGGGGGGACCGGCTTGGCAGGCTGCGCAATAAAGCCCCAGGTATCGCCGCGCTGGCCGCCACACTTGTTTTTTTCGGTGGCATGGCCTGGGCAAAGTGGATGGGGTAAATGAATACAATATCTCAAGGCAACGGCTTCATGCCTCCCTGGTGGTGCACCAACCGGCATCAGCAAACGATCTGGCGAGCTTATTTTGGGGAAACACCGATGGTGCCGCTTGTACGGGAGCGTTGGGAGACGCCGGATGACGACTTTCTCGATCTCGATTTTCTTGCACCCAACCCTGAAAACACAATGTCCGCCCCCCCCGCGGCCGTGCTTTTTCTGCACGGGCTGGAGGGGTCTTCCCAATCTAAATATATTTTGGGAATGCTAAAAAAAACGCACGCATTTGGGTGGCACGGAGCGGCACTCAATTTCAGATCGTGCAGCGGGGAGATCAATCGCCGGCCCCGCTTTTATCATTCCGGGGAGACCTTTGATCTGGATTGGGTAATCCGGCGTTTACGGACGCGCTGGCCCGCATCGCCCCTGTTTGTGGTGGGTTTTTCCCTCGGCGGGAATGTGCTCCTAAAATGGCTGGGGGAGCAAGGCGCGAAAGCGGAAAGCCTGATCCGCGCGGCGGCGGCCGTCTCCGTGCCCTTTGATTTGGGCGTGGCGGCGCATAATATTGACACGGGTTTTGGCCGTGTTTACGGTCAGAATTTTCTCCCAAGTTTGAAACAGAAAATGTTGAAAAAAGCGGCCGCGCATCCCGGCCTGATAGACCCCGCGGCCGTGCGGAAGATTCGATCCTATATTCAGTTTGAAAATGAAGCGTTCGCGCCGCTGCACCACTTTAAAAATGCCGAGGACTATTGGCGGCAATCCAGTTCGAAATATTTTATCGATGGGATTCGGCTGCCGACCTTGATGATTCACGCCAAGGATGACCCTTTTTTGCCGGGGGAACATCTCCCGATGAAAAAGATCGGTGAATCCAGATGGCTTTTCCCGGAAATTTCAATACATGGCGGACATGTCGGATTTGTGCAGGGCCGTCGGCCTTGGCAGACCTCGTATTGGGCCGAACAGGAAATCCTGCAATTCTTTTCCCGGCACAAGACGTAAATATGGCACAAAATAAAAAGAGAACCTCTCTATTAACATGTACTGTCCCCTTTCTCCACAACCTGTAGAAATATACCCGGAATTAATACCTTTTGTATCGGCCTTGATCTCTTAACCCATTGAAAATAAAGTTGATATTTAACTGAGGATTGCTTCGCCAATCGGCATATCTCTTGCTACATAATACCGAAGACAACGGCAGGGTGTTTTCAATGGAAGATGGGTATTCCCCCTGAATTTCAAGAGGCGGTGTTTCTATCCAATATTCAATGAAAACCT
Source organism: Nitrospiria bacterium (assembly GCA_945787655.1). Lineage (GTDB taxonomy): Bacteria > Nitrospirota > Nitrospiria > SBBL01 > JAADHI01 > JAADHI01. The sequence goes on along the minus strand of CALZIJ010000103.1, from coordinate 10,373 downwards.
TGCCGGGTGTGCAGCGCGAGTAGAGCTGGAAAAGGGTATCGTATGTTTCATCGCGGGGCTACGGGGTATTTCCTGTTTCCGTTGGGATCTGATTGGTGAAATCAGTTTGGTACCGGTTAGGGAAAGGAAGCCGCCAAAAACACCCGCAGTTCTGCTCGTTTTGAATTAGGAAATTGTAATCAATATCAAACAAGGGAGGAACCCAAAATGAAAAAACACATACAATATTTGATGTGTGCCTTTACAGGGGGACTCTTTCTTTTTGGGGCATTACAATCGCACGCTGCAAATATTCAGTTTCTACAAAATCGCTACAACATGTCCCAGGAACAAACAGGAAGAGCAATCCAGCAAGCCGCATGGTTCAAATATAATATTGGAGCCGCACAAGAGCGGCTGGGGAGACATATTCAGGAAGGCGGGCAGGGAATGGTTATCTCACAAACCGTTCTGGGAAATGGCATCGCCACATCAGCGCACATGCGCTGGTCATTCATGAACACACAGGAAAGTATTGGCAGTGCTGTTCTGCAAGTCGCGCAAATCGCACGAGACGATGCGCTTTTGGTGCAAGATGCGTTTTCCGCTTCTCAAGAAGCTTTAGGAGCGCAAATCAGTCGGAATGCGCAGCTGGATTTTGCAGGCAGCATCGTGACAAATGCCCTGTACTCCGTCCTGGATGGACAGGGGAGCGAGCCGGTCTCTCCGGAAATCATGGACATCTTCCGCAAATATGAAGCTTACAACCAGTTAACCAACTTTAAACTGGGCATCCAATTACTTGAAAATGAAAACGGACAATCCTTTTCTCACATCATTCCCGATGTCGTTGCGACTGCGGACGTCACGACCGGCTATAGTTCCAGAGAACAAGGCTGGGGCGGATTTGCGGAATACGGTGTCTTTGCAGTGGTCGGTTTCATCTTTTCGATGTGGACATTCGGGTGGTCAAGTATTCATCTGAAACCACCTATGGAAACAGAAGAAGAGGAATTTGAAGCCTATCAGAAAGCGGCCTGACGGCGGTGAATATTCGTCTCCCAGCATGGGATTTCCAGAGCAGGCCAGATCTGTTCTGGAAATCCCGAATAAGGGACGTATTTGAATCGCATTGAGGGAATGAAGAGACAGCTTAAATACTTCCATAATAAGGAGTATTCGATGAATACGGAAGGCGCGATTGATTTTCAAATTTTGTTGGAAAAACGGATCGGAAAGATTTACCGAAAAATAGCAGAACAATTTGAATATAAAACGGAAGCAGATGCCAAATGGATTGCGTTCTGGGAACTGCTTTCGGCGGATGAAAAAGATCATGCCGCTCTTCTGGCAATAGAGAAAGGGTTTTTGCAGAGCGGCACAAGAATCTCCAAACCAAAGGAGATTGAGCCGGAAGTGCGGCGGGAATTTGAAACCCTTCTCACGGACTGTGAAAACCGTATCCATGCCGGGATTACACAAAAGGAATCCATCGAAATCCTTAAAGCACTTGAAAATTCCGAACTAAACAACACCTTCACCTCACTCCTGGATGCCACCGATTCAAAGGTTTTGAGTCATTTAGCCCATTTTTCCCGTGCCCATGCCGATCACGATCACCGTATTCAGGCCGCCATCCAACAATACGGACAGCCCACAACTCCAGAGAAAACCCTAAAAGGACAGAAGGAGAGTTGCGATGTTTGAATCGGCAAAGCAAAAGGAAAATAGTAAAGGGAAAGAAAAAAAACATCTCCCCCGTCCGCCGGAAATCAAAACCTCCCTTGATCAGTTTGTCATTGGTCAGGAACGGGCCAAAAAGGTGCTTTCCGTCGCTGTTTACAATCATTACAAACGGGTTTTTTTCACGGATACGGAACCGGTATTACGGATGAAAAAGGGGAATATTCTGATGATCGGTCCTACAGGTACGGGAAAAACCCTGGTTGCTGACACTCTATCCCGAATTGTCGGTGTCCCCCTTTCAATTTCGGATGCGACAACATTGACACAGTCCGGGTATGTTGGTGAAGATGTCGAAAATGTGGTTCTGAATCTATACCACGCGGCGGATGGGAAAATCGAACAGTGCGAACGCGGCATTATCTATATTGACGAAATAGATAAAGTCGGCCGCAAGAGTGAGTCACCTTCACTCACCCGTGATGTCTCGGGAGAAGGGGTGCAGCAGTCCCTGCTCAAAATGATTGAAGGCACTGTCGTGAACGTTCCGCCTCACGGCGGCCGGAAACATCCGCATGAAAAAATGATCCCCATCAACACCAGCAATATCCTGTTTATTTGCGGCGGCGCATTCGAAGGCATTGAATCTATTGTCTCCCAACGGCTGGAGGAGAAAACCATCGGCTTCGGGAGTAATACAATGAGCACCGGGCGTCACCGGATCATCAACCGGATTCTCCCCGAAGATTTAATTCAGTTTGGCATGATTCCGGAATTCTTAGGGCGGCTTCCCATTATTGCCAAACTTGAAAGATTAAGTGAACACGACCTCGTTCGTATTTTAAGTGAACCCAAAGATGCAATTACAAAACAATATGAACGCCTCTTTGCCCTTGAAGGGATCAGGCTTCGGTTCTCGGGAGATGCGCTTTGTGCCATTGCCAGAGAAGCGATTGCCCTCGGTACAGGCGCAAGAGGTCTGCGTGCTATCATTGAGGATTTGTTGCTTGACGTGATGTATGAAATTCCAGGAGATCCGGAACAACAGGAATATATCGTCACCGAAGAAGCCGTCGAAAACCTCCTTTCATGCGGTTTTGGAGAAGTCCTGAAGGAGAAAGCTGTTTAATCAGCTGGGGTGCCCGCAACAATACGATTGAAGCAGAGAGGTTTTTCAGCGTCTCTTTTATTAGCCCGTTTCATCTTTTTCCTGATAAGTTCTGATTTTTTTATACAGTGTTTTTCGGTCAATTTGGAGCACTTCGGCCGCCCTGGATTTATTACCGCTCACCTGGTGCAGCACCTCCAGAATATAGGCCCGTTCGAGGCTTTCAAGCGGAGCCATTTTGCTCAGAGTTTGCTCCAGCACCCACTGATCTCCCTGAAGGCGCGTCATCGCCGGAGGAAAATCCGGCATGCCGAGGGTCGCTCCCTGAGCCAGAGTTACACCCCGCTCAATGACATTTTCCAATTCCCGCACGTTTCCGGGCCAAGGATATTGAATGAGCAGCTTCATGGCGGCCTCAGAAAAAGCGGTCACGTTTTTCTTTTGCGCGAGGAATGTCTTCACGGCGGTTTCTAAGCGGGGGCAGGTCAATTTGCAGCACATTCAGACGGTAATACAGATCATCACGGAACTGCTTGGCCTTGACGAGTTCCAACAAGTCCCGATTGGTTGCGGAAATGATGCGGATGTCAACCGGCAAGGTCTTCGTCGCCCCGACGCGGCGCACCTTTTTCTCCTGGATGACGCGTAAAATTTTCGGTTGAAGGCTGAGCGGCATCTCACCGATTTCGTCCAAAAACAGCGTGCCGCCTTCGGCAACTTCAAACATGCCTTTTTTATCCAGCTTGGCATCCGTGAAGGCCCCGCGCACATGGCCGAACAGCTCGCTTTCCAACAGCATTTCCGGAATCGAGGCACAATCCACGGCGATGAAGGGCCGGTCTTTCCGTGGACTGTTATAGTGAACGGCTTTCGCGACCAATTCTTTGCCGGTGCCGCTCTCCCCGGTGATGGCAATATTAACCGTGCTTTCGGACACACGTTGAATCAATCTAAAAATGTCCTGCATCGCCTTGCTTTTTCCGGTAATATTGGCAAATTCATAGGTTTCGGAAATGGCCTGCCGAAGCCGGGTGACTTCTTGCTGCAAACGGATACGCTCAAAAGCTTTGCCCGCCACCAAAAGCAGATGTTCCCGCTTGACCGGCTTAATAATGTAGTCTACGGCACCCCGTTTCATGGCCTCGATTGCGGTTTCAACCGTGCCGAAAGCCGTGATGATCATCACGGCCTGTTCCGGCCGGATGGCCTTTGCCCGCTGCAATAAATCAAGCCCGGAGAGGCCGGACATTTTTAAATCACTGATGACCAGGTCAAAGTTTTTTTCTTCCAGAATCTGAATCGCCGTTTCACCACTCTGAACGGATTCCACAGCATAACCTTCCTCACTCAACAAATCGACCAGGAGGCCACACATTTCAAGGTCGTCGTCCACAACCAGCACTGTGCCTTGTTCCTTCGTCATGCATTTTCCTTCACTTTAAGTACCACCGTTTCAGTATACCGTGTTTGTGGATAAAAATTGACCTTTTCTTTCACTCCTGTATAAAATTACATGTGATGCCTCCTGATGAAAAAAATCCCTTTCAGAATAACCCTTTCCAGTCATTTATGGAGCATATTCCCAGTCCCCTTTGTTGTTATGACCGGCAGGGGAAAATTGTCCATAGCAATATTCAGTTTGAACATCTTTTAGAGCGCGCCCGGCATGATATTAAAGGGCAGGATTTTTTTAAGATCCTCAACCCGGAACGCGTGAACCCGCGAATGAGAGCCGTTTTATTATCCGTATTTAGCGGAAAAAAATCCGCAGATATTAAATTAAAAGCAAGCTCTTTTCATGGAGAGGTCCGGCATCTTGCGCTATCCGTTTTTCCTGTCTTTAATCATCTGAATAAAATTTCTTTCGGCGCTGTTCTGGTGACTGATTTGACAGAAAAAAAATCTCTTGAGCAGGCCCTGCTTCATACCGAAAAAATGGCGGCGCTGGGCACGCTCGCAACCGGACTCGCACACGAGGTCGGCACACCGATGAATATTATCCTTGGCCGCGCCGAATCGCTCTTGAAACATACGAAAGAAGAAAAAACAGCCAAAGGGCTAACCATTATCATTGAACAAATTGACCGGATGACCCACCTTATTGAACGTCTTCTCGCTTTTGCAAGACGAAACCCTATTTTACGTGAGCCGGTTCAAATGAACACCCTTATTCAAAAAGGCATCGAAATCATCGACACGCGCGCCCTGAGGGAAAATGTGGCAATTACAGCAAAACTGGACCCTCTGTTACCCCTTATTTGGGGCGACGGCGAGCAGTTACTTCAGGTGGTTATCAACCTTTTAATGAATGCGCTGGACGCCACGGATGAAGGCGGAGAAATTCTGGTAAAAACCTATATATTTCCATCGGCTTCCGGGTCCAGTCAAAAAGTAACCCCATTACACCGCATTAAAAAAGGGATTCGAATTCTCTTTAAAGATACAGGCGACGGCATCGCCACAGTACACCTTGACAAAATTTTTGATCCTTTTTTTACCACCAAACCGGCCGGAAAAGGAACCGGACTGGGTCTTGCTGTGGTGCAAGGCATTATTCGGGAACACGGCGGGGAAATCGAAGTAAACAGCACCCCTGGCGATGGGACAGTCTTTCTCTTGTCCATTCCGGAAGGGCCGCCGGGAGAAAGAATCACCTTTAACAATTAGGAGGAATCCTCCGGAAGGGCCGCAATCCCCATCCAGTATTCCTGAATTCCCTTGACCACCCGCAAGAAGTCACTGAACTCTACCGGTTTTTGAATATAGGTATTCGCGCCCAGCTCGTAACTCGGCTTGATATCCTGATTGCGTCCAGAAACCGTTAAAACAATGACCGGAATGGATCTTAGATTTTTATCTTTTTTGATTTTTTCAAGCACTTCCAAACCATCCATTCGAGGCAGGTTTAAATCCAGTAATATCATTTCAGGGCGGGGTGAAATATCGGGTGGATGATATGCGCCCTGATGATTTAAATAATCCAGGGCATCCTGTCCATAACGGACCACCACAAGGTCTACCTTGACCGGGCCTTGTGAAAACGCACGCTGCGTAATTTCAATATCATGTTGATTATCCTCGACCAGTAACACACGCATTGGTTTTTTTCGAACCATGGAGATGTTGTCCTTTATAGTCAAGCAGGATTATCCCTTAAAACTTCCGATCCTTTGGAAGCGTAAAATAAAAGATCGTCCCTGACCCTGGTGTTGATGTAAGCCACATTTTTCCCCCTGAGGTTTCAACCGCTTTTTTGCAAATGGCAAGGCCGATGCCGGTCCCTTCGTATTCCCCGCGATGGTGAAGGCGTTCAAAAGGAAGAAGAACCTGGTCCTGGTATTCAGGTTCAATACCGATTCCGTTGTCCGCCACGGAAAGAACAAAACAATCCGCGTCTTCTTTAGCGGTAATTTCAACTCGGGGCGGGGTGGATTTGTTAAATTTAATCGCGTTAGAAATAAGATTTTTATAGACTTCGGTAATCTGGATCGGATCACACCGAAGGACAGGAAGGGATGAAGGAATTGAAAAAATGACATCCTTTTGTTGAATCGCAAACCCTAAATCCTGTTTGACTTGCTCTAAAATGACATTGAGATCAATTCGGTCCAGATTCTGACCGTTGGGTGAGATCGAAACAAGTGTCATCAAATCCTGGATCAGTTCTTTCATTCGGGTCGCCGATTCCTTCAAGTAGTTGAGGTAGCGTTTTCCCTGGTTGTCCAGTAGCCGGGTATAATCCTCAAGTAGAAAACTTGAGAACGCTTCGATTCCACGAAGCGGCTCTTTTAAGTCATGGGCCAGCATTCGTGTAAATTCGTCCATGCCCTGCACATTGTTTTCTAATTTTTTTGTCATCTCAAGAGAGCTGCTGTGAAAATAATATTCCAGGGAAAGTGCCATATCGATACGAAAAATTTTTCGCAGGGCCTGATCCCGCGCCAGCCCCCTGTCCGGTTCGTGTTGATAGGCTTTTGCAATCCGGCTTGAAAATGAGTTCTCGTAAAACGCATAAATTTCCATATACCATTTTGGCTTAAGCCCGATGCGGTGGTGCACTGCGCCCGTCCTGAGCCGGCGTTCAAAATAGGCTTTATCAAACTGTCCTTTGAATATTTCGAGAATGTAGTTTTTTTGGGATGAAATCAGGCGGTCAATCGCGTCCTGATTTCTGAGAAGAATCCGGGTTTCCCTAAACGAAAGCAGATGCTGATAAAAGGCGGCTATCGCTTCATCCGCATACGCTTTGGCAAAACCCTCCATTTGGGAAAGCAGCTTGATATCATGCTTTGTAAAACCGATGAAATCCATGCGCCTTTGGATTTCATCCATATCAACCCCGATCTCTTTCATCAGATCGGACTTGACCCTGTTTTTCGTTTCAGAGTGGAGGCTGCTTGCGTGGTTCATGACAAGATCTGTGTTTCAGAATGCGGCATTATATCATATCCTGGCCCGTTTGACTGAATTCGAATGCAGGATTATAATATTTTCTTAAAATACGCAAAACCGCATTCAAGAGGGTGAGAATGGAATACCCTGAAATTTCGATCCTCCTGGTGGAAGACAATCCTCATGATGCCTCCATCATTGAAAGGGCGCTTGAAAAGGAAAACATTACCAACACACTCTTCCTCGCCAAAGATGGCCAGGAAGCCATAGAACTCCTAGAATCCAAAGGAAAAACCATTGGCGTTTTAATTCTCGACATTCACCTGCCCAGGATAAGCGGGATGGACGTCCTTAAGGCCGCCAAGGAAATCGACTCCGAAATTGTCGGCATCATGCTCACAGGTCAGGCAACAATGGAAACGGCTGTAAAATCGCTTAGGCGGGAAGGGGCCTTTGATTACCTCGAAAAGTCAAAAGATGACCTCCCGCATCTGGTCGAAGCCATCCGTCTGGCCATTAAAAAAAGAGGCCTGTCCCTGAAAAACCAGTGGACCCTTAAAGGGAACAGCGGATTATCTCATATCGACATGTCAAAAGTTGAGAAGGGATATCGTCTTTCCACACGGGAACTGGATGTGGTCAAATGTCTTTGCCAGGGGAACACCAATCGGGAAATCGCGGAAAAACTTTTTATCAGTGAACTCACGGTCAAAGTCCACTTAAAAAAGATCTATGAAAAAATGGATGTTCATAACCGAAGCACTTTAATTTCTAAAATTCTGACAACCGCCATGACGCGCAACTAGCGCATTGGGGTTACACCGGGATACTGGCGACCATGTTACACCCTCTGAACACTTTCTTGATTTCAAAACTGGGGTGACTCCGGTTAAAGATGACCACATTGTCAATCACATCCCCGCAATGGATACATCTCGAAATATCAATCCCTCCCTGGTCTGTGTACACTTGTTCGTTCACCATCATTCCGTGACATCTTGGGCATTGCATGTTATGGCCCTCCTTATTTTTCCCCTGATCTCAGAGCTTGCTTTTTTATTCCCTCTCATAACAGTCTCGTTACCCTGTTGGTGGTTAAAGAACAGTGAACCGGTATTGAATAAATACAGCTACACGATAAAATTCATCAGCCACGCGACAATCATCCTAGATTTTTTTCCAATACACAATGCCCCAAAAGGAGTATTTTGCAATGAACATTTCAATATCGTTTCTGGGATTTTTTTCAGCTTGAATGCTAAATAAGTTCGTGCGAAGGAACGAGGGAGATTTTATCTTTTGATCCTTTTTTTCAATGCATACACCAGATCATCTCCGATTGCAAAAAAAGCCGGAACCAGAAAAAGCGTGAGCCCTGTCGCAAAAAACAAACCCCAGACAATGGCAATCGCCATCGGGGCAAGATAGCCGGCCTGCCCCGTTGTCTGGAAAGACAGTGTCAACAGCCCCAGGGTTGTGGTCAAGGTCGTCAGCAAAATGGGACGCATGCGCACATTTCCGGAATAAATAATCGAGCGCCACCGCCGCATGCCTTTTCCCCTGGCCTTGTTAATAAAATCCACCAGCAGGAGAGAATCGTTTACCACAATCCCTGATAGCGCCACCACACCAATCAACGACAACAAGCTCAGCGGCTGATTCATCACAAGGTGTCCGATCACCACGCCGGTAATCCCAAAAGGGACTGCGAACATCACCACAAACGGTTGCAGGAAAGATTTGAACAGTCCGCCTAAAATCATATAAATAATCAGCGCCGTGATCATATATGCCCTTAAAAGCGAGGCCACCGACTTGCGCTGCTCTTCCGTTTCGCCGCCAAACTCAAATGCATATCCGGGATATTTTTGGCCAAACCCTTTAAAATGGGATGTCACTCGCTCTGTCACCTTTCCCGATGTCGTTATATCGGTATTGACTTCTGCGGATACGGTGATTGTGCGCCGATGATCTTTCCGGTTAATTTGATTGACTCCTTCATAAACAATGGGCGTCGCAATATTTTTTAAGGGCACCATATTGCCCAAGGGGCTTTTAATTTTCATCTGGTCCAGATAACGAAAATCACTCCGGTAAGGCTCCGCAAATGTGACAACAAGATCAATCGTTTCGTTTCCCCAGCGTATTTTCGTTGCCTCTTCTCCATGAATCGAAGCCCGAACAGCCTGCGCCACCATCTGGGTATCTAATCCATACAAGGCCGCCTTTGCTGCATCAACCCGAAATTGCATCTCCCGTTTTCCCCGTGAATAATCATCCTGAATATCCGTAACCCCATCAAGGCTTGACAAAAAATCCTGTATTTCATCTGAACGGTCACGCAGCGTTCTTAAATCCTCCCCGCGTATTTTCACTTCAATCGCCGCTCCAACGGGAGGCCCGCCTTCAATCGGCTCCACTTTGATGGATTTAAGACCCATAAGACCGTGTACCTTTTTTCGCATTTGACGTAACAAGTCATATCCATTGCTTCGGTCTGGAAGATCAAAATCAGCCAGCTCGACATACACCTGGCCCAAATGGCTCCCCGTTTGGATACGGCCTGTTTCCGGGTCCATCTGACGGCCAATCAAGGCCATCACGGCATTGACATCCTTGGGCGGCAATGTTTTCGCCAGAGCTTCCGCCTCGGCCACCCGGCGTGCCGTTTCCTCCAGTTTTGTTCCCGCCTCTGTTTCCATCATTACCATAAATCCGGGAATGTCTTTGGTGGCAAAGAGAACAAACTTTTGATAGGTGTACGCCCCTCCAACAAGGGATGCGGCCACAAGAAAGACACTCAGCACAAAAACATATCGGTGACGAAGCACAAAAATGAGCCATTTTTTGTAAAGACTGCGAAACCGGGAAAACCACCGGTCTTGGAAATGGCTCCCTTTTGAAGCCTGTTTTTTAGTACGGGCAAAATCCGCCAAATGCGAAGGTAAAATTAACAGCGCTTCAAAAAGAGATACAACAAGCACAATACTGACCACAATCGGAATAACCCGCATAAATTTCCCCAGAATACCCGACATCATCAGCATGGGAATAAACGCTGCAACAGTGGTCGTTACGGTTGCAATGACCGGGAGAACCACTTCATTGGTTCCGCGTATCGCCGCCTGGACCGGGGAATAACCCAAGCTTAAATGCCGATAAACATTTTCGGTCACGATAATGGCGTCATCCACCACCAGCCCCAGAACCA
>CALZIJ010000102.1 GCA_945787655.1 Nitrospiria bacterium | reverse complement strand
TTCTATTTCTATCGTAAGGGCTTCATCGGGCGCCGCTTCGGGTGCAACAGTGGTTCCAAACATTGATTCGGGTGGCGCCGTCCAGGGATCTTCCAGCACGCCGCCTTCGTAGCTGACATGAAAGAGGTTTCGGTCGATGCTATAAGGTTTATCCGCAGTGGCTTCGACAGGGATTTGATGTTGCTGGGTATAAGCAATCAAGTCCGATCGGGACTGAAATTCCCAATCACGCCAAGGGGCAATAATCTTGATTTTAGGATCAATGGCAAGATAGGCCAATTCAAAACGGACCTGATCATTTCCTTTTCCCGTCGCCCCATGGGCGACGGCATCTGCCCCTTCTGCTTTGGCGATTTCCATCTGCCGTTTGGCAATCAGGGGGCGGGCAATGGAGGTTCCCAAAAGATAGACCCCTTCGTAAACGGCATTTGCGCGCAACATGGGGAAGATGTAGTCTTTAGCGAAAGTGTCTTTAAGGTCAGTGATATATACCTTGGAGGCCCCGGTTTTTTTAGCTTTTTCCGTGAGTGGACTCAGCTCCTCGCCCTGACCGAGGTCAGCGCAGTAGGCAATGACCTCACAGCCATAGGTTTCTTTCATCCAGCGAATAATCACGGAGGTGTCCAGCCCGCCTGAATAGGCGAGCACTACTTTTTTAATGTCTCGTGTGGTCATGTTTAAGGCAAAACTCCAATATGGCCTGTTGCACGGGCAGCCGGTTTGCGGCTTGTTCAAAAATAACGGAATGGGGTCCGTCCATGACCTCTGCGGTAATTTCTTCACCACGATGCGCCGGAAGGCAGTGCATTACCAGGCAGTCTTCTTTGGCTTTTGAAAGCAGCGCTTTGTTGATTTGATAGGGTTTCAACTTTTTCACCAATACGGCTTTTTTGTCTTCATCTCCCATGGAGACCCACACGTCCGTATAAAGAATGTCTGCGCCTTCTGCCGCTTTGTCCGGATCGGTTTCAAAGGTAATGGTGCCCCCTTCTTTCTCTGCCAGCGCTTCGGCTTCTTTAATGACGTCTTTATTGGGCTTTCTGGATTTTGGGGATGCGATGGTGATATGCATCCCGGTCTTGGCTCCGCCGATCATCAGGGAGTTGGCAACATTATTACCGTCACCAATATAAGTGAGCTTTAACCCTTTTAAAGGGCCGCGTTTTTGATAGATCGTAAAGAGATCGGCCATAATTTGGCAGGGATGATACAAATCGGTCAATCCATTGATAACGGGTATGGTCGCATGTTTTGCCCAGGCATCCAGGTCTTCCTGGGCAAAAGTCCGAATAATAAGTGCGTCGAGGTAGGATGAGAGGACGCGCGCAGTGTCTTCAATGGTTTCCCCCCGTTTGACCTGAATATCATCAAAAGAGAGAAAAAGGGCCCGCCCGCCCATGCGGGTGATCGCGACATCGAATGAGACCCTTGTCCGGGTGGATGCTTTTTCAAAGAGCAGCCCAATGGACTGATTTTCGAGCGGACGTAAAAGCACGAAATTTTTTTTATATTCTTTGGCCCTGATCAGGATCCAGTTTAAATCTTTTAAAGAAAGTGAGATCAAGTTAAGAAAATCACGTTTTGCCATCGGACGGCTCCTTTAGGATTTCCGATAAAATTGACATCATTTGGTCAATTTCTTCCGGTAGTACGGTCAACGGTGGAACAAGGCGAAGGGTGTTTTCCGATGTTCTGTTCAGTAAGAGCCCCCGTTTCATCGCAGCATCGATGACAGGCGCAGCTGAAATATTCAAATCAATGGCCAACATCAGGCCTTTCCCCCGAAGATCAGTTATGACGCTCGTTTGTTTTTGAAGTGTCTCAAGCTGCTTTAACAAATCCATTCCAAGTTCTCGCACCTGTTTTAAAAACGGGGGTTGAGTGAGCCGGTCGATCACGATTTTTCCGGCCCTGCAGACGACAGGATTTCCTCCAAAGGTTGAGGCATGTGTCCCGGGTTGAAAGCAGTTTGCCACGGCTTCTTTCGCGAGAAGCGCGCCAACAGGAAGTCCCCCGCCGAGCCCTTTTGCAAGGGTCATAATGTCCGGGGTGCTTCCCGCTTCCTGATAGGCAAAAAGGTGCCCGGTCCGGCCCATTCCTGTTTGCACCTCATCAAATATTAACAATAGTCCATATTGGTCGCATAACTTTCGAACAGCGGCAAGATAGCCGGGTGCGGGGATTCGGACGCCCCCTTCACCCTGGATTGGCTCAAGCATGACCGCGGCCGTATTGGGCCCGATGGCTTTTTCTATGGCTTCAATATTATTGAAGGAAACGTGCTTAAAACCTGGAAGCAGGGGTGAAAAGCCTTGCTGGTATTGTGTTTGCCCGGTGGCCGAGAGCGCCGCAAGGGTTCTTCCGTGAAACGAGCGTTCCATTGTAATGATTTCAAAGCGGTCGCCATCCATTTTTTGATGGGCGTAGAGACGGGCGAGTTTGATTGCGGCCTCTATGGATTCTGCCCCGCTGTTGCAAAAGAAAACTTTATCCGCAAACGAATGTTCTACCAGCGCTTCCGCCAGCTGGATTTGTGGAATGTTGTAATACAGGTTGGAAACATGAAGCAAGGTATCGGCCTGGTCTTGAACCGCATTGACGAAATCTGCGTCACAGTGGCCGAGGGCATTGACGGCAATTCCGCTTACAAAATCGATATAGGTATTCCCGTCCACATCAGCCACGACAGCGCCGTCTCCCTGTGTCAAAACCAGGGGAAAACGGGCATAGGTCGGCATGAGGACTTCGGCCCCTTTGTTGATCCAGTTTTGAGTTTGCTCAAGCATCCTGCCACATTATGAAAGAAAAGGGGGTTTATATAGCACAGTGCATGATTTCGGTGCAATAGACCGCGAGGGCCCCCGTTCTCATGAAAGGCGGCTTTTTAATTCTAAGAATAGCGAACCACAAGGGAAATTCGACTCGATTTGTCGTTGGTTGGTGACTGTTACGCTTGACATTAAAGACGGGTATTTGACAGGAATATCAATAGATGTCCAGCCGGTCCTTAATCTTTGCGAAAAATGGAAAGTCAGTTCAGCCTGGTGGGTTAAAAATAAAATGGTATGCTTAAACAATGACCTAGTAAAAATACATATTCATGGAGGCATTGTGATGGAAAATCGACGAAGAGCGATGCGAATCCCTGTGGCATCGATTGCGCACGTAACACCCCACGGGCTGGACCAAACCATTGATGTCATGATTAGGGATCTTTCTACGAGCGGCATGGGGTGTTATGTCAATCATGCGTGCCAAAAAGGGGATATGATGTTGACCAAAATCAAGCTGGATCTCCCCGGTGAAGATGAAGGGGTGTTATCGGCTTCTCTCATGGGGCAAGTCGTTTGGGTCAAGGCCCTGCATGATGAAAAAAAATATGCCATCGGTCTCGAATTTCGTGACATGGAAAAACGACATCCTAGTTTATATGCGCATTTGAAAATGCTCGAAAAATCTTCATTGGCCAATTAAGAGCCCAGTGTCACGCTTCCCCGGTTTTAAAAGACGGTTTCCATGTATAAGCTGGACTAGTCCCTCAAGCGGACTTTCAAGGTTTTAATTTCATGTTGGTGATAGGCATATGAAAAAAGACCTTCTTGAAGGTCTTTTTTACATTGTATTTCCTTGTTTTCCACGCTGACTAAGATACATTCCCGTTTCTTTCCGCGAGGCCCTTCAAAACGTATCTCCGATCCTATATGGTTTTTCGCTTGAGCAAAGATAATGCGTTTGTAGCGGCCTTCCTTTGAATTTTGTGGTTTCCCCAAAAAGTGAGCGGCTTTTTTAGTCGGCACGGCCGACTGTTTTTTTTGCACAAGTTTTTCGGTCTTTTTCTTTTCTGGGGCGTTCGGCGTGAGGGATATTGGGGCCGGAGTTTTTGGGGATACCGTCTTCTTTCCGGCTTCACTTTCGATTGTTTCAGGGAAAGCCTGCTCTGCTGGAGGGAGTGAGCTGGCCATCGTCACCGGGGTTTGTTCACTGATAATATTGGCCAACAGGGTTTCAAAGTTTGTCCGTTGATCCTTATCCAGGTCGGTGCGGCTTAATAGGGTTTCAACCTCTTTTCTAAACTGGTCCAGCTCTGCTTCCGAAAAAAAACGTTTTTTGAAATCCACTTGATGGTTCAAAATATTTAAAAACTGTTGCTGCCGTTCATTCTTCGGTAGTTTTTCAATAACGCGAATCAAGGTTTCCACTCCTTCAAGCGCTTGTTTTTCCTCTGCCGTGAGTGATTTCAATTGAACAGACGAGGTTTTTCCCTTGGCAAGCGGGATGGCGGTGTCCACCACTTGCTCGGTATTGGAAACATTCAAGACGGTGTGGATGAGAATAAGGATAGCGGCCGAATAAAAGGCCATTGAAATGAAGACCGGTATTTTAACCGCACTCCAGTGTTTGACTGCAAAATACAGCGGGGCGAATGGGATGAACAAGACCGCAAACCCCCATCTCATGCCGCCTTTTTTAAAAACAATGACAACAAACCAGAGGGAGGTGATCACGGCAATGACAAAAAACAAAGCAATGAGGTATCCAAACATAGCGGCTCCAAATTAAAGAAAGTATTTCAGGGAAGTGTTACATCAAAACAAGCGGTTTTTAAGGAGGTGTTCCTGCTGGTGGAAATTGTGGTTATCCCTCAGATGCGGCCAGTTCAGCGTCTGGTACGTCGGGACTCTGAGTCGTTGTTTCAGGCTGAGAAATACGGCTGATATTGAGCACGGCCTCGGATTGAATCGTTTTGAAATCGTTAATCACCTCGGGTTGAACCTTTCCTGAAAACTTTTCAACCAGGCGGTCTAAAAAGGTATCCAGCGGTTTCATGATTTTTTCTGGCTGGATCTGTATTTCAGAGAGTATGTCCGATATTTTTGAAGCGAGCGTGGCAAAGTGCTCATGCCCACTGGCCTTCACCGGAGACGGAAGGACCGTCATCGGTGCTTCGGGTTCACTCTTTGACTGGGTTGGCCCCTGAGCAGGTATTGCTTCCAGATCTTGAGGAGCGGTGGCTTCTGCAGGCGATGGAATATCGACAGGGATGGGAGGGTTCAGTTTAGTGGGTGTTTCCGACTCAGGTTGCGCGGGGGCCGATGTGGTATCCGTCTGTTGAACGGAAAGGCTTTTTTGGTATTGAAGGACAGCTTCAAAGCTTGAAATGCTTGAAAGTCCGGTGACTTTATTCGCCCGGTCAACCGCATCATGGTGATTTCCCTCGAAAAAATCAGAACTGAGTTTTTCAATTGTTTTGAAGGCTTTGAGCAAGTCCTTTATTTCCTGGGGATTCAAGTCTCCTTCAATTGAAAGCTCCAGTGAAAAGGTTTGGCTGACCGAAACAGCGGCCGTTTGTCGTTGCCCCATCATGCCGTTTACAAGGCCCGTTTGACTGTAGGTTTCGGCCGAAGCGTCCAGGCTGGAAAAGGCGGAAAGGGTGACTTTATCTCCTTCAGTGGTAAAAAGGGTGACATCGGAACTCTTTTTCACCTGAAGCCGGGCGCTTGATGAGGAGGTGTTCAGGATGTTCTGTTTGTTGGGTCCAAAGATATTTTCAGGTAATGACTCAGGGGAAAGATGAGAGAGTGCATCCATAACTGGACCTCCATCGTGATTTAAATCCCGTCGGGACTCAGGTGAATATTGGGTTCTGTGAACGTTATCGGACAACGAAGGACAAAACTTTAGGGATTGATTGAAATTATTGTTTGGTTTTTGAAAACAGGGGCTCCTAGTGCGGGAATCTGTTCCGGCCCCGTTGCAGCAGGTATAAAAAGAAGGGAACGCCGATGAGGGCCGTGATGGTTCCCAGGCGGAGTTCTTCCGGCGCGGCGAGGGTTCTGGCTGCAAGGTCCGCGGAAACCAGTAAAATCCCCCCTAAAAAAAACGTCGCAGGCAACAAACTCAGATGATTGGGTCCGATCACAAGTCGTATGACATGGGGAACGATTAATCCGACAAAAGGCACCGTTCCCGAAAAAGCGACAGCCGTTCCGGTAATAATGGCGGAAAGAATCAACAAGGCCCCTTGCACCAGGCCCACATTCATGCCCAGCGCCTGTGCACCGGATGTGCCTTCCAGATAAAGCAGGTTTAAATCCCTTGAAAAGAAGAGTAGAAGAAAACTTCCGGTGAAAATGGGCCAGAATGAAACCTGAACGTGTGTCCATCCCTGTCCGTCGAGTCCTCCCATCAGCCAGAAAAATAGTTCACGCAGCATGGTGGCGGAATCAATGCGGGTCAGAATAAAAGAAAGGACAGCGCTCATGAAAATGCCCACTGCGATGCCGGATAACAATAGTGTGTTTACGGGGGTTCTTCCCTGCCGCGCCGCAATAGCGTAAACCAAAAAAAGTGTACCCAATGACCCTAAAAATGCCGCGGCGGGTAAAGCCAGGGGATGGATTGAAGCAAAACCGGTTGCTAGGGCAATGACGGCCGCCAGTGCCCCGCCGCTGGAAACGCCGATTATTCCGGGGTCTGCCATGGGGTTGCGAAACAAGGCTTGAAGCACGGCGCCTGAAACGGCCAGCCCTCCACCAATGAATCCCGCAAGTAGCACCCGGGGGAGCCTCAGTGTGAGAATAATAATTTCATCTGACTGACTCCACCCTTTGAAGGATAAAAAGGGCAGTTGATTGACCATAATTTTTATAGTGGTGAAAAGCGGGACATCCACTGCCCCGATGGCGGTTGCCATGAGCATGATTGCGAGCAAACTTAAAAAAAGAACCAGCGTTGACTTTCCCAGAAACCGGTTTTTAAGGGTTAATTCTAATTCTGGCCCGGCCAGGGGAAGGGCTTTCATGGCGTGCTGTGCCTTCCCTTAAAAAGTGCCGGGTGAAGTTTCTGTGCCATTTTTTCCACACCGAGGACAATAAAATGAGACACGGAGGTGAGCTGCTTTCCTGGAATTTGAAAAACCTGTCCGGTCTTGACCGCAGAAACGGACTGCAGTGCAGGGTGGTTTAACACGGGTCGATGGCGGTCACCGGAATCCGGGTGCCATTGGTTTAGAATAATAATTTCCGGGTCAATCTCGACCACTTTTTCCAGGGAGATTTTAGGATGACCGTTCAGCCCGGCGTCCGCCGCCAGGTTTTTACCACCGGCGCGCTGTACAATTTCATCAAAGGTCGTATGCCGTCCAGCGGTCCATCCCTCCAAATCAAAAGACAGTAATCCGGGTTTGCGTTTGACTTCTTTGACCACCTGGGCAACGGCGGATAGACGGGTTTCCATTTCTGCAATCAGGGCCTCGGCTTTATCAACTTCCTGCAC
>CALZIJ010000101.1 GCA_945787655.1 Nitrospiria bacterium | reverse complement strand
CAAAGTGACGCTGGTATCGCCACAATCCACGGCAACGGCGTTTGGCACCGTGCCGCGTATGAAAGCCTACCAGGTGGCCGCCCTGTTTGAAATATTAAAATCCGTCTCCATAAACGGGGCGGCATTTTCAGTTTTTTCACCCCTCACAGTGAGATCGGTCTGTGTGCTTGAGGACTCATCAACCGTAAATTGAATATAAGCGTCTGTAATCGTACTATTCGGGGGCACATTTAACTGAAACCTGAGCCCGACGCTCTGCTCAAAGCCGCTATTGGGATCCTCAACAAACTCCAGATCAGTACTATGAAGCCGCATCTGACCATCACTGAATTCTTCTGCATCATCAGATGTATCGCCAATCGATACCTTGAAAGTCATCGGAACAATAGACGCAGACTCAGCAGGAGCAGGTTCAGCCGGACTCAATTCGTTTGGATTGTTGACATTCACCGGAGGGGTTGCAGACCCAGGTTCTCCAGCCCCTCCCCCGCATCCACTCAATATAACAAGGATGATCAAAAAACATGTCCGCCTGGCTATCGTTCCCATCGCACTGTCCATGGCAATCCTTCCTCTCTGGCTATAAAAGGCTCTGAATGATTATCTTCAATAAGAACAAGGTGAAAAACTTTGTTTTCTCGACTCAGCTCAGGAAAAAACAAAGACGAAGACCAAGGGCTTTTTATGTAAATAAGTAGTAATAACTGTAATTAATCTATGCGGACTATTATACCATAAAAATAATATTTCGCTATTCCGGGTACAGTGCGCATCATAATATGGCCGGGAAATGGTCAGGGGTTCAATTTTTCAGGGTTAAAAATAGCAGGAGTCATCCCTTGCCTTTCCATCGATTCTCTTCTAAACTCCACACCCAATGATCAAAACCTGGACGAAAGAAAAACTTGTCGCCGAAGTAGAGGCCCTCGCCCAAATAGCAGCCCATTCAGAACAGGATGACCCGCACACCGGTTTTTCAAAACGCATCGAGCATCTACGCGAAATTTACCGTAACACTCCGGAACTATTTGACCCGCCGCTGGTACGGTGGATTCGCCGCTTAACCGAATTAAAACCACTACAAAAAAACCCAAGAACCATTCTTGAAACAATTTTTGGATATGACCAGTTCCGGGCAGGCCAGGAAGAATTGATTTCTGCCGTCCTCTCAGGTTCTGATGCTGTCGGCATCATGCCCACCGGCGCGGGGAAATCGCTCACTTACCAGATTCCGGCCCAGATATTACCCGGAACCACGCTGGTCATCTCTCCACTGATTGCTCTCATGAAGGACCAGGTCGATGCAATCATTGAATTGGGCATGAATGCCACCTATATCAACTCCAGCCTGGATACGGATGAACGCCGGACCCGAACAGCCCGGCTGCTCTCCGGGCAATATGACCTTGTCTATATTGCTCCCGAAGCCCTGGATGGCGCACTTTTCGATCTCATCTCCCGCTGCAAAATTCATCTCATCGCCATCGATGAAGCCCATTGTATCAGCCAGTGGGGCCACGATTTTCGACCGGCTTACCGAAACCTTTCAAACCTGAAGGCCCATTTTGGGCATATTCCCGTCCTGGCCTTAACCGCGACAGCCACCGACCAGGTCGCAGACGATATCGTTCAACAAATGGGTATGTCCACTCCGTTTCGATACCGGGGTTCTTTCTTTCGGAAAAACCTGCATCTCTACGTCTACAAAAAAGGAAACGGGCGAAATACGAAACAGGATATTCTTCGGATTGTGCAATCACGGCAGGGACAATCGGGTATTGTTTATTGCCTGAGCCGGAAAGGGGTCGAGCAAACAGCGCGCTACCTTGCGGAAAACGGGGTAAAAGCCATGTCCTATCATGCGGGAGAAGACCATGAACACCGGCGAGAAGCCCACGAACGGTTTCGAAGGGATGATATTGATGTCATCGTCGCCACAGTCGCCTTTGGCATGGGCATCGATAAACCGAATATTCGTTACGTCATCCATCGTGATATGCCCAAAAGTATCGATGGGTATTATCAGGAAATAGGCCGGGCCGGACGAGACGGAATCGGGAGCGACTGCATCCTGTTTTATTCCTGGGCCGAAGTGATGGGCTATGACCGGTTTATCTATGATATTTCCGATGACTCTGTTAAAGAACGGGCTCAAATTCAAACCCGTGAAATGTTTC
This sequence comes from Nitrospiria bacterium, assembly GCA_945787655.1. Taxonomy (GTDB): domain Bacteria; phylum Nitrospirota; class Nitrospiria; order SBBL01; family JAADHI01; genus JAADHI01. The sequence goes on along the minus strand of CALZIJ010000101.1, from coordinate 8,620 downwards.
GTCTGGCAGAGCAGACAAACTGCCGCCATAAAGCTCTGGTGTCCTATTTTGCTGAAACCATCCCCGACTGTGAAAATGCATGTGATATCTGCCTCAAGCGGGATCTGCTCCAGGAAATCCGGCCGATGAAAACAACAAAGCGGCGGGCGGGCCGTCTGAAAACATCCTCTGATGAAGCCGAGACACTTGAATTAATGGGCGGACCTGAGTCATATGTCCTCCTTGAAGCGCTGAAAACCCTTCGAAAAAAGCTGGCGGACGAAAAAGGCGTTCCAGCCTACTTGATATTCAGTGACGCAGTGTTGTTGCAAATGGTGGCTGAACGCCCCCAAAATGACGAAGAATTTCTAAAAATCAACGGGATCGGTCCCAAAAAGCTGGCCGCATATGCAGATCATTTTCTCCCGCTACTCAGCCATGCCGACCCATCAGCCTCTTCCGGCTGGCGAAAAAATTGATCCGTCATTTTGAATCATTCCGTCCCCAAAGCCACATCTCTCCGAGCGATATGATTATTTGCGCGAGCAAAGCCAGACCCATGAATACCCCGCCCAGGATCACGGTATAGGCAAAGACCGGCCGTAATTTCGTAAACCACCAGGAACCGATATCCACCCATATCGCAATAAATGGGGTGACAATCAAGAGAATTCGCCACCGTGCATCAATGGCACTCAGCGAAAAAATTCCTCCCGTTAAAAAGAAAATAAAACTCATCCCGAAAAGATGCACATGAGAAACCCGAACCAGGGTCTTGACCGATTGCCCCATATCCACACCCGTAAAGGCGGCCACCTCATCATACCCGGTCAGTGGTGGAAGCGACATGCCGGACTCAGGGCTGTGACAAAGAGCGCAGTTGTCTCGAAAAATCCCGTCCACTTTGGAGAAGTCTTTTTCCGTGGCCCCCGCCTCGATCCACTGGAAAATGCTTTCTTTTTGTACCTGGGTAATATTATCGCCCATCGATCCCTTAAGGGCCGCGCCCAGGCGTGTTTCACCCCGTGTACCATAATATTTCAAGATCACGGCTTCGACAAAACCGTTCCCCTTGGAAGTATGCGGCTCAATCTCAATCAGATAGAGATAGAGAATGGCAAAAAGATCCTATTTTTGAGATAAAAGGTAGGCCGCCAGAGCCGAAAGCTCCTCTGTGCTGCCTTTAACCGGCATCATATTCGCATTCGCCACTTTTTTCGGATTATCAAAAAATTTCAACAACCAGGCCCGGTCACGCCGACTTCCAATGCCCGAAAGATCCGGTCCAACCTGCCCCCCTTTTCCAGCAATCATATGACACAGGCTGCATCGTTTTTCTTCATAGAAGGCTTTTCCCTTTTCAATTTCAGACGCTTCTGCCAAACCGATACCCAACAAGGAAATTCCCACACACACGAGAACAGATCCAATACTGTTTTTCATTTTCATTTCCTCTTTTTTTTGTCGATATAGACGCATTTCTTAAAGGGAAGCTCAACTCGCTTTTATGGTGAGAACGGAACACTTCGCATGGCGAATGACCCTTTCTGTCTGACTGCCCATCATCAAATGATTCAGCCCTTTTCTCCCGTGTGTGCCCATCATAATAAGATCCACCTTTTCTTTATCCGCCAATGCCACAATCTCAAGATAAGGCACGCCATTTTTGAGCAGGCCTTTTGCTTCCAGCCCCGCCGCTTTGGCCTCGACCACCAAGTCGTTTAATAAAGCATTGGAACGGTCCATCAAATAGGCATAGCCTTCATCAAAAAGAGCGGTCATATCATCAGGATGGTCCAAGCGTTCCAAAACATGCAGAAAAATGACTTCCGACTTCAGTTTTTGAATCAACGGCAAAGATTCTTTAATTGCAAGATTGGAAAGATCGGAAAAATCAGTCGGTACCAATACTTTTTTGATATCCATGTCGTCCCCCTTATATTCCGTCGTTATAGTTTAAACGCTTGAAAGAATCAGCCGTTTCATTCCTTTCCTAGCTTTATTTTACTCCAAATCAAAGGTGCTTTCATACTAAAAGAACAGGGTGTCATCCACATTAAAATTAGACTATAATCGCTTTGGATCCAGAATTTAAAGACACAGGGAGGACCGGGTGAAGGCAGGTATTGTTCAAACAAACCCGATGTTCGGGGAAGTCAGGGAAAATACAGAATCAGCCCGCGGGCTGATTTCAACACAACACGCCGATTTATGGGTCTTGCCCGAACTCTTCAATACCGGCTATCAATTTATCTCCAAAAAAGAAGTCGAGGAGCTGGCCGAACCTGTTCCCTCCGGCCCCACCACTCAACACCTGATTCAAATCGCAAAAACCGCTCAAACACACATCGTGGCCGGACTGGCAGAATCCGCAGGGGGTCAGGTATTTAATAGCGCAGTCCTCGTTGGGCCAACCGGGTTCATGGCATGTTATCGCAAAATCCACCTTTTTTATGAAGAAAACCGCTGGTTTAGCCCGGGAGATCGTCCCTTCCAGGTTTATGAACTCCCTTATAAAAGTAACAAAGGGGATACGCTAACCTGTAAAATCGGCATCATGATTTGTTTTGACTGGATATTCCCGGAATCCGCGCGCACCCTGACCTTGCTTGGGGCGGATATACTATGCCATCCCTCAAACCTGGTTTTGCCCCACTGCCCTCAGGCCATGCTGACCCGATGCCTCGAAAACCGGGTTTATGCCATCACCACCAACCGGGTCGGCGCCGAATCCCGCAATACGGAAACCCTGCACTTTATTGGACAGAGCCAGATTGTCACGCCAAAGGGAACCATTCTTTTTCGGGCGCCGGAAGATCAGGAATCGATCCATATGGTGGACATTGACCCTAAAACGGCACGCGACAAAACCATCAACTCCTACAATGATCTTATAAAAAATCGCGCGCCAAAATTTTACCGCTGACAAACCCTCACGGAATGTCCTAATATACCGGCCATATGTCTTGTCAATCCAGAGGGGAAAAATGGAACAGCCCAAGATCGCGGATACCGCGCCAAAAAATACAGACCTAGAAACCGGAGAAGCATACTACTGGTGTGCTTGCGGACTCAGCCAAACACAGCCATTTTGTGACGGTTCGCATAAAGGCACTCCGTTTACACCACTGGAATTCAAGGTTGACGAAGCACAGGAAGCCTATCTCTGCATGTGCAAACGCACCGCCAGTCCGCCCTTTTGCGACGGAGCCCATGCCGCCCTCAGCCCTGAAGAAATCGAAGAAAATGCACCGCCGGAGCAGACAAAACAATCGAACCCCATACAGCCCACCACGGAAGAGCCGACCTTAAAACTCATTCACGATCTTGCTAAAGACGGGCTTTCAAAAGTTGGACACCACGGACCGATGGCCGCGATGGGTGTTCCGCGTATCACCTTGCCGCAATGGGATGACATCCAGATTCTTCCGGCACAATTTGCCACCCAACCCCTGATGGAAGAGACCGCTGTTGCGACGGACTTTATTATCGGACCCAATGCCGAAAAGCCCTTAAAACTTGACATCCCTCTTTTTGTGTCGGACATGAGCTTTGGCGCACTCTCAGAAGAAGCCAAAATTGCGCTGGCCAAAGGGGCACAACGCGCAGGGACAGGAATTTGTTCCGGCGAAGGCGGCATGCTGCCGGAAGAGCAAGCCGAAAACAGCCGATATCTTTACGAACTGGCATCTGCCAAGTTTGGATACAATGAATCCTTGCTATCCAAAATACAGGCTTTTCATTTTAAGGGAGGCCAAGCCGCAAAGACCGGCACGGGAGGGCACCTTCCCGCCAATAAGGTCACAGGGAAGGTCGCTGAAGTCCGGCACCTGAAGGAAAAAACCGCTGCGATTTCTCCGTCAACTTTTCCCGATTTAAAAAAACCGGAAGATTATAAATCCTTTTCAGACCGTATTCGGGAAGTCACTGGCGGGATTCCTATTGGCATGAAAATGTCAGCCAATCATATCGAAAAAGATATCGATTTTGCCATCCAGGCCGGAGTTGACTACATCATCCTCGATGGCAGAGGCGGCGGAACCGGCGCCGCACCCTTGATCTTTCGGGATAATATTTCGGTGCCGACAATCCCTGCGCTTGCGCGTGCCCGCCACTATCTGGACAAACGCTGCGTCTCCCACATCAGTCTGATCATTACCGGCGGCTTGCGCACGCCCGCCGATTTCATTAAGGCCCTTTGCCTGGGCGCAGACGGCATTGCCCTGGCCAACTCAGCCATACAGGCCATTGGCTGTATCGCTGCCCGGATTTGCAATACCAACCGCTGTCCTTCCGGCGTGGCCACCCAAGACCCGGACCTTCGTGCTAAACTGGATATCGAAACTTCGGCAGACCGTCTTTCCCGGTTTTTTGAGGCTTCAGTGGAACTCATGCAGGTCATGGCACGTGCCTGCGGACATAATCACCTGAATCAATTTAAAAAATCAGATCTGACCACATGGAAAAAAGAAATGGCTGACTTGACCAGTATTGCATATGGCGGGCTTGATTTGAACCTTTCTTAAAGATCATCATGATCATTTTTCTATCTTAGCGTTGCAAAGACATAAGCGCATCGGCACCGGCCTCCTTGAGGTAATGTGCCGTGTCGATATGATCATTTTCGGTCGCCAGAAAGAGCGCATGTTGTCCAAAACGGTTTCTGGCATTTATATCAGCCCCATGTTTCAACAAGGTTTTAACGATTTTAAAATATCCGTACTTTGAAGCCCACATGAGCGGTGTCCATTCCTCATGGTCTTTTGTATTCGGGTTCGCACCATGTTTGATTAACAATACGACAATCTCCGAGCGTCCGTTCATGGCCGCCAACATCAAAGCACCGCTGCCGCCGTGGTCACGGGCATCGATCCGAGCTTTCTTTTTCAACAACAGCCTCACATTTTTTAAATGCCCGTTCATCACGGCATGCATCAACGGCGTCGCACCAGCGCTGTCCTGCTCATTGACATCCATTCCCTGCTCAATTAGGAATTTTAATATGTCCGTCCGACCATTGGATGCCGCCAAGGTTAAGGCAGTCCATCCACCGTTATTTCTCATCTGAATATTTGCACCCCGACTGATCAGTGTCTTCAATGTTTCCAAATAATTATGTTTTGCAGTCAGCATCAAGGCCGTTCGACCCAAGAGATCCTTCGCATCGATCTCTGCACCATGTTTCAACAACAAGTTGACGACTTCGGTATCCCCTTCAAGCGCGGCTTCCATCAAGGCTGTCCGCCCTTCAATATCCATCAGATTGACCTTTGCACCGTGGTGCAGTAAAAGATCGGCAATTTGAGTATATCCCCCAAGTGAGGCTTCCATCAAAGCGGTCCGACCATCATATGGAGATGTATTTGGGTTCATCCCTTCCATCAGAAAACGCCGGACCGTTTCATAATCCCCGTCTTGGGCACTTTCAACAAATTCCATGTCAGACATTTCAGATGTGTCTTGCGTCATTTGCACAAGTGCAATCGGGACATCTCCACCGTAAACGGGTTGGATGACGACCCATAGCATGATTGCGGAACATAGGCAAAACTTCCTGAACACAACCTCTCCTTAATTAAAAACCATTGCCAACCTTTGTTTAAGTAGGGTGACTTCAATAAATAAAAAGAGTCCAAAATCTCTATGGGCGCTTTTATCCAGCATTTCCTGCTTTTAACTTATCCACTATTTCAATCAGATTTTGTCCCATTTCGGAAAGCTGTTGCGAGGCCAAAAGGACGGTTTTGCCTTCTTCTTCCGTGCTCTTGGAAACCAACGTCACCTCCTCAATACTTTCAAGTGCTTCGCGGCTTCCCTTTGCCACTTCCATGATATTGTGATTGATTTCTGAAATTCTCTTGGCCTGCCCTTCGATCGAAAATGAAATACCACTCGATATATCATTTATTTCAGCAATCACTTCCGCCACTCCAGAAACTTCATCCACAGAAATGGCTGCATCAGACTGTATGTTGGACACCTTCTTCCGAATTTCATCCGTGGCCTTGGCTGTCTCCTTGGCCAGACTCTTCACTTCATTGGCAACCACAGCAAACCCCTTACCGGACTGTCCGGCCCGAGCCGCTTCGATCGATGCATTCAAGGCCAGTAAATTGGTTTGCTCGGCGATGCTGACAATGAAATTGACTACTTTTCCGACATCCTCGCCCGACGCTTCCAATTTAATAATAATGTCTTTTGCCGCATCCATCATTTGAACCGCCTTCATTGTAATTTCATTGGCTTTTTGAGCATTTCTAGAAATTTCCTGAATGGTTGATTCGATTTCTTCCGATGCCGCAGTCACGGATTCAATGCTTTGATTATTCTGTTCACTTGCCGCAGACACTCTGCTCACCTGCTCGGACACTTTGGAATAATTTTGGTTCAACTGTAGACTGGAATCAGTCAACACCTTTGAGGCATCGGCAACAGACCGGGCTGTTTCGGTTAAAGTTACCTTAAATTCTTCGCGTTGATCATCGGCTTTCACCCTGTGGCTTTCCGCTTTTATTTTTTCATCTTCAGCCTTTTGTTTGAGGCGTTCTACTTTTTTCAACCCATCGACCATGTCATTAAAACTGCTCACCAGCACACCGATCTCATTTTCATGACTGACTCCGATCGGTGTAATGGATAAATTCCCTGAAGAAATTTCCCTGGAGGCTTTCTTGAGCCAGCCAATTGGCACAAGAATTTGCTGAAGCAGTAGGTAACTGACCCAAGCCGTTATGACGCCGACAATCAAACCGGGCAGAATAATCGTCTTCTGGATTGTTCCGATGAACTCTGTTGCCTTACTTTTTGAGAGTTTCAAAAAATACTGGCCTGAAGGCCGGCCATCAGCTGATATCCCCAAAGGGATGGCGCTAACAATATAATCCTCTCCACCAATGACCCACTCAAACCCGGCTTGCTTTCCTTCTTTTTCAAACCATTCCTTGGATCCTATTCCCGTTTCCCTAAGATGCTTGGAAAAATCCGCCCGTTGGTCACCCGTCCATGCAGAAGCGATAATCCCGTCTTCCGTAACAAAACTCGTCTCGCTTTTTGTTAAAAGGTTCAAGCCCTTGATCATTGACTCATCAATCCGAAAACCCACAACGACCGTGCCGAACACCCGGTTTCTAAAAAGCACGGGGATTCCTGAAACGTGATAATGTTCATTTCCCACTTTGAGAAGGCCGCTGGTCTCACTTTTTTCTAAAGCCACTTTCACAACCGGGTGAGAAAAGGGTTCCTTCTCTACAGATCCTACATCCGTCCTGGCCAAAATCGTTCCTGTTTCATCTGTGATGATAAACAGATCGTTCCCTATCTTCTCCTGAAGGTTTTCGGCCAACTGCAAAATCGAGGGGCCGTCTTTAGTCCTTAACATCGCTTTAAAAAAAGGAAGAGACGCCACTAGACGGGTTTCACGAATCCGTAAGTTTTCGTAAGCTGCTAAAGCCGTCCGTGCTTCCATCAGATCTCTATGAAGGTTTACCGCCGTCGCCCGGTTGACAATAAAGCTCACCGCAAAAAGAATCAGCACGACAAGGGCAACTATGACACCCACCATTAAGAGCGGGATTTTCTGTTTCAAGTGTAATGATTTCATCTGGACTGGCCCTAAAATAATTTATTTAAACATCAACCAAAATTCAGTGCACACTCATTGCATTTAAAGAAAAATCCAGATTAATGGTTTCTCCCTGCTTGAGAGCAACTTCCTTCGAAACAACAACATCCGGACTCAAAAATGCCTTGACCGTATACTGGCCTTCAGGAATATTGGAAATCGAATAGCCATTTTTATTTGCCATCGTAAAATACACATGATCCAGGACCAGGATGTAGGAATACATGTGTTCATGAACATCACAAAAAACTTCGACCAAACCGGCGGTTTTCATTTGAACCCGCTGGTCTTTTCCAGGACCATACGGGCCGAAGTCAAATGGATTTGACGGGGAAAATGAAAACGCATTGTGAAACACGTCGTCATCATTCGGGAACTCCACCGTTGTCCCCTTAAGTACAGCGAGCGCGGTGGGGCGAAAAACCTGATCACGCTGCAAGATTTCAGGGTTTTTCATCGGCGGCTGATACTGGCCTTCTAAATCTCCTTCCAAATAAATCACAACATCGCCTTGCTCGATTTCTCCTAAAACCGTGACCTGTCCTGAAATGGTACCGGCAACCGCCATACTCGTATAATTTAGTACTATCAGCACCCAAGCTGCGATTTTCATTGATGTCCTCCCTTTAATGATATTTTCCCCAATTCACCCAATTTAAGCCTATATTTCTTATTGTGGCAGCAGGGGGAATTCCACCCTCGGCTGGTCGCCGGTCAATGTTTTCATGAAGGCGATCAATTCTTCCTTTTCTCCATCTGTCAAATTCAATGGCTTGATCTTGGGATCTTTATTGGGGTCGACACCGCCGCCCTGGTCATAAAACTCTACCACTTCTTTGAGCGTCGTAAAGACCCCGTTGTGCATATAAGGTCCTGTCAGTGTAATATTTCTCACTGTCGGTGTTTTAAAAGCCCCACGGTCTTTCTCATCTTTTGTAACGTTAAACCGACCAAGATCTTCCTTTAACGGCCCCACCTGTGGAACAGCCAGATTGTGAAAAACATCGTCTGTAAAGTTAG
>CALZIJ010000100.1 GCA_945787655.1 Nitrospiria bacterium | reverse complement strand
AGAGGAAATTGATCAGGAAAATTCCCAAGAAGCCATTGCCGCCAAAAAAGCAGAAGAAGAACGAATTGCCCGGCTGGCTAAAATTTACCAGTCGATGGAACCCAAAATTGCGGCGAACCGGCTAAAGCAAATGAAAAAAGAAACGGCCTTGGGCCTATTAAGAATTATCAAGGAAAAACAGGCCGCTAAAATATTGAGCAATATGAGTGCGGCAAAAGCCACACAATTTAGCGAAGCCTTTATCAAGGCCAAGTAAGATCAATGACGAACCGGCGTCGATATGCTTTTTAATCACTACAGGAGTATGATAGAGTACTTCAGTTTTTTTGTGTCTGGAGCACAGCAATGTTGACCCGATTGGTGGGGTTTATTACCACAACCTTAATCGCCCTGTCCGTTTTGGATTACTATGATTTTGTTCAGGTGACCGCACCCCCGTTAAAGCAACTCGTTGAAGCCATTATTACAATCGGGGAAATAATCCGGGGAAAGCTTTCCTCACTCTAAATTTCATACACAACCATTTTTGAGGACATTGTTGAACGCCTTTATAAAAAGCCCGCCGGGCCTATGTCAGTTGGAGGTATTTTACTCCTCAGATATTTTCGTAAACTTACAAATCGCATCTTAGTGCCAGCTTTCTTAAAATTTGGCCTTCTTATCTGCTTTTAACAAACTATCCTTGAAATATTTAAATATGTTTAAGATAATAGACGCTCGCCAATGTAGACACCAAGGGGGTTTGTATCAATGAGTCTTCAAAGAAAGATCATCATTTGCACGCTATCGACATTGTTATTCACCTGGATTTCGGGTCTAAATCCCTTGCAAGCGGATGAAGGCCACATGCATCACGAGGAAACAACAGAAAAAAAAGAAAAGATGGATCATCATGGAAAAGAAAAAGGAATGCACCACCTGCATATGCCGAAAAAAAAGGCCGGCCCCGAATTTCCTGAAGGCACAAAAGAAGTGGTCATCGATCTCAGCGGGCCTTTTTGCAGCCGCCACCCTGAAGAAATTACTTCTTCATTAATGAAATTAGAGGGTGTTCTTCATGTGGAGGCTTTTAACAGCCGAGACTATATTCTGGTCCATTTTAATGGGGATCATGTCACTCCGGATGTCATGGCCACTACGATTGATGGTTTAAAAGGAAGCGGTTGGCGCTGCGATGGGACGGTATCGACACGAAGACGGACTGAACGATAAGCGATCAGGGTTGCTTAAACCCTTTTAGCCCCACCAAAACTGGTGAAAAAACATGAAGGTCACAACACCAATCACCACAAAAGAAAGCCTCTCTCAAGAAATTAAAAACATTGCACTCGATTTGGGGTTTGATGCCGTAGGCATTACTTCGGCAGAGCCGGTCAGCGATGCGGGAGAGCATTTTCTAAAATGGCTTTCAGAGGGTTTTGCAGGAGAAATGGCCTATCTTCAAAAATCTCCAGAGATCCGCTTTGACCCGAAACAACGTTTTCCAGAAGCCAGGTCAGTGATTGCATTAGCACTCAATTATTATCAACCAATGCCGGAAAATCCGGAAAAGACCTCCAAAGGCCTCAAAGGCAAAATTGCCCGTTATGCTTGGGGAGAGGATTACCATGACATTATTGAAAAAAAACTGGCGTCCCTCATTATGGCCATTCAGGAACGCAAAGGGACGTGCTGGAAAGGATATGTTGACCATGGCCCGCTTTTGGAACGCGCCTTTGCAGAACGCGCAGGATTGGGTTTTATTGGGAAAAACACAAATCTCATCACGCCACAATTCGGTTCCTGGGTTTTCTTGGCCGAAGTCATTACAGACCTGGATCTTAAGGCTGATTTACCCGCAACCGGCCAGTGCGGCAATTGCCGACGTTGCATCGACGCTTGTCCGACAGGGGCGATAGACACCCCCTACCGCTTGGACGCACGCCGGTGTCTCTCCTATCTCACGATCGAAAACAAAGGGGAAATACCTGATAACTTCACATCAAATATGGAAAACTGGCTGTTTGGATGCGATATTTGTCAGGATGTTTGTCCATTTAATGGATCGGCCGTCACCACTCAGGAACCCGCTTTCTCGGATACACGGGGGACAGGACCAGCTCTGGAACTCAATGAGGTATTCTCCATTAAAGATACGATGGAATTTAAAAAACGTTTTTCAAAAACCCCCTTGCTCCGGGCAAAACAGAAAGGGTTGTCAAGGAATGCAAAAGCCCTTCTCAATGCGGCAGAGTCAGACCAATGATCCGGTTTAAGGCGATTGTCTTTGATCTTTGCGGAACCCTGATGCAATACCGGACCGACCGAATTCCCTTGGCAGATATCAACGGAGAACATGTTCAAAGCACCACTCCCCTGCTGTATGCCTGTTTTAGAGAATTTGATCGAGGGAAAATCTCCTACGAAAATTTCCACAACGCTTTTATGGTTATTTCCAACGAGATCGCAATGGAAAAAAAGAAAAGTGGTGAAGAGATTTCATCTCACGAACGCTTTGAACGGTTTTTAAAAAAACTGGACGCTGACTTAGGTCCAAGGCATCGAGAAATTCATCGATTACTCAAAGAAATTCATCTGGACCGGGTGGCAAAATGCCTGGAAATATTGCCGCGACATCATGAATTACTTAAAACCTGGGAAGCGGAATATCCAATCGGATTGGTGACCAATTTTGACGATGTAAAAACAGTCAGGCATGTTTTGAAGCGAGACAAGATCGAACACCTTTTTGAATCGGTTCTGATATCCGCTGAAATCGGTCTTCGGAAACCCAGAGAAGAGCTTTTTGTAACGGCTTGTCAGGCGCTGGATACGCCTCCTCATGAAGCCCTCTTTGTTGGAGATAATTGGGAAGAAGATATTCTGGGGGCGAAAGGCATCGGCATGGCCGCCGCCTGGATCAACCCGGACCGGGTTCCACAACCCGCGAGTATACAAAAAGCGGATTATGATTTATCCGATCTATCTGAGCTTCAACGTATTCTCTAACACGTTCTTACCGTTTCATCCCTTTCATTGTATCCCATCGCGGCCACTTCAACAATCATCTCCAACTCAATCGGAGCATCCAGTGGTAAAACTGGTGCACCCAGGGCCAGACGCGCATGTTTTCCAAGATGACCAAAAATTTTTTCGAGCAGATCCGAAGCCCCATTGGCAACAGCGGGTTGATCCGTAAAATCAGAACTTGAAGACACGTAAATGGACAGACGTACAAACTGCTCGACGGTATTTAATGATCCTGTTTCAGATCGAATTACTGAAAGCGCATTGAGCAATGTGATTTCCGCGGCCTTCTTGCCTTCTTCAATCTCCAGCTTGTCTCCGAGCTTTCCGGTATATGCCAGCTTGCCGTCTATAAAAGGCAGCATGCCTGATAAAAAAAGAAGGTTTCCGCTTCTCATCAGGGGAACATAGGATGCGACGGGTTTGGGCGGGTCCGGCAAATGCAAACCCAGTGACTTTATTTTTTCTTCATATTGCATCATCTAAACTATTATGGGATTTTAATCGACTGCCTGGCCTAAACATTATCCCCCCTCATCCCCGCAATTTCGGCACATGGCTTCATCATTTTCTTTAAGCTGATATTTTCTGACCGCAGCATTGTGTTCCCGAAGCGTTTTGGAAAAATAATGCTCGCCATTATTTTTTGAAACGAAAAAAAGATAGTCTACCTCCTCAGGGAAAAGGGCCGCATAAATGGCATCTCTTCCGGGGTTGGCGATTGGCCCTGGAGGAAGTCCGGATACCCGGTAAGTATTATACGGGGAATCATTCATTAAATCCTTTTTCCGTATATTTCCATCAAAATTGGTCAGAGAAAAAATGACTGTGGGATCACTCTGAAGACGCATTTTCCGTTGAAGGCGGTTATGGAAAACACCCGAAATAAGGGTACGCTCAAACGGTGCGCCTGTTTCTTTTTCAATAATAGATGCCAAAGTCACCACTTCCCCTTGACTCATGCCCAGTTTTTCGGCTTGGGCGGAAAAAGATTCGTCGTAAACCATTTGAAATTGTCTGACCATTGTACGGACAAACTGATCAGGTGAAGACTGCTTGGTAAAATGATAGGTATCCGGGAAAAGAAAGCCTTCAAGGTCATCTGCTTCAATTCCCAAAGACGCAATGAGCGCTTTGTCCCGTGTGGTTTCATAAAACGTTTCCGCCTTGACTAAATCTGCCGCTTCAAGTATTTCCCCGATTTCTTTTATATTCATCCCTTCCGGAATCACGATACGATACTTTAAAACATCGCCCTTTACGAGCTTGTCGAGAATTTGTGAGGGCGTCATGGCAGGATGCAAACGGTATTCTCCAGGTTTAATCCTGGATTCATTTTTGGTGAATTTTCCGAGTATCCGAAAGGCAAGCGGACTGGTAATTAGAGCGTTCTCTTTTAAAAGATGGGTGACTTCAAGAAATGTGGCGCCAGAATGGATTTCTACAATGGATTCTGTGGCTTCTGTAGAAGGTGGTTTTTGAAGAACCAGAAAGCCTTTTCCCAATCCCGCAATAATCAGAAGGATAAAAAGAAAGGTGAAAACCCGTTTTCCCATTATTAGTCCCTCCTTTCCAAAGTCCTTATTTCAGACTTTTACAGTCCAACAGCGTTGAGGTTGCCCGAAAATAAAACAACCATCTTTTCTGTTATTTTTGGAGAAACTTTCATCTTCGCTTTCTAATATACTTTCCTCTTTGCAAAAAGATGTCAAATCCCTGTTGCTTTTACATCCCCTGTATTATTGGAATGGCTTCTGTAAAAAGCAGATCAAACTTTTCAATCCCTTTTCCGCCCGCCTGCGCCATTTCCGCCTTGCCGCCTCCGCTCCCGTCAATTAAAACAGAAAGTTTTTTGGCGATTTCTCCGGCTTTGTAGCGCTCGATCCAATCCGGGGTGACCATCACAACCAGGGAAATTTTGTCACCATCCAGGTTTTTAGCACCAACTACGATGATACCAGACTTCAGACGATCCCGTAAATGATCAGCATACGCCCGAATTTCTTTCATCTCGGAAGGAGGACGTTTTTCAATCAATATAGAAACATCGCCTACCTTTTTAACATTGGAAAGCGGGTCCGCATCAGCAGATGATTTCTGTGAACGAAGTCGTTCTATTTCTTTCTGTTTTTCTTCGAGCTGTTGCAGTAACCGCTCTGATTTTTTTAAGATTTCATCAGGATTCCCCTTCAAAAGACCTGAAAGGCTTCGAATCAGTTCTTCCTGCTTTTTAACCCATTGATACGCTGATAAACCCGTCACGGCTTCCACCCGGCGAATGCCGGACGCGACGCTTCCTTCCTTGATAATTTTAAATAAGCCGATCTCTCCGGCGCTTCGACAATGGGTACCGCCGCATAACTCCCGGCTGACCTCTCCCACAGAAACAACACGGACTTCTTCTCCGTATTTTTCTCCAAAAAGGGCCATCGCCCCCGATTCAACGGCGTCTTTCATATCCATTACTGTCGTCTGAACCACCTCGTCTGTCAAAATCTGCTGGTTGACCTCGGCTTCGATTCGATCCAGCTCACGTTCCGTCAGGGGTGCGAAATGTTGAAAATCAAAACGCAGCCGATCCGGCGCAACAAGTGATCCGGCCTGTTTCACATGGTCACCCAGTACTTTCCGCAATACCGCATGTAATAAGTGTGTGCCGGTATGGTTTCGGGCAGTATTATGGCGCAATACACCATCGACATCCGCCTGAAAACGATCCCCGATAGCAAGCTTCCCCTGGACAACCTTCCCTTGATGTAAAATTAAATCCGGCAGCGCCTTGAGCGTTTTTTCAACCTCGATACAAGAGGCCTTGGAATAAACACGTCCCTGATCTCCGACCTGTCCTCCCGCTTCGGGATAAAACGGTGTTTCATTAAAAATCAGGGCAACCTCTTCTCCGGCTTCTGCAGAATCCTGCAATTGATTTTCTTTTATGATGGCAAGAAGTGAGACCTCCTCGGACAATCGATCATATCCGACAAAGTCCGTTGCACCAAAACGCCTTAAAAGGGTCTTGTATAACTCGGCGTCCTCCATGTCTCGTGCCCCTCGATCCCCGCCTAGCCATGAACGTCTTGCCCGTTCTTTTTGCGCATTCATGGCCGACTGGTATCCTGTCATATCCAGGGACAAACCATTTTCTTTCGCGACTTCCTCGGTGAGGTCAATCGGGAACCCGTAGGTATCATACAAGGTAAAAAGCGCATCTCCGTCAATAATGGCTTGGTTTTTCTTTTTCAAGTCGGCAATAATATCGTCAAGAAGCGCCATCCCATGGTTTAATGTATGGATAAAACGTTCCTCCTCTCCCAGAACAATGCGTTCTATTAATTCTTTTTGATGAATCAGTTCCGGGTAAGGCCCCGACATCTGTTCAACGACCGTCCCGGTCAATGCCGATAAAAAGGGTTCATTCAAGCCAAATTGCCGGCCATATCGTGCGGCTCGCCTTAATATGCGTCTAAAGACATATCCCCGGCCTTCATTGGAGGGGATCACCCCGTCACTGGCCATAAACGTCACCGCACGGACATGGTCTGCAATGACGCGGCCTGGAACGGATGCAGTGACTTCTTTTTCTGAACGGTTTGCGCATTCTGCTATTTTTTGAAATAACGGGGTAAAAAGATCGGTCTCATAATTATTAAAAACGCCCTGACAAACGGCCGTCATCCGCTCAAGTCCCATGCCGGTATCAATACTGGGTTTCGGCAGCGGTGTTAGGTTTCCCGAAGCATCCCGATTATACTGCATAAAAACAAGATTCCAGATCTCAAGATAACGGTCACATTCACACACCCCGATCCCCGGACAATCCTTGTGAACCGCATCGCCCTGATCAAACATAATTTCAGAGCAGGGACCGCAGGGTCCGACATCTCCCATTTGCCAAAAATTATCTTTCTCTCCCAGTCGAAGGATACGATTTTCAGGGATAATCTCTTTCCAGATACCGGCAGCCTCGTCGTCATCCTGATAGATCGTAATCCAGAGCTTTGAAGCCGGAAGATGAAAACGATCTGTCAGCAACTCCCAGGCAAAATGGATGGCGTCTTTTTTAAAATAGTCTCCAAACGAAAAATTTCCCAGCATTTCAAAAAAAGTATGGTGACGGGCTGTTTGACCCACATTTTCAAGGTCATTATGTTTTCCTCCCGCTCGAACACACTTTTGTGAGGAAACGGCTCGAAGATAGGGCCTCGTTTCTTCACCCAAAAAAGTCTTCTTAAACTGGACCATTCCCGCATTATTAAATAAAAGCGTGGGGTCGTCTTTCGGAATAAGCGGCCCGCTGGAGACAACTTCGTGGCCTTTTTCTGAAAAATATTGAATAAATAACGCACGTACTTCTGAAGAAGTCATTCTACGCAACACCTTACTTTAAAGGGTGAGAGGGAGTATTTGGAATCCATAAGGGGGTCATTTTCTCATATCACCGCCCGGCATGCAAGACGATGGACACCGGAACTAAACCAATCAAATAAGAAGCCTTTTGTCATGCAATAAAAACAAGCGATCATCAAGCCAGCAGACTGCCAAATCATCATATTCCGAAAGAACTCACTATAAATAA
>CALZIJ010000099.1 GCA_945787655.1 Nitrospiria bacterium | reverse complement strand
TTGTGTGATTCCGTCTTTGCTTCTTACTCATTGAACACCTCCTGAATGATTGATAATTCAATCTTAAGAAAGTGTCCACTAAAACCCTACCACCTCATCTCGTTCAATGTCGGATAAGATTGAAACCCTAATCACCTCGGTCAGAAGAGCCTCCCTCAGGTTCAAGCTTTGGATTTTGACCAAAAATTTCGATGTATTGTGTCTGTGAGACGCAGTGTGATGAACTTTTAAGGAAACAAAGAATGATCTTACTGCTGAGATTTATCCTATAGACCTTGTTCTTTGGAAACAATGTGGAGAATTTACGGACACTGAACAAGAAATTCCTGGGTAAAACACGATGGCTTCTAATGCGGGTTTTCGTAATATATTAAAGGGAGACCCGTCGCCTTTTCCGTGCAGATCCATGTCTCTCTGTAAAGAGACAAGAGAGATTGGTCATCAAAAGGGGCGGTATTTTATTTTAGGAAGGTTTAAATCAAAGAAGCGGAAATCGACACCGGCCAGGCGTAGTTGCCGGGGAGTGTATCTTCGGCGATAAAAATACGGTATCCAATCTGAAGGGTTTCCTGCATGGTCTTCGGGGACAATTGATGGACCATTCCACCACCTACCGGCACGTAGACTTGGCGCCCATTGATAATGACCTGCACTTCACGCACCATGTTCTCTTGCATGCCCACATGCAGAAAATAACCGGTTGCCGTATTGGTTTTCACTTGAAGGACAGTCCCGCCCTGAATATCGATATAACCCCTGGCGATGTCTTCTTTTGAGATTGTTAATGCGGATTGGTCCTGAATGACGGTTTGAGAGAGATGGCCCAAAATCTCTGCCCGGACACTGATTTTGCCTTTATCACCTGCAAAAGCGGGAATGGCGATCATTAAGAGGCTGAGTGCCAATCCAAAAACCCATGTTTTTTGTGCCGTTTTATTCATGCCATTCTGATATAGCAATACGTATGCCACGGCATCTTTTATCATAACTCATTGAATTTTAAAACTATTTTTTCAGTTCGACCTTCTCTTTTTCTAAGGGTGTGCGTTTTTGGTATGTTTTTCTAAAAAATAGGTGTGCGTTTTTGGTTGACTGTGCGCTTTTGTCACAGTTTAAACATATAAACGATAAAAGCGAGGCGGATTTAAATTTTATAAAAGGGACAGTTGGATTTATAAGTTGTATTTTTCGATTTTTCGGATCAAGGCACGGCGGCTGATCCCTAGAATCACGGCGGTTTGGGTTCGGTTTCCATTGTTCATATCCAGAACTTTTTGGATATGATGTTTTTCAGCATCGGCAAGCGACATCAGCGGTGGCGGCTCGGAAACGGGAGATTTCATTAAATGTGGAGGGAAATCTTCGGGTCTTATAAAAGATTCTGTGGTGAGCAGTGCCGCCCGCTCAATGGTATTTTCCAGTTCACGGATATTGCCCGGCCAATCATAACTCATCAGCGCGGTTTGCGCAGGCCTTGAAATCCCGTTGACCCTTTTCCCGGTCCGCTCATTGAATCTTTTTAAAAAAACCCGGCTTAACAAAAGAAGGTCGTCCTTTCGATCCCTGAGAGATGGAATTTTAACGACCAAAGGCGTGATTCTAAAATATAAATCTTCCCGAAACCGCCCTTCCCGAACTTCGATTTCCAAGGGACGATGGGTCGCCGCAATAATCCGGCATTTGGCCTTGTCGGATTTCTGACTGCCGACACGCCTGTATTCACCATTTTGTAAGACCCTTAAAAGGTGCGGTTGAAAGGATAGCGGCAGTTCTCCGATTTCATCCAAAAACAAAGTCCCCTCTCCGGCGGCTTCAAAAAGCCCAGTTTTGTCCCGGTCAGCACCCGTGAAGGCGCCTTTTTGGTGACCAAAAAGTTCTGAAGCAATCAAATGTTCCACCAGTCCACCACAGTTGCAGGTTAAAAAAGGCTGAGACGCGACAGGGCTTAAACAATGCAGTGCCTTGGCCACCACTTCCTTGCCTGTCCCGGTCTCTCCGGTAATGAGAACATTTTGATAATAGGTGGCAATATTTCTTAAAAATGAAATCAGTTCGAGCATTTGCGGGTTTTTCGCCGTGATTCCGTATTGGGTATAACTGTCTGCCAATTGCTGTTCCAATTCGCCTGTTTTTTTTCGGACAGACACATTGGCTTCGATATTTGAGAGGGCTTCCTGTATTTTTTCTGATGAAACCGGGACAGTCAGATAACAGCCTGCCCCTTGTTTAATGGCCGAGATCGCCTCTTCATCTTTTTCTCCAAGATAAATCACTTCTGCCCTGGGGTCCAAAGACTTAACCGTCGTAATGAGATCAAGGCTACCTTCGAGGAAGACGATATGATAGTTATTTTTTTGGGTCAAACTTTTTAGATCATCGGGATCAGACGAGTGAAACACGTGGTGTCCCTTTAAATAAGGGGCCAGTGTATGAGGATCTTTTAAGGCTAAAAGAATATTCAGCATGACTTGGGGAAAGTTGGGGGAAATCCGTTTACATGCAGGTTAGTCTTACCAAACGATAGTCACGGTTAACAGGTCACTATATGTCCCGATTGAAACATTTTGTAGCGGTGGAACAATCCCGTAAATCGTCGTAACCACGGGTTTGGGTTTCTTTTTTGATTTTTTCACTTTTTTTAGAAACACAGTCTGTGTCCCGCTCGTTCCGTCACCCCAGACTGAGGTGCCGCCCGCATCGATATAGAGATTGTAGGAAAGCAAATCTGGCAGTGAGGCGTGTTTCATTTGTCTTGGGATAAACCCTCCCGAATGGGTACTGGGTCCAATAGAAATCGTCACATCGGGAGGTGGGGCGATTGTACATAGGACAGAAACTGTCCCCGTGGTATTGTAGGCCAGAGGAGAAAAAACATCATAGTTGGTAAAATTAAGTCCTGTCGTACTCACCGTACAGGCATTGGCTGGAGCTAGCCAGAAAAATATGGAAATAACCACTGGCAGCCATAATTTATTGTGGCGTTTCACAAACCACCTCCCCCAAATCGGCAAAAATATCTGCACTGACCGGTATCTTGAGCGCGAAGTCACAATGTATCCCGCCATAACGAATAATCCCCTCGTAGGTGCCGGGGGGGATATTTTCCAGGTAAAATTCTCCGCCATATCCCGTTTGAAACTGAAACAAATTGGTTTCATTCTGTATTTCAGCTAGGATGAGTTCTGCAGCCTTCGTCCCATTTTCAGAGTCTGTGTCGTCATAAAAGATCCGTCCGCTAAATGCCCGAAACTGACTCACCTCAAACGGAATCTCCATCCCGCTTAAAAAATAAGGAGAAACGGTTTCACTCAACTGGGCGATTGAATAGTCCAACGGGATATCACGATCATCGATGACAATTTTGTTTTCATAATATGAGGAAAGATTAGGAATGAGCACTTCACCGTCTTTATCCGTTTCTCCTATTTCATGACCGTTATGATAGACGCGCACCCCCTCTAATCCATCCGCGCTCACCAGGGCGAAACCTTCCGATATGGGCCGGCTTAGTGAGACCGTATCCGAAACATAGCTGATGCCGCCAGCCACCGAAATGCCCCCGAAATCCTCTCCATCCGAATGCCGATACGCGCCTTCAATAATCACCCGATCCATATTTAACTGCATATTGGAATCGAAGGTTTGCAAGGTGTTCCCGTCAGTGGTTGAACGTTCATAAATAGCCCTCCCGCCATACCCTTTTCCAACAGGCATATTTTTTTGAATTTGAAGCGATTCCAGGTGCGCATTTTCCCGATTTTCTGTTTGTGCAGCTACCGTCGTCCGATTTCCGGGGTAGTATTGAATCCCAAGAAAAAAAGTGGTGTCACCAACCTCATCCCTGATATGGCTAATTGTTGAAAACAAACTGATTTGGGAAGTGATCGCCCGTGTATAGGAACCGGAAAGGCTCCAGGAATCCGTTCCAAAATATTTCTTCACCGTGCGGTAATCTATATTAAAATACCCTAATGATTTCGAGCCGGAACCGACTCCTGCTCCGCTCACATATTTTATTTTCTCGGTATCGTTAAGCACTTCAAGGGCCGTAAAATTTCGGTGCCGCCAGGTAAAATCGAATCGACCGCTCACGACTTTCCCCTGGTATCCATACCGTACTCTTTTCGCACTCCCCATGTTCCCTGCTTTGTTTCTACTGAGGGCGAGCAGTAAGGTCACCGTCCCTTTTCCACGGACCAAGCCGGATATCGCACTGGTGATCATTCCTCGATGACGCGTAAACTCAAGAGAACCTTCTGCATTGAGCGCATCAGTCAGTCCGTATTTATGAAATCCCGAGACAGCAAGCGTGCCATAATCACTGTTTCTTTCCCCGAATTTTTCCCTTAAAACGCCAATGTTGTAACTATAATCATGCAGACCTTCCTTTAATAACGACGCAGACAGGTAAAAGGGATAAAAAAACCGTTCTTCTTTACCAAAAGGATCTCGTAAAAGCACTTCCAATACCCCTGCACCGGAGCGTGCTGAAATATTTTCCAAGCGAAATTCACCCGGATCAATAGAGGTCTGACGAATCGGAACACCGTCCAAACGGACTTCCAATTCGGTCGGAAGTGCGGTGGCCCCGGTAAACGAGATTAAAGGGTTTCGGATAAAATAAGGGTCCAATGCAAAGTTTTTCGAAAAACTGATCCCCGCCATATTCGAACTGGACCCGATTTCACTGGACCGGGCAAAAAAATCACCAATAATCAGTCGTGTGTAACGCTCTGGGCGGTCTCGTGTCACATTGGTCATTAAGCGGGTCCATCTTTTCTCCGTGTCTGATTGGCTATAAACGGCATCATTTAAAAAAGACCATCCCTCCAAATGTGCACCCAGCCTCTGGGTTATATCAATCTCTCCATTGCCGGGAAGACTTGAGTAGGAATAATCGGCTTTGTAATTTAAAAAGGCACTGACAACACTTTTATAGGCCGGCATTTGAGAATGGGACGTGTCAAAATTAATCACCTGCAAGCCCAGGAGGCTCGGATCAGCTGTAATTTCAAGGGCCAATTCCTCATCATGAAGTTTAAAGGAAACATCTCTTATACGCTTTAGCGAAAAATAGGTTTCCCCATCTACCAGAACCTTTTCACCTATGGGATTATAAATTCCCATCGAATCAAGATCTTCTTTTTTAAGCAGGATATCCCGTGTATCCGTGAGTTGTAAAAAAAAATCCCCCTTACTTTGGGTATTCACAGTGACATTCAAAATCATCATTTGAGGATTTTCTGCATAGACTTGGGTCACAGATACCATCACATAGAATACGCTAGCCAGAACATACCGTTTGGTCCACATTGAATTTCTCTTGCCAGGTATACTCAATCGTTTTGACTTCCACGTTAAAAGATTTTGCCTTTAGACACACCGCCTCGGAAATTTCAGTGATATATTCCCGCGATGAGCCGGATAACAGATACCATCCGCTCAACTCACGAAAAAAATATTCCTGGCCCGTCTGATCCAACCCGCGAATCATGAGAGACTGAATAACAAAATGAGAGTTCCCCTTATTCCGAACCCGCATACTCAGCCTGCCAGCCTTCAGGGCAATGTCTTCAATGGCGCTTTCCACAGTTTTTTTAGGCGGATGCACAAAAACAGGCACCCCAAACCGGACCGCCACCTGCACTTGAGACTGACTCGCATCTCGAATACGCAGCGGAATTTCTTCCACAAACAGGCGATAGGTTTTTTCGCGGTCATTGGGAAAATTCCGCATACCCAGCCGAATAATGCGCTCCGTATTCGGCATTATCGTAATCATTTTCGGGAAAAACAGAATATCCTTCGTCTCGGTATATTGATCCTTCCCCTCTTCATCCTGGGTCCATAAAAAGGCTTTAATTTGCACCTGTAACGGAGATTGTTCTTCATTAAACACATGAACCACAGCGCTTCGGTTACTTTTATCCAGACTCACTTTAATCGGACTCACTGAAAACTGTCCGGCATAAATAAAATGAGATTGTGATAAAACAATCAAAAAAACACTCCCTAACAAGAGAGATAAAACCCGATATCGCTTTTTCACTTTAAAGGTAAAGTGGGCAATCAAAGTCATTTCCTCCACACATAGAGTTATCCGCT
The DNA here is from genome assembly GCA_945787655.1 of Nitrospiria bacterium. GTDB lineage: Bacteria > Nitrospirota > Nitrospiria > SBBL01 > JAADHI01 > JAADHI01. The sequence continues at coordinate 1,546 of CALZIJ010000099.1, read as the reverse complement.
GAGACCTGTCCCTAAAGGAGGCCCTAATAGTAACTATAAAACAAAATTCGATCGTGTCCAGTTGGAGATCAGGACTAGGGTGTTATTGAAATGACCACTGTGTCTGAATAACTGCCAATCATGGCATTTTGATAGTCCACAGCATTTATTGTTCCGGTGACCGTCAGCGTTTGAATCACCCCTTTCGGAACAGTCGCCGAAGTCGGGGATAAAACAAGGGAATAAGGTAAAAACTCGGTCAGAAGGACTGTATGCTGCATTCGATTGTTGCTTGGACCCGTGCCATTTAACCCATTATCTTGTGATATCAAAAAAGTCGCGCTAGGAGCACTGCCATTACAAACAAAACCCAAAGTTGTAACCACTGTTGCATCACCCCCGCTGGAGGGATCTAAAGTTCCATAATCCAAGGCGGATGCTTTTGTTTGAAATTTACATCGACTTTTAGACAAAACACTCGCGGTAACAGACAATCCCGAAGAATCTGCGCTAACGCTTTGGCTTATAAAGATCAAAAGCAAACCGATCAACAGACTAAAAACAAGATTTCTCAATTCTTTATGCATGTTTAAACCTTTAGCGCACATCGGGGTGGTTTATAAACCACCCCGATGTGTAATGCTTTATCCTGGTCCTTATGGATTTACCGTGATCACAACGGTATCGGAATAGGCGCCCGCCAATGCATTGGAATAATCTGCAAAAGCGATGTTCCCGGTAATATTCAGCGTCACCGGGGTTGCGGGACCTGAACCGGTTCCTGCAAGCGGCGCAAGCGTGAGACCATAAGGGATAAACTCCGTAACATCAGTCGCATGCTGCATCCTTGGGCCGCCTGAATTAAATAATCCACCATCATCAGTGATGGTATACGCGACCCCTTTAGTGCACCAGAATGTTGTACTCCCTGCTCCGGCAACCGCCGCGCCACTGGAAGGATCGAGCGCGCCAAAAGCAAGCGTAGACGTGGCGGAGGAAAATTTACACGTTCCAACGACATTTCCACTGACTGTAAGCGTGTTCGTATCCGCCGCCATAGCTACTCCGGACACCATGAAGACCATTGAGAGAATCGCAATAATAACGCCGCCTTTACGAATAAATTGTTTCATTTTTTCCTCCTCCAAGATAATAAGTTTATAACCGCACAAAAAAAGACCCATGCCGACTTAGCATGGGTCTCACTCGTGCGTAAGCCGATTCGGCAATTCTTCAACCATATCCAAATTGGACTTAGGTCAAGGACTTTGCGACCCTTTTCTTTCAAAAAGGTTAGCCATTATCGTTGGCGTTGCGTTCTTGTGTTCTCAAAAATAAATATAACTCTAATTTTAAATTTGTCAAGAAATATAATATAAAAGTAATTTATTTCTAAATATTCACCCGAAGAAGGAGGATTTCGTCTTTTTGAACATCCAACGAAACAGAATGGATGCTGTAGCATGGGGGTCTGTTATAGAATGAAAAGGGATGTAGATAAACAAAAAAGGGAACCCTAAGGTTCGCTTTTTCATGAAAATGATCAAGAGACTATTTTCTCATACCT
>CALZIJ010000098.1 GCA_945787655.1 Nitrospiria bacterium | reverse complement strand
TGTCTATACTTCCAATATTTGCGATAACATCCGCAATCAGTTCACCTTCACAAATCGTCGGCAACGCGGACACATGGACAAAGGACGGGGACCGTATTCTCATACGATAGGGTTTTCCCTCCCCGTCGCTGACTTCTATACAGCGTCACCGCATTCCGCTTAATGTAGCCACTGTTGGAAACAGTGATCACCATTTCCTCTTCCGCGATGAGGTCTTCAATTCTAATTTCGCCGGTTTCGGGAATAATTTCAGTCCTGCGCTCATCACCGTATTTTTGCTGAATCTCGACCAGCTCTTCTTCGATGACTTTGGAAATCAGCGGATCACTCCCTAATAATTCCTTTAATCCCGCAATTTTTTCCAACAGGGCATTCAATTCACTCACCAGCTTGTCCCGTTCCAGAGCGGTTAATCTCTGCAACCGCATATCCAGAACAGCCTGCGCCTGGATTGCAGAAAGCCCAAATTGGTTGATCAAACCTGCTTTGGCGACTTCCGGGGAGGCTGCCTGCCGAATGAAGGCAATCACATCATCCAGGTGATCCAGGGCAATTTTTAAGCCTTCCAAAACATGTGCGCGGGCTTCGGCCTGCTTGAGCTCAAAACGTGTCCGGCGAATAACAACTTCGCGCCTGAAATCAATAAAATGTTCCAAAATTTCCTTAAGGTTCATCACTTTGGGCTGATTGTTCACCAGGGCCAGCATGATGATGCCAAAGGAATTTTGCATTTGGGTCTGTTTGTACAGATTATTTAAAACGACAGACCCCATCTCACCGCGCTTCAGTTCAATCACGATGCGCATCCCGTCTCTGTCCGATTCATCCCGAAGCTCGGAAATCCCCTCAAGTTTTTTGTCCTGAACCAGTGAAGCGATTTTTTCCAAAAGCCGAGCTTTATTAACCTGGTAAGGCAGCTCGGTCACAATGATGGTTTCCCGCTCGGTTCTGGGATGGATTTCAATGACCGCCCGCGCCCGAAGCATAATGGAGCCCCGGCCCGTCTTGAATGCGTCTTCAATGCCTTGAGTCCCGTAAATAAACCCCGAAGTTGGAAAATCAGGGCCCTTGACCTTTTCCATCAGCGTTTCGATTGTCGCTTCGCGATCATTTAAAAGCAGGATCAGACCTTCAAGCAATTCAGTCAGGTTATGGGGCGGGATGTTGGTCGCCATACCCACTGCGATGCCGGTCGATCCATTCATCAATAAATTGGGAATACGAGAAGGCAAGACAACAGGTTCTTCGACCGTCTCGTCAAAGTTAGGAGAAAAATCAACGGTATCCATGTCGATATCCGATAATATTTCCTCGGCAAGCTTGGTCATTCGGGCTTCGGTATACCGATAGGCCGCCGCCCGGTCTCCGTCGATAGACCCGAAATTGCCTTGTCCATCCACCAGGGGATAGCGCATGTTAAAATCCTGAGCCATGCGAACCATGGTGTCATATATCGCCGTATCTCCGTGGGGATGATATTTTTTAAGGACTTCACCGACCACACCCGCAGACTTGGAATATCTTCGGTTGGAAAGGAGTCCTTCACGAAACATGGCATATAAAATACGTCGGTGAACAGGCTTTAAACCATCCCGGACATCGGGCAGCGCCCGTCCGACAATGACACTCATGGCATAGTCGATATAGGCCGATTTCATTTCGGCGTCGAGATTTACTGTTGTCCTGTGTTCAATTTCGGGCATTTTTTCTCCAATTTACGGGAACAAACCGATCCAAAAAGAGTTCCTTAATTTGATACAAAGTCTGGATTCGTTCCGCTAGACGTCAAGGTTTTGGACTTCCGCAGCATGTGTTTGAATAAAATTTCGACGGGGTTCTACCGCATCTCCCATCAGTACCGAAAAAATGTCATCTGTTTCATAAGCATTTTCAACGGTTACTTTTAACAATGTCCGCTTCTCCGGGTCCATCGTCGTTTCCCAAAGCTGATCCGGGTTCATCTCGCCCAGACCTTTGTAGCGTTGAATGGACAGCCCCTTTTTCCCACGTTCTAAAACCCGCTGAATCATATCGTCCGGGCTGTTGTATTCATGTTCTCCATCTCCGTCCCTCATGCGGTATGGGGGAAGACCCAGCCCCAATTTAAAAGGGGAAAGTTGTCTCAACTCCCTGAATTCGGGAGAAGTCACCAATAATTCGTCTATTTCAAAGGTTTGAGACAGGCCATTCTTTTGAACATGAAAGGTCACCCGTGATGAAGCATGTTCTTCATCCCGGCTGATCTCATAACGAACCGTATCTGTCGGATATTTGTTTTTCCAATTTGTAATCAAGGATTCAAGAAAGGCCTGAAGCCGCCCTCCATCCCGCAGCAACTCCCGATCCAGAAAGGTCTCAAGCGTTAGACCGCGAAGCAAATCTGCGTCGATATTTCTTCGGGTAAAATGTTCAATGATGGCTTCATAGGAAATCAGTTTTTTTAATATGGCTTTAAATCGTCCTCCGCTGACTTCCGTCTTTTCCCGATCGAGGGTCAGCGAGACCTCATCCCCGGCCAGCCCCATGAGATGTTCGCGCATCGCCGCTTCATTTTTGACATATTGTTCTTTTTTCCCTTTTTTAACCCGAAAAAGGGGGGGCTGCGCGATGTAGATATATCCCTTTTCAATCAACTCCGGCATCTGACGGTAAAAAAAGGTCAGGAGCAACGTTCGGATATGCGCACCATCCACGTCCGCATCGGTCATGATGATGATTCGGTGATAGCGAAGTTTTGAAATATCAAAATCCTCACTGCCGATACCGGTTCCCAGCGCGGTAATCAACACCCGGATTTCTTCGGAAGAAATCATTTTATCAAACCGGGCCCGCTCCACGTTCAGGATTTTCCCTTTCAGCGGCAAGATGGCCTGAAAACGCCGGTCCCGGCCCTGTTTCGCCGATCCGCCCGCTGAATCTCCCTCCACCAAATAGACTTCACTTCGAGCAGGATCTTTTTCAGAGCAGTCCGCCAGTTTTCCGGGAAGTCCGCCGCCCTCCATCACATTTTTCCTGCGAATCAGTTCTCTTGCCTTTCGCGCCGCTTCCCGGGCACGTGCGGCACTGATGGCCTTTTCTATGATTTTTTTGGCAACCGATGGGTTTTCCTCAAAATACTCCCCCAAAGCCGCATTGACCGTGGTTTCCACAACACCCTTGACTTCTGAATTTCCCAGTTTGGTCTTGGTTTGTCCCTCAAACTGAGGATCAGGGATTTTAACCGAAATCACCGCGGTCAGGCCCTCACGGACGTCATCACCGGAGAGACTCTCCCCGTCTTTTAGTATTTTATTGGCCTGCCCGTAACTATTGGTGGTTCGGGTTAAGGCCCCCTTGAAACCGGCAAGATGGGTTCCGCCTTCGCGCGTATTGATGTTATTGGCAAAAGAAAAAATATGCTCGGCAAAACTGTCATTGTATTGAATGGCAATTTCAAGCGCCGTGCCGTCTTTTTCTTTTTCAATGTAGATCGGCTTATGGAGCGCGTTTTTGTTTTCGTTCAGCATTTCGATAAAGGAAACAATGCCTCCGGCGTAACAAAATTCCTGTTTTTTTTCTGTGCGCTCATCTTCAAGGATAATGGTGAGTCCCTTGTTTAAAAAGGCCAGCTCCCGAAGCCGCTCGGAGAGCGTGTCATAGGAGAAAACAGTTTCTTCAAAAATGCCGCCATCAGGCTTAAAGGTGATGCGGGTGCCTGTTTTTTCGGTTTTGCCAATGACCTCCAGAGGCCCCATCGGTTTGCCATATTCATAACTTTGCTGATAAACCGAACCCTCCTGTTTAATTTCCAGCTCAAGGGATTCTGAAAGGGCATTTACGACTGAAATCCCGACCCCGTGCAGACCTCCTGAGACTTTGTAGGTATCACTATCAAATTTACTGCCCGCATGAAGATAGGTCAGGGCCACTTCAGCCGCCGAGATTTTCTTTTGAGGATGAAATTTTGTCGGTATGCCGCGACCATTGTCTATCCCTGTGACTGAATTATCGACGTGAATGATTACCTTAATTTCGGTACAGTAGCCCGCCATGGCTTCATCTACCGAATTATCCACGACTTCATACACCAGGTGATGCAAGCCCCCTGGCCCCGTGCTACCGATGTACATGGCCGGTCGTTTTCGGACGCCCTCCAATCCCTCAAGAATCTTGATTTTGTCGGCGCTGTATTCGCTTTTATTTCCTTCAGTTGTCATTATCTATTCCTTATACCAGGTAAATAGGCTTGTATGGGGTCACTTTTTCAGGTTAATGGGAAGAAAATAAAAATAAGTTTGGAGTCATTTTCAGATTTTGAGAATATCAAGTCATCAGTGATTTTTTTAAACACGCATCGGCATGATTACCGTTAAAAATCCCTCTGACTCTTCCCGGATTAAACAGGGGGAAAGGGCATCTTTAAATTCCAATGTGACTTCTTCATGTTGCAACGCTGAAAGCGCGTCTAAAAGGTATCGGGCATTGAATCCGGTTGAGAACCCTTCCCCTTCGTATGGGGTTTCGATTTCTTCACTGGCTTCTCCCATTTCTGGATTACTCGCGCTTAAAACGATCTTTGCTTCTTCCAAACTAAATTTTATGGCACTGGTTTTTTCACGCGCCAAAATGGAAACACGGCGCAAGCCCCCTTCAAAGTCATCTTTTTGTGCAGAAACTTTTTTAGTATTATTTGAAGGCACCGCCTGTTTGTAGTTTGGAAATTCTCCTTCCATGAGACGAGAGGTAATCACCAGCGTTCCCCATCGATAAATCAACTGGTTTTCTCCAATAAAAAGCTGAGGCTCACCCGACTCGCCCCCATCATCCAAAGCACGTTTAATTTCTAAAACGGCTTTTTTTGGAAGAATAATCCCTGCTTCCCGCTGGTTCCAATCTCCTGACACTTTTCCTTCAGCAACGGCCAAGCGGTGACCATCGGTCGCGATAAACCGGATAAGCCCTTCATCCCCGTTTTTTTTATCCAATTGAATTAAAACGCCATTTAGAATGTATTGTGGATTATTTTCCCCCGTTGCAAAAAGCGTCCGGCGAATTAAACCTGAGAGAAGTGTCGGATTAATCTGAATTTTCTCTTCACTTTCGGTTGACGGGGAAACAGGAAATTCTTCAGGAGGCAACCCGACAATACGGAAATAGCTTTTCCCCGATTCAAGGACCACCCAGTGGTTTGGCTGTGCCGTGATCAGCACCGGCCCTTCGGGAAACTCGCGCACAATTTCATGGAGCTTGCGGGCCGAGACAGTGACCCGACCGGCCTCAAGAACCTCTGCGGCATAGGACCCTTGAATCCCCACTTCCAGGTCTGTCGCAAAAAGGGCAATCTGTTCTCCTTCTGCTTTCATCAGGATGTGGGTCAGAATGGGCATCGTGTTTCTCCGTTCAACAACCCCTTGCACCCGTTGAATTCCGGATAACAGATCTTTTCGATTAATCTTAACTTTCACTTCAACCCTCCCTTAGATGCTCTGCCAAACTTTCAAGCGTCATTTTAAGATTGAAATCTTCACTTCTCTCTTTTTGAATTTGTCTGCATGCATGAATGACTGTAGAATGGTCCTTTCCACCAAAAGCTTTTCCGATCTCAGGGAAAGAGAGATTTGTCAATTCCCTCACAAGGTACATGCCAATCTGTCTTGGAATGACCAAATTCTTGGTTCTTTTTTTTGATTTCAGTTCGGCAATTTTAACCTGAAACCGATCACAAACTGCACGCTGAACATCTTCAACCGTAATGACCCGATTTCGATCCTGAATGGTATCCCGCAATACCCTTTTCGCCATTTCGACGGTAATCCCTTGCCCGATTAGAGAACTAAACGCGCCGAGTCGAATTAAGGAACCTTCCAATTCCCGGATGTTTGTTTTAATGTTCGTTGCAAGAAGAAGTGCAACATCATTGGGTAAATGAATTTTTTCTAATTCTGCTTTTTTTCTTAAAATCACGATCTTTGTTTCCAGGTCAGGAGGCTGGATATCGGCGATTAATCCCATTTCGAAGCGTGAACGAAGGCGCTCTTCAATATCTGAAATTTCCTTGACTGAGCGGTCACTTGAAATCACCACTTGTTTACTGGATTCATACAAGGTATTGAAGGTATGAAAAAATTCTTCCTGAGTTCGTTCTTTTCCACCAATAAACTGAATATCGTCAATTAAAAGGGCATCGACACTCCGGTACTTATTACGAAATTCAGCCATTTTATCATAACGAATCGATTGAATGACGTCGTTGGTAAATTTTTCAGTCGAAAGGTACGCAATCCGAAAATCAGGGTCATTTCGCGAAAGGTAATTTCCAATCGCACTTAACAAATGGGTTTTCCCCAAACCCACGCCCCCGTATAGAAAAAGTGGATTATAGGTAATTCCTGGACGTTCAGCGACTTTAAGGGAAGCGGCATGCGCAAACTGATTGCTTGACCCCACCACAAAAGAATCAAAATTGTACCTGGGGTTTAAACTGCCTTTGTTTTTTTCTTTAGGATACTCGTTTTGAGATTTCTTCTTTTGGACGGATACTGGTTCTTTTTCGACCGGCTCGACATCAATTTGGCCGTCTTGAACTAAAAACTGAATAGACATGTCTTCTTGTGAAAATTCTCTTTCAAGTGCCGCTTTCATTTGTTTGTGATAATGCTCCTTAATCCACTCTCCAAAAAACTGGTTAGGAACTGCGATCTGAATCTCCCTTTCCTTCACCGAAAGCAAAGAAGTGGGTTTTAGCCAAGTGTCAAAAGCCTGCTGGCTGATATCCGGTCGAATTTGAGTGAGAATATCTTCCCATATGAGGTTAAGCTGCATTAAAAATCCAAACGTTACTCACAAGGTTATACACAGCTGTGGATTACTTATCACTTAATTTTTCAAAGCATTAAGGCCACTATTCCGATTTAGAAACAACTCCGGCTGGTTGAGGTTGTTAAAACAGGTGGATTATACAAGATCGATGAAAGTGAATCAACATAAGGACAATGTTCCAAACAATTCAATCTTCCATTATCCACAACACCATCATCAATTATAACTGTATGTTTTCAAAGTCTTACCAAGATTATCCGGAGAAAATAGCCTCCCCTATTACTATTACTTATATTCATTGTTTTTAAAAACAAAAAAATAAAAGCAAAAGGGGAAAGAACTTAACTTCTATACAACGCATTAATCTTGATATAGTCCAAACCAAGATCAGATGTCCAGACGTTAAAAGCCCCCTTACCGGAGTGAAGTTCGAGATGAAGGTGTATCGTATTCTTTTTCAAATAAAAGGAAATTTTTTCTTCAGCCTCTTTTCCTAAATACTCTCCGTTGGACACGAGTTGGTAAGGACCAAAGTAGAGGTTAATCTCTTTTGGGGCAACTCTCACTGTAGAATTCCCAATTGCGGCAATAATTCTTCCCCAATTCGCGTCTTCACCATAAAAAGCGGTTTTTACTAAAAGTGAATTGGCAATCGCAAAGGCTATTTTTTTTGCAGCGGTCTCATTTTTTGATCCAGTTACTTTGACTTCGATCAGCTTCGTGGCCCCTTCTGCATCTTGAACCAATTTTTTACTCAGGGAAAAACAGGTTTTTTTAAGCAGGTTTGTAAATTGATTATAGTGTTTCCCTTTTGAAGAAATCGTCGTTCCTTTTTTTCCATTGGCCAGGATTAAAACCATGTCATTCGTACTGGTATCCCGATCGATGGTAATCCGATGAAAAGAATCGTCTACCGCTTCCTTGAGCGCTGATTGTAAAAGGGCTTGTGTTATGGAAACATCGGTGGATAAAAATCCAAGCATCGTCGCCATGTTGGGATGAATCATCCCGGCGCCTTTCGTGATGC
>CALZIJ010000097.1:9637-11558 GCA_945787655.1 Nitrospiria bacterium | reverse complement strand
AAGAAAGCGGCCGGCGTATTCACGCGGGTCTCAATCATGGGGGGAACGCGTCCAATGAATAGCGTTGCAACGGGAGTTGTATTTATTGTCTTTGGTCTTTTGATTCTTTTTCACGGGTATTATTCGGGAGAGGCCGAGGGAGATCTCGGTGAGAAGAAAAAAAGCCCGGATGCCGTGGATCTCATGGTGGGATTTTTCATGTTGGGTCTGGGCGGATACTACCTTTTTTGACCCGGCGTATGGTTTATCCCTTTTCAGGGTGGGTCCAGTCCGGCTAAAGGGTCGATGCCCCGTGCCGCTTTCATCCAGGACCAGAAAGGCGAGAGCGGCGGCCGTTCTCCGTCTTTTCCTTGTTGCGCTTTTAAAAATTCCGTCATTTCAGAAGCAACCAGTTGTTGGGCTTCTTTCCGCTTTCCAAGCTGGGTCAGGGCATAAATTTTATAATTGAAAGCGTCTCCTTTTAACCGGGGATCGGCTTCGGCGCGGGACAGGGCGGTAACAGCCGGATCAAATGCACGATCTGCGATGTGGCGCATGGCCATATGGATTTGCATCATGGGATCTTTTTCCGTTTCAGGATCGGCCTCACGGACAATGCGTTGATAATCGGCGTTACTGCCCATAAGCCAAAGCGGCAGGGTTTTTAAAGAGGAACTGTTTAAAACCCGGTCTAGATCGGCGATGACCGGCAAACCTTGCTCCCGCAAACCAAACCAGTGACGATTTAAAATATCTTGAAAGGTAAAATACGCCAGCGAATCCTGCCGGACACGTTCCGGCCACAGCCGTTTGATGAAAGGGCTTTTCATGAAACGGGCCTGCGCAGCGGAGATATCGACCCACTGTTCGATCAATTTAACCAAGCCAAGCCGCGGTCCGCTGGACCGTTTGATCCGCTTGGGGAAATTGTCCACGAGCGGGGGGGCGCCTTGTGTGATTTCTTTCAAGTAGTCCGCATCACCGATAAACAAGGGCCCAAGCTGTTCCGGCCGTTCAAAACCGAGGTCAGAGAGTTCCCTGGAAACAACCGGGTCTTGCCACTGCCGGTAAAAGACTTCTTCCGAGACAGGTCCTTTTGCATTCCGTGTCCCCACGATCATCAAATCAAGCCATTGTCCATGCCACAGGGAGCAGTCTTCAAAGACATTGCAAAAAGCCCGGAGAATGGCCTTGATGCTCATGCTGTCCATGGCATGCAAGGGCAGCCAATATGTGACCATCCCCCCTTCTTTCAGCCGGTCATAAAGCAGTTGGAAATATTCCTGTGTATACAAATTCACCACACCGGCAATTTCGGGCGGTGGAGGCTCGGCTGTAATCAAATCATAGGATTGCGGTGTGGTTTGCAAATAATAACGGCCGTCCTCAATATACACCCGGACACGTGGATCGTTTAAAGGGTGTTCATTGGGATCTTCATAAACATTGTCGTTCATTTCAAGGATATCTTCAGAGATATCGACCACATCAATTTGCTGTAAACCTTTTGAGTCCGTCAGGGCTTTTGCTGTGCTGCCCACCCCGTATGAAATAAGCAGTGCATCTTTCGGATCAGAGTGAACCGCCAAAGGCCAGTAAACAAATAACTTCATATAACGGCGGGATCGGAAATCGGTACTCGACATCGAATAGGAATTGGTAATCAGGCGGTGCGCCAGCGGCTGGTTTTGCCATTGCTCTTCCAGATAGGTGATGGTTTCGAGCAGTCCTTCCCGGACCTCCTTGATTTCTCCCGTATGATTGGGTGAGATCAGCCGTTGGCTGGGGACAAGAATGTGCTGCTTTTCCATGTCACCGGCCGGAAAAATCAGCATGCCGATTCCAAAAAGGGCCGCACCGGCATAGGTGGTGCGGGGTGTTTTCGTCTGTTTGATGATCAGTAAAAGAGCAATAATACCGTATAGTGCGGCCATTAAAAAAA
>CALZIJ010000097.1:0-9575 GCA_945787655.1 Nitrospiria bacterium | reverse complement strand
CACAGAATGCCCCTAGCGCTGCACCCGTGGTATTTGACAAGGTTAGTGCGCCAGTGGTCGTTGTTTCGGAGGAAAGGTGTTGCCGGAGCGCGCTCCCGATCAGTGTAAAAAACAGACCGGACAAAAAGGAAACCGGCAGCATGAGCGGAATGCCGATTTGAAGAATATCTGTGGCGCGGGTAATGACTGCCTGGGTATAGGGTTTGACCACATTGGGAAAAAGCGCATAGGAGAGAATACTGGTCAGGCTCATAATAAAAGCCACTGTCGGGCCTTCTTTGGACAGGTTGGGCCATTTTTTTAACAGGCTGCCTCCCGAAAAGCCCCCCAGGGCGATGCCGCCCAGAATAATGGCGAGCATGAGGGAAAAAGAAGCGGAGAGGCCGGAGATGTAAAGCATCAAAAATCGAAACCAGACGACCTCCAATGCGAGGAGACAAAACCCGGAAAAAAAAGCGGCAGATAAAAATTGCCAAATCGCAAGGCTTTGTTTTTCCCCTGTATCGGCTTGACCAACACGTGGTTTTCGAGTCGTCTTTTGGGGGGCATTTTCTTCGATCGGTCGACCGATTTTCCAAGCAATGGCGGCCACAGCGAAATTTAAGATTCCGGCAAACCAGGCGGTCGCATGCACCCCGGCGGCTTCAACGAGGACAAATTCCGTCAACAGCACACCCACGAGTGCACCGAAGGTATTCCAGCCGTACAGTCGTCCCAAAACCCGTCCGAAAACCGGATCCTGCGCGGAGAGGGCTTTGGTGAGAAAGGGCAGCGTCACCCCCATTGCCGTCGAAGGAACAAGCATCAGCAAAAATGCCATCAACAGGCGAAGCGGGTTTAAAAGCCAGGGCTGGTCCTGTATGGATGAAAACCAGGGCGCGAGCATTTTCCCCAATAGCGGGAAAAAATAAACTAGAAAAATACCGGTGAGTCCAATTAAAAACTCCACAAAACCGTAAACCCGCACCGGGTTTCGGCATCGGCCGCCAAACCGTGCGGCCAGACCATTTCCTAAGGCCAGTCCCGCCATGAAACCGGAAAGCACGAGGCTTGAGGCCCAAATGCTGTTTCCCAGCGCCAGCCCGGCCTGCCGGAACCAGAGGGTCTCAAACATGAGTGCGGATGCGCCGGAGATCAAAAAAATCGTACAGAGGGTGCGTGTCATTGGAAGGGTGTCAACTTTAGGGTTGTCTGAAGAAGAACATTGTGTGATCCTGAAAATATTCTAATGACGGGATGATCCATCGGCTTTCCCGCGGCGGGTGAATACTAAGGGATGCGGCGTAAAATTTCAAGGTCAAGGCCTCATGGCCGGGTTTGTGAGGACAAGGCTCGTCCCTGTTTTTTATGGGAATAAGGTGAAAAAGGCCGCCGGATCAGGCGCTCTTGTTTTTTTTGTGGGTAAATGGGTATACTGCAGCTTTTTACAGCGATGACTCGAAATAAAAATGACCCGGGGTGGTCTTGTTACCGTACAAGATTTTGAAGAAAACCATGGTGTTTTTTATGACGTCGTAAACCCTGCACCCTAAAATTCACCCTCTCACATGATTAATGGTTTGATTTTTTTTCTATCTAGGATTTGAGTATTTCTGTTTGTGATCTGTTTTGTGTTTGAAGCGGATCACAAAGCGGCATATTGTTCTTGTGATTAACAAGGAGGTCGCAATGCACAGAACCAGCTTGTCCGAGACAGAAAGCCTTGCGCTCATCAAAGCAAATGCCTTGCTTCAGGCCATTAACCGGGCCCAAGAATATTTGATTACCCAAACTGCGCCGGCATCATTATTTGAACATTTACTAAGTGATTTTCTTAACTTGACCGAGAGCGAGTATGGTTTCATCGGGCAGGTACTTTACGATCAAAACGGCGCACCTTTTGTTAAATCCCAAGCCATGACGAACATTGCCTGGAATGAAGAGACACAGGCTTTATACGAAGAAAACAGAGCCTCCGGCCTTGAGTTTAAAAACTTGGATACTTTGTTTGGTGCAGTGATTACAACAAGGGAAGCAGTGGTTTCCAATGATCCTGAAAATGACCCGCGTAGCGGTGGATTACCCAAAGGCCATCCTCCCTTAAGTGCATTTCTGGGTGTCCCTGTTTTTTTTGGAGAAGAAATGGTTGCGATGTTGGGCGTGGCCAATGCGCCAAACGGGTATTCGGTCTCTACGGTTGAATACCTTGCTCCGCTCATTAAAACCTACGGCCAGATTTTAGAGGTATACCGCGTAAATCAAGCAAAGGAATATTCGGAGAAGCGACTGAAGGAAATTGAAGAACGGTTTAAACAGATTGCCGAACATGTGCAAGGTGTTTTCTGGATTACATCCTATGACAGTACGAAGCTGATTTATGCGAGTCCGGCCTATGAAAGAACCTGGGGGCGCTCCCTGGACGAACTGTATCAAGATGTGAATGTGTGGTTAACGTCAATTCATCCGGATGATGTGGATCGAGTGGGTGAAGCCATTAAAAATGTGACGACTGAAGGTATCTTGGAATACCGTATTGTCCGGCCAGATCAATCCATTCGGTGGATACGGGATTGTATTTATCCCATCCGGGATCAATCAGGTCAATTTTATCGTTTGACGGGTATCGCCCAAGATATTACGGATCAGAAAAATGCGGAAATAAATTTACTCAAACACCAAAGTGAACTTGAAGAACGTGTCCGTGAACGCACACGGCATCTTTCCGAAGTGAATAGTTTGCTTCAAAGTACCTATAATTGTTTGGGGGAAGCCGTTATGGTTGTGGACCCTGAGACCCGAAATATCCTCTCTTGCAATCCGGCCGCTGAGCGGATTTTTGGATATTCAAAATCGGAACTGGTGGGTCTGAATGCAAAAGTCCTGCATGTAAACTATGCGGCGTACAGGACATTTGGAAAAAAGATGTTTTCAACGTTAAAGGCCTCCGGTGTGTTTAAGTCGGAATTTGATATGAAAAGAAAAAACAACGAAATTTTCCCGGTTGAAAGCACAATCACTGAAGTGAAGGATGAAACCGGAAAGCGCATTGCCTTGGTTAATGTCGCGCGAGACATCAGCGAAAGAAAACACGCAGAAAGCACCATCCAAAATCAAATGCATCATTTGGATGTGATTGACCGGATCAGTCAACTCAGTATGAAAACAGATCTGGATGACATGCTCAAGTGTGTTCTGGAGGAAATGCTCCCCATCTTTAAGTGTGACCGTGCATGGATTTTATCCCCCTGCGACCCCAATGCCAAATACTGTCAGGTTCCCATGGAACGGACACGTCCGGAATGGCCCGGGGCTTTTGAAATGAAGTTTGATTTGCCCGTTGATAAAGGAATGGAAGCGTTTTTTAAGGAAGTATTGGAAACAAAGGGTGTGCTTTGTTTCGACCCGAAAACAAAAAAAACGCTTCCGGAAACACCGGTTGATTTTTCAATCCAGTCCCAAATGCTGACTGCACTGCATGTCAAAACAGAAAAACCCTGGATACTTGGAATTCATCATTGTGCAAAGCCCCACATTTATACAGAGGAAGACACCCGTATTTTTCTTGATATTGCCATGCGGGTGACGGACGGCTTAAGCACTTTGCTGGCGATACAGGATTTGAAAAATAACAAGGCCAGATTGGCAGAAGCCCAGCATATTGCCAAGCTGGGGACGTGCCGGATGAATTTAGAAGACCGCTCCCAAACCTGGTCTGATGAGATATACAGGATACTTGAACTGCCACCCGATTCTGAATCAGCATCGTATGAAACATTTTTAAAATGGATACACCCGGATGACCGGGATTATTATATTCGAGAGCATGATAAGACCATTCATGATAGAAGCCAAAGCGATATTGTTTATCGTCTGCTGTTAAAAGACGGTTCTGTGAAACATCTTCATGAAAAATGTACCCCTTATCTGGGGAAAGAGGAAGGCACGGGCTGGCTAGTGGCGACGATACAGGATATCAGCGAACATGTTCGTATAAAGGAAGAACTCCAGACCTTTCAATTTTCGATGGAACATGCGCCGGAAGGGGTTTTTTTTATGACTCGGGATGCCGGGTTTTCATATGTGAATGAACAAGCCTGTCTATCATTAGGATATACCCGTAAGGAGCTTATGGCGTTGAAATTGTGGGATATTGCCCCTCTTTTTTCCAGAGAAAAATGGGATGAAATATGGTCCCGGTCAAAGGAAAATAAGGTGGGTTCAATCCAGGTCGAGACGATACACCTGCGCAAGGATGGAACGGAAATCCAGGTGGACGTGAATGCAAAACACCTCTGGTTGGGAAATCATGAGCTTCATGTGGCCTTTGTCCGGGATATTACAGACCGGAAAAAATCCGAAGAAGAGTTGCGTCAGCTTGCTGAAGTGGTTAAAAACACGGCCGAAGGCATTATTATCACGAACCCTCAAAATAAGATCATTGCCATCAATGATGCATTTACAGAGATTACCGGATTTACCGAAGAAGATGCACTGGGCCAGAATCCGAGCATATTAAAATCGAACAAACATGATCGTCATTTTTATCAAACCATGTGGGCATCGATCAAAAAAGCGGGGCTTTGGCAAGGTGAAATTTGGGACCGTCGTAAAAACGGAGAAATTTTCCCAGTATGGCAAACGATCAGTGTTGTCCGGGACAAACAGGGCCAGGTTACCCACTATGTCTCCGTGTTTTCTGATATTTCCAGTATCAAGCGCTCACAGGAAAAACTGGATTTTCTCGCCCATCACGATCCTTTAACAGACCTGCCTAACCGCCTTCTATTTAACGACCGCTTGGAACATGCCTTAAAACGGGCCGAACGGGAAGGAAGGCATGTGGCCATCTTGTTTCTTGATTTAGACCGCTTTAAAAATATTAATGACAGCCTGGGCCATCCAGTCGGGGATTTGCTACTTCAGGAAGCGGCGAAAAGGATTTTGCGTCTGGTTCGAAAAGAAGATACGGTGGCGCGCTTGGGGGGAGATGAATTTATTATTTTAATTGATGCAATAGACGGCGCGCAGGATGTTGCGCTATTGGCCGAAAAAGTCATCAGTGCCTTTGGCTATCCTTTTGCTATTAAAGGGCACGAACTGCATCTCACCGTCAGTGTGGGGGTGAGCCTTTATCCGCAAGATGGAGGGGACGGAGACACACTGATTAGAAATGCAGATACGGCGATGTACCGTGCGAAAGAGGAAGGCAGAAATGATTACCAGTTTTATACGACAGCGTTTACAACGGCGGTTTTTGAACGGCTAACTTTGGAAAATGCCTTGCGCCATGCCTTGGAAAACGAAGAATTTGTCATATATTTTCAGCCCCAGTATGCTTTAAAAACAGGACAGTTAATTGGCGCGGAAGCCCTCATTCGATGGCGGCACCCTGAAATGGGGCTTGTGATTCCGGCGAGATTTATTCCTCTGGCCGAAGAATCGGGGCTGATCGAACCTATCGGAGAATGGGTCTTGCGAAAGGCCTGTGTCCAGATGCAGCATTGGATTGAGGGAGGCATCCCCCTTCAGCGTATCGCGGTCAATGTTTCGGGTGTCCAGGTTCAGAGAGGGTCATTTGTCAATACCGTGCGTGATGTGCTGAGCGAAACCCGATTGGACCCCCGCCGGCTTGAACTTGAGATCACCGAAACCTTTATTATGCAGAAAACAGATTGGGCCATTGGCGTCCTGGATCAGCTGAAAATGCTGGGAGTACGTATGGCCATTGATGATTTTGGAACGGGTTATTCTTCTTTAAGTTATTTAAAGCGTTTGCCTGTTGATAAACTCAAGATTGACGGCTCGTTTGTCCGAGATATTCCGGAGGACCCGAATGATGAAGCCATTGTGCGTGCCGTCGTCGCCCTGGGACAAACACTTCAACTTCAGGTCAATGCCGAAGGCATCGAAACAGAAGAACAGCGTGTTTTCCTAAAAGCGTTGGGGTGCCACGAAGGGCAGGGTTTTTTCTTCAGTAAAGCCTTATCCGCCGAAGATTTTGAGAGTTTCTTCAGAAATAAATTTTGAAAATCGTAGAATAGCCAAAACAAATGAAGGTTCAATAAGTGTTTTGCTTTATACCCGTATGATGTTCTTTTTTTCAAGCAACAGATCCAGCATTTTGTTGCTGAGCTTTTCCTGCACGGAATTTTGCTTTAACCGTGCCCGCAGGTTTGCGAAATCCACGCAGTCGAGTTTTTGGTCCTGATTGAAACAGGAAAACACGGGCTCCGTTTCCTCTCCTGTAACCGGGTCGACGTGTTTCTGTAAACATTGGGCACAGACCTCTTTCATCATACACTGCATGGGGGAGTTGATACTGCCGATGCCGATGTGGTCGGGATTCAGGTAAGGTGCGAGCACCGTATGGCGCGCTGTTTTGACTGCTTCCATCATCCGATCCGAGCCAATGGCAATAACGCGGTCAACGTCTTTGAGCGAAATCGAACTCTCGCCGAACGTCCCATCGGCATAGGCCGTCATGGCCTGCACGATGTTCCCGACAAAGGTTTTGTCTTGCGGGCGGCGGGGCTGAATCGCATCGCCCACGTCGACACTCCAGACAATGACATCGGCGGCCGCCTCGATTTCTTCCACTTTGTATACGTCTTCCGGTTTTTTGTATCCGGCGAAATAGATCACTTTGTTGCCTTTTTCCCGCATCGCCTTTCCGATAGAGAACAGCACGGCGTTGCCGAGGCCGCCGCCCGCGAGCAAGACGGTTTCCCCCGTCTTCACTTCTGTGGGCTCGCCTGTCGGGCCCATGACCACGACCGGCTCGCCGGGTTTCAGTGCGGCGCAGAGGCGGGAGCTGACCCCCATTTCCAAGGCGATGAGCGAAAGCAGCCCTTTTTCTTTATTGACCCAGGCCCCGGTGAGCGCGATGCCTTCGGTATTGAGACAGATGCCGTCGATGGTTTCAGAGTGGGTTTCGTAATTTTGCAGACGATAAAACTGGCCCGGTTCGAAGGCTTGCGCCTGCAAGGGGGCCTTGACAATGACTTCGATAATCGTCGGCGTGAGACGCACGACATCCACGACGGTCGGCCGAAGCTTTTCATCGAGTCCTTCTTTAAAAGCGGCAAAGGCGGCATCGCGTGTACTTTGATCCGCAGGGGAATGTTGCACCACTTCTTTTTCAAAAAGCTGCACAATATAGGGGTAGCCTTTTTTGGCCGAGGCCATGGCCTTCACGACATTACCCGCGTAAACCGGGTGGTTGTCCCCGTAAAAGGTGACGAATTTCCCGTCTTTTTGATAGGACGTAAAAACCGCGGGCGTGGTCCAATCGTGCGAGGGCACAAGTTCGGGCCGGTCCGAGCCGTTCCATTCTGGCTGAAAGCGTTTGAAGAATTTCTTGCGGTCGTCCATTTCAAAGGTGCCGGGATGCTCTTTTTCATAAATGACGTTTGGACTGGTACCCGCCGCCACAAGCACGGATTTTGCGGGCAGTGTGACAAATTCTCCCGCGCCGCGCAGTTTTCCTTCGGGCGTCAGCCGCTGTTTTTCAAATTTCATGGCGGAAACAGCCCCGTACTGATCGGGAACGGCCTCAGTCGGGCTTAAGAGTTCGACATAATAAATGCCTTCCTCGAGTGACTTGATGACTTCCTCGTGGTTCAGCCGGTACGCGGGGGAATTCAGCACGTCCCGCCGGTAAACGAGCGACACCCCGCCCCAAGCCCGGAGCAGCGGCACGAAATCAGGGGCCTCTTCCGCCGCGCGTGCCCTGGCCCGTTCCGCCCGGATTTGCCGCCCGTGGTCTAAAAATTCATTCAGGATTTCAAGTTCTTCGGCGTCGTACATGGCGAAGACCGCGGCTTCCCCGAATTTCGCGCTTAGCTTTTCATACTGGTCCAGGGCCTTTTCGACCTGAACGGGGTAATAGGCCATCGCTTCGGTGGCCGTGTCGATGGCGGTCAGTCCACCGCCGATAATGATGGCGGGCAGGCGAAGTTGGAGGTTCGCAAGAGATGAGTTTTTAAATGCACCGGTGAGCTGCAAGGCCATCAGAAAATCGCTCGCCTTGCGGATGCCGCGAATCAGGTTTTTCATCCAGAGCAGGGTCGGTTTGCCTGCGCCCGCGGCGATGGCGATATGATCAAAACCGAGCGACCAGGCTTCATTAATCGTGACCGTTCCGCCGAAACGTACACCGCCGTAGACCTGAAATCGGTTGCGGCGGGCGAGGGTGAGGTGGATCAGATCCAGAAAATTTTTGTCCCATCGCACGGTGATGCCGTATTCGGCCACGCCGCCAAATCCGGCGAGGACACGTTCGTCCAGTTCATGATAAAGCAGCTTGACGTCTTTTATGGGCAGTGGCGTGTCTGTTTCGCTGCCAAGCCATGCCGGAGGCAAGGGTTCGATTTTTAATCCGTCCATGCCGACCACGCCGAAGCCTTCATTGAGCAAAAACTGAGCAAGCGTAAAACCGGCGGGTCCCATACCGACGACCAGGACGTTCTTTCCGTTGTAAGGCAGGGTGTGGGGTCGCTTTACATTCACCGGGTTCCAGCGGGTCAAAAGGCCGTAAATCTCAAAGCCGTAGGGCAGATCCAGTACGTCGGTGAGGATGCGGGTCTCGGCCTGGGGAATATTGACCGACTCTTTTTTTTGATAAATACAGCCCTTCATGCAGTCGTTGCAGATCCGGTGGCCCGTGGCGGGCAGCATGGGGTTGTCGATGACGATAATGGCCAGGGCACCGATGGCGTCCCCTTCCCCGTGCAGGTAGTGCATTTCCGAAATACGCTCATCCAGCGGACAGCCGGTGAGTTCGATGCCCAGAGGGTTGTTTTCCAGTGCGTCGGTTTTTCGGTTGCGAAAGCCAATCCGGCAGCTGTCTTTTTCACGGGGATGACAGATGACGCAATAATCAATTTCGGACAACACCTGTTTTTCAGAATATCGGCGGTCGGTCAGCTCGAACCCGTCGCGCTGGCGCAGGCTTTTATCTGGGCCAATGATCTTTTCCGGGAAATCTGCATCGGGCCGCTGGATTTCTACCAGGTGTTGAAAATCCACTTTGTGCGGGGTTTTAAACGAGACCCAGCCTTTAGTGACACATTCCCCGCCGGGTAGATGCTGTGAAATAAACACCCATTTTTCCAATATCGTTAAAAGGGACTGTGTAAAGGCCAACAGGTCTGTCTGTTTCAGCGGGTCAAACGGGGTGTCCAAAAGGCAGGAGAAAGCCCGTTGTGTTTCGGCATTTTCGGCCAGGTTCTGATGGATGCCCTTGATTTTATTGATCAGGTCTTCCGGCACCGACCCCTTCCTTTTGATTTGTTGTTCAAGTGTTTTTTCCGCATCGAGTAAGAGACAGGTGACCTCCGCGAAAAGCAGCTCACTGTCGTGTTCGGAGGGTATGGGGGAAAGCAATGTATTGATCAGCAGCCGTGTTTTTTCATTTAATTCGTCGTAATCCAGTTGAGGTAAGTCTTCTTCCGAATAATTTTTCAACGCCCGCTTTTGGACAAACTCCTTTTTAAAACGAAACAAGGGTTTTTGAGACTGGATTTCAGCCATGAAGGCATCCCGTTCCGCGGAAATATTAAATAGGCGGGCGACGAAGGCGCTTTGGTGAAAAGCGA
>CALZIJ010000096.1 GCA_945787655.1 Nitrospiria bacterium | reverse complement strand
CAAGCCATGGAGAGCGATTATGACTTCATCAAACGCCTGCTGGCTGCTGAAGGTATCTTCTTCTGGTCATCATCAGAAGATGGTAACGAGATCATCACTTTCAGCGACTCTAACAGCCATATCCCCTTCATGGAGCAGGGCGTTATCCGCTATAACCCAGGCGCTGGGATGGAAAAGGATGATCTTTGCCGGAAATGGCATAAGTTTTTAGGTTATGGCGGCAAGGTCCCGAAAGATGTTTCCGGGCTATCATGTCGACGCGGTCACCAATGGGGTCCACCCCCATACCTGGACACATCCGGCATTTCGGGCCTTGTATGATCAATACATGCTTGGCTGGTGTCACGAGCCGGGCATGATGGTGCGGGCGGACCTTATCCCGGATGACGCGCTGTGGCAGGCGCATCTTGAAGCCAAAAATCAGCTCATCGAAAAGGTCGGGGCGCTGACCTCCATCCGGCTCGACCCCAATACTCCAATCCTGGGTTTTGCGAGACGCATGACGGCCTACAAACGGCCCGACCTGCTTTTTTCAGATTTGGATCAACTCAAAAAAATCGCAAAGAAACGGCCCTTTCAACTCGTGATGGCGGGCAAAGCGCATCCGCGTGACGAGAGTGGGAAAAAACTGATTGCCTTACTTCATGAACATATTGCGGCACACAAAGATTGGATGACGATGGTCTACTTGCCGAACTACGACATGAACATCGCACAGTCGCTTACTGCCGGCGTGGATGTTTGGCTGAATACACCGCTACGTCCTTTGGAGGCCTCCGGCACGAGCGGGATGAAGGCCGCTTTTAACGGCGTACCAAGCCTCAGTGTATTGGATGGATGGTGGATCGAGGGTTGTCTTGAGGGTATCACGGGCTGGGCCGTCGGCTCCGACAACGAATCCGCCAATGGAGACGATGCCATCGATTTATACAGGAAACTGGAAACCGCTGTGCTCCCGCTTTTTTATCAAGGTCGATCCGCGTGGATAAAGCTCATGAAAGGGGTCATCTGCAAAAATGCTTCTTTTTTTAACAGCCACCGCATGATGCGCAGCTATACGACCGAGGCTTATCTTCGATAACATTGTTGACATCCGGCCTATAAAATGCTCAATTTTGCGAAGTCCATGCCTGATGCGATGAGAAAAACAGGGCTCCTTTTTTTCACGTTCATCGTTTTGTTCCTCTTTTCATCTTGTGTGCCGGCCCATACGCACAAAGCAGGAAAAACCATTGATTTAGGCCTTTCCCAAACATCTTTCAAAAAAGGAGAGGTCCCTGACGAGTGGCGGCTGAGGAAGCTGTTTGGACGATCCAAGCGTGCCTCAGCGGAGTGGGTTTCGGAAAACGGCATCCGGGCCGTCAAGCTTGAATCAAAGGGCGCACTGACTTTTCTTGAGAAAACCGTTTCAATCGATATCAGTGAATATCCCATTGTGTCATGGAAGTGGAAGGTTGAGAACGTACTGGACGATATTGATGAAAGAACAAAGGCGGGGGATGATCACTCCATCCGTCTCTTTTTTGTTTTTGAACCCGATGAAAAAAAGCAGTCCTTTTGGTTTCGCATGAAGCGGTTTTTCTATCTTGATTGGGCGCACGGCCATGCCATGGGTGGCCGATTCACAGAATACCTTTGGAGCAGTCATTTGAAGCCCGGTGAAATCATTGACGATCCCGGGAAACCCTGGCAGAAGTTGATGGTCGTCGAAGGAGGAAGGGAGAAATTGGGCAGGTGGCTTTCCTATCGGAAAAACCTTTATGGAGATTTTAAAAAACTTTACAACGAGGAACCAAGACGATTGGTTTTTATCGGCATTTTAAACGACACGGATCAATCAGGCCAGCGCGCGGTAAGTTATATTTCAGATCTCGCATTTCATGCTGTTGGGGGTTCTCATCACTTACGCGTTCCCTCAGTTCTTCGAGGTCATCCCCCTAAAACGCGTTAGCGACTTTTTTCGGAAAAACGATTCGAGTGATGAAAAAAGAGTTTTTGACTGAATACAAAACAAAGCTAGATCGTGAAGTCGACAGAATAAATATTGAGCAGATTAAAAATGCATAACGATTGCGTCCGGCAGACAGACAACAGCGTCACGGTTTTATCTGTCTTTAGATGATTGGATTTGGCCTTCAACGACGGAAATTGCAGTTACGCTCTCCTGCCTGTTCCCCATAAAAGGCGTAGCTGTGGCCATGGCGTTTGGCGGCGTACATGGCGCTGTCCGCCGCTCTGATCAACTCCGGAGCTGTTTCCCCGTTTTCCGGAAAAAAGCTGATGCCCAGACTGGCCCGGACTTGCAGCGTCTGCTGCTCAAACACAATGGGTTTGGCGATGTTTTGCAGGATTCTGTCCGCGACTTTTCCGATCTCCTTGTCGTGCTTCACATTCATGAGAATCAAAACAAACTCATCGCCGCCGAAGCGCGCGGCCGTATCCGACGCACGTACGGAGGCGGACAAACGCACGGCGATGGACCGCAAAAGAATGTCGCCCATCTCATGCCCTTGTTGGTCGTTGACGGCCTTAAACCCGTCTAAGTCAATAAAAATGACGGCCAGTTTTTCTTTATTCCGCTGGGCGTGTTCGAGAGCAAATTTCAAACGCTCATTCAAAAGGGTCCGGTTGGGCAGCTTCGTCAACTGATCGTGCAGCGCCATAAATTTAAGTTGCTCCTCCCGGCACTTCTGTTCCGTGTTGTCGCTGAAAATACACACATATTCCATCACATGACAGTCATCACCGTATACGGTGTTAATGACTGTGCGTTGGGGATAGATTTCGCCGTTTTTTCGCCGGTTTAAAATTTCTCCCTGCCAGATCCCCTGTTCGTGTAGTGATTGCCAGAGTTTTGCGTAAAAGGCTTTGTCATGATGTCCCGAGCGCAGCAGACGCGGCGTTTGCCCTACTGCCTCCTTTGTGCTGTAGCCGGTGATTTTCGAAAAAGCCGGGTTGACGGATTGAATGATGTTGTTCCGGTTGGCAACGAAGACGCCTTCCGCCGTGTATCGGACGACGGACACGGCGGCGCGATGAAAGGGGTTTTCCGTGGGCAGACGGTTTGGACGAATTTTTTGTGTCATGGTGCATATTCCCTTTTTTAAACGATGTGATTTGAGCAAAAAAAAGGCCATCAACGAATTGATGGCCGGGAGTTTCTAACCGCCTCTAGACGGCGCGACAATCTTTAGCCGCGAGGCCTGGACATACATTGCCGCCTCCCGGCACTGCAAACCCGGAAAAACGGCATAGAATTTCGGTCTATGCGACCGCTAGAGGACGGGGTTAGAAAGCCCCAGCCGGTCCTGTCTTATCACCAGCCAATTCGAGTATAGCTTTTCAAGGGTTTTATGACAAATAAAAAAGAATGAGTTTCACTCCTGAATGACAAACGCAGAAGTGGTCTATCCTTTTGACAATTTTCCCCTTGAGGGATAGAATTTGACACGAAATTTAAACAGGCCAATACCAACAGGGAGTCCCTTCATGAAAAAAAGCGAACTGATCGAAAAGATAGCGAAGTCCGCGTCCAAAAGCACAAAATCGGAAGTGAGCAAAAAGCTGGTGGATCTGATTTTATCCGAGACGTTTGAAACGATTGGGAAGACAATTAAAAAAGAAGGGAAGTACAGTTATCCGGGATTCGGCACTTTTACAAAAACAAAGCGCTCCGCGCGTAAAGGCCGTAATCCACAGACGGGAGAAAGCATCAAGATCAAGGCATCCAAGTCGATTAAGTTCAAACCTTCGACGGTTTTGAAGGGGAAGTTGTAAGACAAATTTTCCGGGTCGACTTAGATTGTCAGCGGCCTTGTAAAGTATTTTGTGTAACTGCCCTCATCAGACATGAGACGCTAGCTGCTCCTCAAACACAATCATAAAATGATTCATGGCCACTTTCCAGTTTCTAATCGGCATGGTCCATTTCTTCGATGCCGCTTGTATGGCCAGATAAACGACTTTGGTTGCAGCGTCATCGCTCGGAAACAGTTTGCGTGTTTTGACTGATTTTCGAATCACGCTGTTGAGTGACTCAATCGCATTCGTGGTATAAATCACTTTTCGGATATCCGCTGGAAAATCAAACAATGTGATCAAGTTCGGCCCGAGAGTCCGCCACGATTTGCTGATCTGTGGGTACTTGTGAGCCCATGTCTCAGCAAAACGTTCAAGCTCAAGGCGCGCTTCCTGCTCTGTAGTAGATTGATAGATACGCTTCAAATCTGCCGTGATGGCTTTGTAGTCCTTCCAGGGAACATACTTTAACGCTATATCCTCAGACATCATCAAGTGACATTTTTCTATCAGCAAGGTCGTAATTTCATCAAGATGTTTGCCAAGGTGAATCAAAATAGCGGTTTTCTGTTTTATGATCATTTCCTTGCTGTAACTACTTGTTCCGATGGACATCGCCGCAGTTTGCTTAATGATTCCTACAGTTGCATCTGTGTTCTTTCCCATGGATCCAGGAATATTGATCTCAGAAATTTCCGCATGGGAAGCCTGATTTATACGCTCTGCTGAGGGATACTGACAAAGCAGACGTAACATCGATTTTGTAAACAAGTCTTTCTCTTTCTCCAATTCTGGAAAGGTGATAGTGAGTAATCGCTTGATTTCGTGTTTTACCGAGGTCATCTGATCAACAAGACTCTCCCGTTGTCTTGAAATGTCACGAAAGTCTAACATTTCAGAAGAAAGAACTCGCTATATTACACTTATTGATGGTAGGAGGAAGAATTAGAGGGCAAGTACGAAATCTTCAAATGGTTTACTTTTGGAGGAGTCTGAGGAAATTTGATTTTCTATTGAATTAGGAATCGAAGCAGATGTGCTAAAGCTCACCGGAAAACCCTCCTAAGATGTGTTTTGCCGTGGCCGTGGTCGCGGTCTTGCGTCCCGTCTCCTCTAAGGATTTCCTTTTTTTCGAAAACAGCTCAAAAATATGTGCCCCTTCTGAACTTTTCAAATACTGGGCAAGTGCTTGCTCAACGACTTTGCCACGCACAAGCTTGGGCAAGGCATTGATCTTCTCAAGCACTTTGGGGTCCTTAATGGTGACGATAAGCCGGGCCATCTTAAGATTCCTGTTGTTTCAAGGCTTTCAGAAATCCCCTGGCATTTGCGAACTCCGGTTTTTTCGAAATTTGGATTAAAGTCCGGTATTTGTCCGGAATATGATTTTTCAAATAGTACGCGCCGCCACCTGCAACAAGCAGTACCTTTGCACGTTGAATGTGCTCTTCCCATCTCGATTGAACGGCGTTCAAGAGCCATTCGATATATTCCTCCGTAATGGCGCGGATGACTTCTGAAAGATCCTTCGTGTGCCCATATAAACTGATGCTACCTTGCAGAAGCACATCCTTGGCCTCCTGATCGGATAAACTGACATTCGTCTCACGCCGCAGGTGTTGGGACAGCTCCTGCGTGATTTTTGCGATTCCCGCACGCTCAAGCATGCCGGAATCCGCTTTAGAGGCGGAGCCGTTATTAACGGCAACAACGTCAACAGTGTTGAATCCGATGTCCAAGACCATCATGTTTGCCGCCGATCCTTCAGCTTCGCTTCCATTTTCAGCCAGCCGGAAGTCCAGCAGAACACCGACGCCCTGGGGATAGACTTCGACATCAAAGATCATTTTTTCACCATTGACCTCAATGGTTCCCAAGCTTTTTTTTAGCGGAGCCGAGTATCGGGTAGTGTAATAATCCAAGGGAAGACCTACACCGATTTTGTCGACCTTTTCTCCGATTTTTGTAATGGCCTTGTATGCCAGCAGCGGCGCGTACCGACCTAAAAAATCAATGCTCTGCGTTGAAAAAGCCCCCAACAGGGCTTGTTCTCCCACGAGGTATTTACGCCCGCCATAAGAAAACTCCTCGTCTTTCGAGAACGCCCCTAAATCAAGGCCATCGTTTACATACTTAATGGCGGAAGGAAAGGAAAATAATCTTCCACCGTCACACACAATTTTCACATCGCCAAAACCAATATCCAATCCGATTTGCATTCGCCCCTCCAAGGTTTGTGTTGTTGTCGGTTTACACCTTATATATCCGATGGGGTGCAACCTTTTCGGAGGTGCAGGGTACAATGCTTCGTACCTTATACCTCCTATGCCTACTATTTGGGTGTGTTGTCTGTGCTCGGGGTGACGACTTTAGTCGGACCGCCGGGAAATGCTTAATTCGGTCGTGTCGTGAATTGGCGTGACAAAAAGGAGTTTCTTTTCTTCCGTGGTTTTGGCAGTGTTTTCATTCTTCTGCGATACGTTATTTCGTACTTTTACCTAATTTCCCCAGCCCTTTGGGTTACTTATTTTTGTCGTTCACCCGTTTCGGATTTATTTTTTGCGCGAAGATATCTTGCTTTCCGTCGCATCCTTCGTATGAGTCTTTTTGTATCTGAAGAAATCGAAATGCCATAGTAACTCCGTAGCTCATCCAGGATTTGCCTCATGTAAATCCGGTGGCTGCCTTGGTTCAGGTATCGGTTCAGGACATAGCTTTCAGGTTTCGTCAGTTCTGCGGTTAATAAGAGTTCCTTGCGCTCTTTCTTACTCCGGCTGGCAAGTTGGAGTTTCAGGAATTCCCGTTTTCCCCAAACATGGGAGAGGAACGATAGGTTATTAATTTCTGCTTCTGTGGGTGGAAAAGAAAGTAGGGAATTTTTTTGCAGCAACCAAAGCGCCTTCCTCGGAATGCGGAATGTTTGGGCGATTTCGTCGAGTGACATTTTAACGGGAGCGCGTGACATACGCCTGGAAAGTCAATATCTGCCATGCTGCTTTAACCACAGCCGGCACTTGTCCATTCCCAAGGGCTTTAAGTCTGTCCACCCGAGAGGCCACCCCATGAGCCACTCGACCCACGTCGGGTTCAACTGCCCACCAGTCACCTCCGAAAGTCCGGGCCCGGTTTTTCGCCCTCTCTGTTTCTGGCTTTTGTGTTTTCCGCTTCTCCAATCTCTCGCCGTTGGAGTTGGCCAGAGGTTCTTTCTTGCGATTGTTGTTAACGTTGGTCTGACTTTGCCCATTGGAAAACTCTTGTTGTCTCCGCCTTCTGTTACTGTAATTGTAGGCAACAATCCACAACCGATCTCTCTTATGCGGTGCTCCCGATTCGGCAGCCGATAAAATGCGCCATCGACACTCATACCCGCTTTCGGCCAAGCCTCTGAATATGGTTCTCCCATACTCATGAGAAAGGAGGCCTGGCACGTTTTCAAGTAATGCAAATCGGGGTCGTATAATGCGAATGCATTCAATCGTCTCAGGCCACATATTTCTAGGATCGTCTGCTCCTTCTTGCTTGCCGGCAAGACTAAAGGGCTGGCAAGGGAATCCTGCCGTGAGGACATCAACCAATCCCGTATAACTTGCGGCGTACCCTTCACAGATGAATGTTCGGATATCGCCGAATATTGGTGCTTTGTCGAGGATGCCGTCTTCGATTCTGGCTTTGATAACTCTTTGGCAATAATCGTTGAATTCGACATACCCTATCCTTTTCCACCCCAACAGCTTTGACCCGAGAAGGCCACCGCCCGCTCCTGAGAATAAAGACAGTTCACGCATAACGGGTACTACTATTCATCTCTCTTTTTGGTAAAGTTCATGAATTGAGTTCGTGTACCAACCACACTACGCCAACTTCAGCAGGCACAGATTCACACCAAGTTCCATATAAATTCTCCTTGTGATCCGGATTCCCTCCCCACAATTTAGTGGGGAGGGTGGCGCAGCTTACTTGCTGCGGCGGGTGGGGTACCTCAAAGGTGTTTTGTTCTGGTTGGCGTGGTAAACTTGTTCTGTAAGGCCACTGCAACTAAAACACTTCATAATCCGCACGCGACGCTCTGTTTTGGAACGAATGTCAACCAACTCATCCGCGTGCATCAACCCGCTACACCTTGCACAATTCATTGAAACCTCCCTGTTCTCTCAGGCGTTTTACGCCCTGTTCCTTTCGTTTTTCGACAGATTGGCGCCGGATTCCGAGAAGCTCGCCCACTTCTTTTGGTGTGTATCCGAG
>CALZIJ010000095.1 GCA_945787655.1 Nitrospiria bacterium | reverse complement strand
AAGTTTTCCTATTTCTAAACCACTTTACGGAAATGGTTTTACCGTATACCGAACATTGGACGATATCCCAATAGACCGAACCCAAATTTCCGAAAAAATAAAAAACCATACTTTTGACTTGATCGTATTTTCAGATATTTTCAGACAATATGATTACTTAAACCAATATTGGCCTTATTTAAAAAAGGAAAATACAATTATCTGTGACGGAGAAGATGCACCGGCAATGTTCCCTTATCGAAGTTTATTCTTCAAAAAATTATATTACTGGAATATGCCAAAGCCTCACAGAAGGTTTTTATATTTTAAACGTGAGTGGACAAAAAAAACGATAAAAAAACGGTGGTATAGTGTCCCCCCGTCAATATTTTGTGGAAAAGCGCTTACACCAAAAAACCTTAGACCCGTCTCTTTTTCTATCCCAAAGGAAAAAATAGTAAAAAAAATGCCCTATAAAACCAAATTATTTCCAAATCATATTGTAGATCAAGAGATCTCGAAAAAAATTAATGGTCAGTCACAATATGTGTTTCATAATGAGCATGACTACTACTCTGATTTACAAAGCGCAAAATTCGGGATTACCACGAAGCGAGGAGGGTGGGATTGCATGAGGCATTACGAAATAGCTGCCAATGGAACCGTCATCTGCTTTAAAAGCCTAGAGGAAAAACCCGCAACTTGCAGCCCTCATGGTTTAACGAGGGAAAATTGTATTAGCTATCAAAACTATGAAGATCTAATGACGAAAATAAATGCTCTTTCTCCCGAAGACTATAAAGTGCTACAAAAAAAATCCATACAATGGATTAAGCAAAATACGACTCGAGTAAGAGCCAACCAGATATTAAATAATTTTTATAAGGCTCAAGGTCAAACTGACTTTAAGGGTTTGGTCTCATAAAATTTATATTAAAGGTCTTTAAACCGTGAAAATTCTAAATTTGGGTTGCGGTAGCAATAAAAAAACAGATGAAATCGGTGTTGATATACTCAATGTAAAAAATATTGACGTTATTGCCGATCTAGATGGAAACTTACTGCCATTTCGTAGTAATTCTATTGACCTTATTCGCTCCAGTCACTGTTTTGAGCATTTAAGCAATACGGTAAAAATCATGGAAGAAGTTCATCGAGTTTTAAAACCAAATGGCATCGCCGAGATCACCGTTCCTCACGTCAGTAATATCGGATATTTCAGAGATCCAACACATAAACGACCTTTCACATACGATACGTTTGATTTTTTTGTCAGAGACATTGAAACGGTTAAGTACACAAATATTGAGTTTGAGTATTTAAAAAAAACGCTTATTTTCAGTTCCGGACTTCGTGGCAAAATAGGAAAACTGATTTTCAATATTTCTCCTCGGCAATATGAAAAATATTATACTTGGAGATATCCCTGCTATGAACTCTGTGTAAAGCTCAAAGCCATAAAATATCCTGAACAATAATGAGTGAATATTTTTATAAAAAATTTTGTTGGTTAAATGCACAATAATCAATTTTCTATCGTCCTTCCTAATTACAATGGAAAACTTTTACTCGAAAAAAACCTGCCATCTCTGTACGAAGCTTTAACAACATACGAATTTCATTTTGAAATCATTGTTGTAGATGATGCTTCAACTGATGACAGCGTGTCTTTTTTAAGATTAAAGTATCCCGATATCATCGTCTTGAATAACGAAGTCAATTCAGGATTTTCTGTGACCTGTAACAAAGGCATTCAACATGCACAATATAACTTGGTTTGTGTCGCAAACACGGATGTAACTTTTCACAAAGACTATTTCTTTTATGCAGAAAAACATTTTAAAGATCCGGCCGTATTTGGCGTTAAAGGAGATATCATCAATTATGAAGGATACAAGGACCGAATAACCAATATTGACAAAAAAGCCTATCTCTATTTCAGCCAAGGTTTTTTACGATTCAAGGCCAGCTATAAAAAGAAAGAGAATTTCAGGTATGATATTGAATATATGTATTTAGGGTGCTGTTTTATTGCCAAAACAACACACATTCAAAAATTGGGTGGATTCGATACAATATTTTCGCCCTACTATTGGGAAGACTCGGATCTCCCGCTCAGGGCGATAGAGCAAGGATTTACGCTTATTTATGAACCAAAATCTATTGTCTATCATGACGCAAGTTCAACAATGAAAAGCACACAATCCGCATTGAAGCGAAAAACGATTTCAAACAGAAACAAGTTTCTTTTCTGCTGGAAACATTTAAAAGGAAAAGAGCGGTGGGCACAGCATATTATATTTGTTCTCGTTTCGTTGTTATTGCGCTGGATTATATTGGACTGGCGATATTACCAGGCGTTTTTTTTAGCACTAAAACGTAGGATGTCCATGTCGGGTGCACAGTCCAGATGATCCACACAGAAAAGCAGATCTTCAAAAAACTTCAGAAAAAGAAATTTATAGCGGCCCATGTCGCCGAAGTTGGCGTATATCACCCGGAAACTTCCAATATCTATGACTATATCAAGCGGGGAATCAAATCTACCCTTGTTGAGCCAGACCCTCATTCCATAAAACTGATCGGAGAGCATTTCCCGAACCAGCACAACATCACTCTTTATCCCGTTGCGTTATATGATTTTAACGGAAAAGTCACGCTCTCCCAGAGAGCAGCCTCCACATTTGTTTCAACACTGACAACAAGTCCCGCATTAGTCAACGATGACTACCAAGTGAATAAAGACGACTTGTTTGAAGTCGAAGCAATGACATTCGACAAAATCGATGGAGGCGATATTGATTTACTCAGCATTGATATCGAAGGCAGTGAATGGTTTGTCATTAAACATATGAAAAGCCGCCCCACAGTCATTTCCCTGGAGACACATGGCGGCATTTATCTAAACCCTCACCTGGATCAGATTCTCGATTGGATGAAAAAAAATGGCTATGTTATTTGGTATAAAGATAATAGTGATACGGTTTTTATCGACCCAAATGAAATTCGACTTGACTGGACAGACCAGGTTCGACTCTTATGGACCAATTTTCGTTTATCCTTAAGGAGAACGAGAAAACGGTTAAAGCGGTCGCTTAAAAGGAAGATCATTAAATCAGCTTAAATGTCTTTTTTCCATGTCATGGTGACCACTTTGCTATATTTTACAAACACATGCATAAAAGACAAAACGGACGCCAGCAAGCCTGCAAAACCGTCTAGAAATCCTTTTTTTAAAAAGTACATCCGAAAAAAAATCCAAAAGCCATGGGTAAAGGGAGAGAGCATGGTGGCCTTTTTCCCGCGTTTGATGATCTCCTTCGCGCCGATTTCCGAAAACTTGTCCAGGGTCTGAATATGCGCGGAGATACTGTCAAAAGAATAATGCAAAATATCCCCGTGTAAGCGTCCTATTTTTTTAGAATTGACCATCACTTTATCATGGGGATTCGTCCCGCCCCATGCGGCTGTCTTTTTATTAAACAACCTCACCTTCATATCCGGATACCAGCAATGATTCAGCCATCGGTAGATGTAAAACGTTTTTCGGGCCATTTGATAGGCATCGTATAATTCCAATCGATCCTTTATGCCTTCAATCGATAATTTTAATTCATCGGACAAGCGTTCATCGCAATCCAGACTTAAAATCCAATCATGTCGGGCGTAACTCACGGCGAGATTTTTTTGTTCGATATGCCCTAAAAATTTTTGATGATAAATCTGGTCAGTATACTTTGAAGCAATTTCGATCGTGCGGTCCGTGCTCAGGGAATCGACCACAATGATTTCATCCACAATCCCGGTCAGGCTTTCGAGGCAGCCCGAGATTTTTTTCTCTTCATTAAAGGAAATAATACACGCGCTGATTTTACTCAAAGTCACTTTCCTATCAGGTCAATCAGATCAAGCAAGTGTTCAGTTCAACATCTGGACACACGCGTTAAAAACTGCTTCAATTCCAATTGCGGAAATCCCTTTTTCCGGGGTTTCTGTTTCTTCTGCACGTAACACTTTAAATTGCTCAGGCGGCGCAAAGGGGCCGCAATCTGCGGGGTCTTTTCCTGAAAACAGAACCACCAGCTTTGTCCCTAAGGCAGTGGCAATATGCATGGGTCCGGTATCCGGCGTAATCAGCAAGTTGATTCTTTTTAAAAACGCCTTGTAGTGCTGAAAATTCGGCGGCGGAGACAAGATTTCAAGACTCCCATGGCTGGCCTGTATTATTTTTTCTCCATACCAACACTCTTCAGGCATCAGGTTCATCACAATTTTAATCTCCTTTTGACAGGATTTTCCGTAGGCTGCCAAGCGGTCTGAAAGCGCCGCATAAGCGCTCGGAGGCCATAACTTGTGCCGAACATGTTTTTGAGATCGAAACCATCTTCCCGCGCCGCTGAATGTGGGATGAATCGCCACAAGGAGTATTTTATCATGAATTCCAAAATGAGAAAGATACGCGGTGTTATTTTTTATCGCCTCTTCCGTCACTGGCAAATACAAGGGATGAAACCCGACATCCTGACCATGAACATCGGACACCAGATCCAGGCAAAGCTGTGCGTAGTGTTTTTGATCCTGAGATTTTTGAATTCGGTGAATCTTGGCTTTGGATGCACTAAAAAGGCGTTCATATTCCGGGTGAAACTCAAAACAATAGATATGATCAAAACGGGCATCTACAATTTTTTGAGCGATTGATTTTCGCGATAAAAAAGGGAGAAACCCGCCCCGTTTGTAAAGGATATATTCAGCCAGCCTTTTATTAAAATTTCCCAACGTTCTTTTTCCGTCGGCACTGGTTAAAAGTGTAAACTCTGCATTTGGATACACACCCATGAGCGCGGAAATGGCGGGAGTGGTCATGACCATATCTCCGGTTCTTCCCACTCTGACGATTAAAATTTTCAAAATTAATACGCTTGGTAGGATTTTTCTTCAACCAGGTTGGAATGAAGCAATTGGTTGATTTTGTATTTAATGGCCGCGCGCTGATCGTTTTCCTGATACACCCTTCTGGCCAGTTTAACGAATGCCGGGCCAAAATCTTTAAGCCGCTCACAATCACGGATATCATCCTCAATTTGCCATAAGGTTAAGTTGACTTCCTTTAAGGCCTCTACCAAGGGAATCAAGTCTTCGGAAACGTGGATCTGTTGATCACGGACCTCGGTTAACAATTGATATTCTTTGATCACATTGGCCCGCTTCTCCGGGTCTGAAATACGGCCCTGCTTAATTTCCAAAATGGTAATTTTATCAAAAAGTTCACCCGGAGAAATCTCGGTCTGTATTCTCATGCCTCCTCCTTTTTTGAAGAAGCAGTGTGTCATATTTTATGATTTAAATCACCCATTTTCTAAAGAAATCCCTGTTAAAAACGCCTGTCGGCTAAGGCATGAATGTCTTGCCAAGGGAGCGGTTCAAAATGTAAAATATCCCTGATTTAATAACGGTGATGATGCGATAAAAAATTACTTTGAATCCAGCCAAACACCAACAGCCTAAAAAAATACTAATCATCCGAAATGATAAGCTCGGTGATTTTATGCTGGCCTACCCTGCTTTTGCGCTTTTAAAAGAAAATATGCCGGAGGCCTCTGTTGTGGCATTTATCCCGGCTTACACCAAGGAAATGGCGGAAGCCTGCCCCTGGATTGATGAGATTTTAATTGACCCGTCACCACATGATGACTGGCGCTCCGGATTTGCACTGGCCGAACACTTTAAAAAAGAACATTTTGATGCCGTCATCACACTCTACTCAAGGGCGCGTGTGGGGATGGCTGCGGCCTGTGCCAAAATCCCCTACCGCCTTGCACCCGCAACCAAACTGGCACAGGTTTTTTATAATCACCGGCTTAAACAGCGCCGCTCGCGATCTGAAAAACCGGAACATGTTTACAATGAAGATCTCGTTCGTTTCTTTTTAGAGCAACACAAGATCCCCTTGAATAAAAATCCCCAACCGCCTTTTCTTCAGTTTAACCATCAGGAAACGGCCCGGATAAAAGCTGAATTTTGTATTATAAAAAACATTAATCCCAAGCATGCCCTGGTTTTTATGCATTCAGGCAGCGGCGGCTCGGCCAATAATTTATCCATTTCCCAATATGCAACACTGGCGAAGCACATCAAATCCACGCATGGGCATACCTTTGTGTTAACTGCCGGGCCGGGAGAATTGGAACAGGCCAAAATGCTGAGCAAACACCTTTTTCCCATTCCCCATGTGATCTTTCATTCAACCGCCGGACTACGCAGTTTTGCGGAACACATTCAATTTGCATCCTTGTTTATCAGCGGATCGACCGGCCCGCTTCACATCGCGGGGGCCCTTAACGTACCCACAGCCGCCTTTTATCCGCTCCGGCGCTCGGCGACGGCACTGCGCTGGCAGACATTGAATCGCCCTGAAAACCGACTAAGCTTTTCGCCGGATGAAAAAGACCACGCCGCCCCGGGTTTAAATGTCAATCTTGAAGAATCAGCAGATATTATTTCAGAACGGTTTTTAATGCGGTCGATTTGAATGGCTGATATTACCCGCGCATAAACTCTCGAAGGCGTGAAAAATGGTCTTCCGCCGTAAAAAGCTGCTCTGCCTTTTCTTGTCCCGCCGCAGCCAGTTTTTTACGAAAAGGCGCGTTATTTTTCAGGCGAATCAAACACTCATAGAGCCTATTGGTATTGTCTGACTCAAATAAAAGGCCCGTCTGTTCGTGGTCAATAATTTCGGGGACTCCCCCTCGGTTTGTGCCGACCACCGGAACAGCCACACGCATGGCTTCAATTAAGACCAGGCCAAACGTTTCTTCAAAAGTGCTTAAAAGGACACAATCGCACGCCTGCATCCAGTCTTGAGGGCGTTCGACAAAATCCTGAAAGAGAATATCTTCTGTTAAGCCCTGTTGTTTAACAGACGTTTTGAGCTCATTGAGATAGCTTTCATTCATCGCATGTCCGACGATTAAGCCCTTGAGATCACACTTGTTTTTTTTGGCCTTCGCGATGACTTCAATAAGCAGGTGCTGCCTTTTGTGAGATTCAATCCGGCCAAATAAACCCACCAGAAAAGCGCCTTCATCCACGCCCCAATTCTGGCGTAACGCCTGCCGGTCTTGGATGCTTAACAAATGGGAAGGGGCATCTACACCATAATAAAGCCGTTGAATTTTATGAGCGGATTCTCCGGGTAAAAACCTTTTTACTTCATTGACAAGCTGGTCCGTGATGGTCAACATTAAGTCCATTTGCCCGTAAAGAAAACGGTGATAGAAATCATTTTTGCTCCGGGTCATTTTCATCTGACGTGTATAAATTAATCGCGGTTTTCGTTTTGAAAAATATTTACTGAGCGCCGCCAGGGGAAAATCCTTGCCCCAGTGCATGTGCACCACATCAATTTTTTTTTCATCAATAAGAGAGGCGATTCGTTTCGCAGAGAGCACCGGGAGATGATGAAAAAATGATCTTTCTACGCTAAAGGCAAGACTTTCCCGTTCAAAATAAGGTTTGAGTTGGCCTGTTTCATGAATCACTGAATAGACGGTGTCCGTTTTAGAAAGGTTCTTTGCGGCACGGTACATGTATAATTCCAGTCCTCCCAGAGCAGGAGAAAGGCAAAGCTCAAGAATATTCATCGTTACACGTCACATTATTATTCTGCGCATTGACCGCGCTGGATAAAAAAACCAGCACAGTCATGCAATAAGTTGTCATTATGGGATTACGATTCACCCAGCTTTCACTCACGCCAAACCAGACAAAAGCCATGATTCCGATTAAACCGGACAGGGCAAAACAGTGAAGTCTATGATTTTCAATGTTTTGCCACAGACGATACAAATATCGAAAAGGGATGATAAACAAGGTCAAGATCATTAAAAACAGACCGACTAAACCTCCTTCCGCGAGTAACTGGAAGTAGAGATTGTGGGCATTGGATTGATTGACTGCGAATTGATTATTATGAGACACGCCTTTTTCCAATAACCGACGAGAATCATTTCTAAAATCGCCCGTGCCAGTGCCCAAAAAAGGAGACTCCTTAAAAATAAGCACGCTGTTCCGCCACATCACCAGGCGCGCCCCCAGAGATGTGTGGGTATCCGGGTTTTCCTGAAAAACCTCGATATCATTCCAGGCCGACTCGAAGCCTGAAAACAGGCGTGCCGGTTTAAGTAAAATGATCACCGATATCAGGATGAATACACCTGAAATAGAGATCG
>CALZIJ010000094.1 GCA_945787655.1 Nitrospiria bacterium | reverse complement strand
CGAACAGGCTGCAGATGCCCTGGCCAAAGGGTTCACACAGCCCGGTGCTTTAGGCTGCTGGGGACATCAGGCATACGACATGGCCTTTTTTGGCCCGCTCGGTTTCTTGAGCCTCGTCGATTCCGGCCCTTCCTTTGACGGTATCGGAAGCGGCGACTGGTCCAGCTTCCTTGCCTTGGGTGGTGGATTGGGAACGGTCGGCGGAACTCCGGGTGGTGGAACAGCACCGGTTCCCGAACCTTCGACAGTCATTCTTTTAGGTTCCGGTCTTCTCGGGCTTGCCGCATTCCGGCTTCGCAAGAAAAAAGCCTAAGAAACGCTCCAAACAGAAGCGACACTATTTAAGCGGGTCAAGCATGCTTGACCCGCTTTTCTTTGGCCTGCAGCCATTCAAGCTCCGTCGGATACTTCTGATTCTTATGTTTAATACCTGAGCCTAATCAAAGATTTCCCCGCCAAAAATACGCCTTCTTTTTTTACCGCGATCCAAGGGATGATCATATCCCGGAAGGATCGTTCCATCTACAGAATATGGACCAATACGGTTCCAGGTACCCCGTCCGGGTTGCTCGACGAATTCAATTTCCAGGATTGCCTTTGGACTTTTGTATCCGTATTTATACGGGACGATCACCCGGAGTGGAAATCCATGCTCATCCGAAAGGGGGTTCTGATTCATGGTATGGACCAACAACGTTCGTTCATGATGCAGATCTTCAAGTGAAAGGTATTCAACATAGGTATCTGCACAACGAAACAACACCCCGACTGCTTTTGGCAGAGGCTTTACCCGTTTTTCCAATTCATGCATCGAAAAACCTCCCCATGCAGCCTTGGCTGACCAGCATTCCACACATTTAATCCGGGAAACTTGCTCTATTACTGGAAAGGCCATAATCTCATCCAAGCTCAGTTCTTGAGGGTTTTTGCATAACCCCTTTACTTTAAGCGTCCAGGAATCACGCTTAATCCGCTTGAAGGATTTATAGTACTGTATGTAAAATTTTTCGTATATCCCGTCCCGGGTTTTCCCCACATATTCGGAAGACCGCCAAAAATTAAAACCGGCGAAAACAACATCAGGGGCTTTAGCAAACGAAAGAAGAACCCCCGAAACGCTGATTAACAGGTTTTTAAGAAATGCTCTTCGGCCCAACAGGTTTAACGAACGCATCGGAATCCCACAAAAATAAAACGTTGCTCCGGAGCCAAGGCAATCCGGTCGTAAGTCTTGCTGTATTCATAGTCCAGGTGTTCATTCCACAAACCACCCCGGATAATATATTGTGCCTCTGTTTTTCCTGTTGTCCATTCCCAAACAGAAGACGCCATTTCCCTTGTACCATAAACCGAAACATCTTTTTTATTAAAACCCACAATTCTTTTTACCATACCAGAATAGGATGGGTGCGCCCGCCTTCGTAATTTTTTATTTCCCCAGGGATATCGCCTTCCATCGGTCCCGCGGGCAGCCTTTTCCCATTCTACTTCAGTAGGCAGGCGTTTATTTAACTGTTCACAATAAGCTTTTGCTTCAAACCAGCTCACATGGCTGACAGGGTGCCGGTCCTTTCCCGGGGGATATTCAAAATCCGGGAAAACTTTTTTATACTGCTCCTGTGACACTTCAAAGCGATCGATTTCAAATCCCTCCACCCAGACTGTTTTCAGCGAGGCAGAAGTCTCTATATCTTTCTTCCCCGTCAAAAAGTTACCCGATGGAACCTGGACCATGTCCTCCGCAAAAGAAAGAGAAGGAAAACCCGGAAAACATAAAAATAATCCTACACTTATAACTATTTTATACATCACTTTCACCAATATTTGCTGTATCCTGTCCTCTTAAAAAATACCTGACTATATATATTCTTGTCGAGTGAAGGTGTAAATACGTGATATACTAATAAGAGTAGCCGCATTCTTCGGATGGAAAACTGCTGATCATTGCTTCAGTGGAACTAATCAATAAACTGGAAAGGGTTTTGGTGGATGAAAATCATTACATCAGGTTTAACTGATGTAGGGTGTGTTCGCGCATCCAATGAAGACAGCATGGGTCTTTTTCACGACTTAAACCTTTATGTCGTCGCTGATGGGATGGGTGGACATGCCGCCGGTGAAGTCGCCAGTAAAATGGCTGTCGAGCAGATTAAAGCCTATATTGCCTCTCCTTCTTCCGGTAATGGGGTTAAACCCGATGATCACAAAAGTAACCTGGAAAAACTAATCCATGCCATTTCATACGCCAACCTGCAAATCTTTATGACCGGCTCACAAGACGCGGCATTAAATGGCATGGGCACTACGGTCGTTGCCCTCTTATCCACCGATAAGGAATCCGTTATTGGTTTCGTTGGAGACAGCCGGTTGTACCTCATGCAAAACGGCTATCTGACACAACTGACCAAAGACCACTCCATGGTCAATGAGTATGTCCAAAAAGGCCTGATCACGCCGGAAGCGGCAGAACACCATCCCCAAAAACATGTTTTAAGCCGGGCGATGGGAACCGCACCCGAAGTTGAAGTCGAAGCCTTTACAAGAACCCCCCAACCTGGCGATACATACTTGTTGTGCTCAGACGGGCTCAGCAACAAATTGAGTGCCGAACAAATGTACGCCATCCTCAAACAAAGCAAAAACATAAACGACGCCAGCAAACAACTGGTGCAAAGCGCCATCCAGGCCGGTGGGGAAGATAATATTACCGTACTACTCGTCTCTTTCGAAGAATAAACATTTAAAAACTATTCCGTATATGGAGACTTCATCCCTCCCTGGAGCAATCGTTCAACATAACGGCCAATCATATCGCTTTCAACATTCACACGATCACCGACTGATTTAAACCCCAATGTGGTCATTTTGGCCGTATGCGGGATAATACAAATTTTTATATTTGTTTTAGACAGCGCATTGATGGTCATACTCACGCCATCCAGTGTGATTGAGCCCTTGGGAACACAATACTTTAAAACCTGCGGCGGAACAGCAATCGTCAACATTACAGCGTTTTCATGGGCAGATTTTTCTATAATTTGTCCGATACCCTCCACATGACCAGACACCATATGCCCGCCCAAACGGTCATCCATACGCATCGCCCGTTCCAGATTAACCGGGTCTCCGGCTTTTAAATCACCCAGATTCGTTAAAGATAACGACTCCGGAGACACATCGCATGAAAACCCGGTTGTTGTTAGTTCAACTGCGGTCATGCATGCCCCATTCACAGTCACACTTTCTCCCGTTTTAAGATCAGCCATCACGGTCTGTGCCTGTATAGTTAATCGCGACATTTTATCTTTTCGGACCAGGGTCTCAACGCGGCCCATCTCTTCAATAATTCCAGTAAACATTTCAGGCCTTACTTTCCTTGATTTAGGTCAATGACCACTGAATGGGTATAAAAAGTAATTCCATCTCCCCGTCGTTTAGCCTCTTTCAAGAAAAATTCCATACTTTCATTAACACGCCCTTCAAAAACTTTTTTCCCATTGGCCACCACCCGTACCGGTTTTGAAAAGTCAATCAGACGATTATTAAAAAAGAGCGTAAACCGGGTCACTCGATCTGTTGTCACTTCGACCTCATTGTCTGTAATTTCAGCTTCCAGACTCGCAAAGGCCCCTGCTTTGACCAGCTCCACCTCTTCATTAGTAAAAATAGATTTTTGTACATCAGCAATGCGGCCGTTGGTTTCGTTAATTTCCACCCAATAATACGGGGCGAGATGAATTTTATCCGCCACAAATGTCAGCTGAGCCGGATCAGCCATCCGGCGCTGTGCATTAAACCACGAAACCAGGGCAGGCAGCTCTTCCCTTGGGAAAAAATGGCCGCCCGCGCGGGGATGCTCTTTGCCATGCTCACGATAGACAAAAGGTATTTTTTCTTTTTTAAGGTATGCGGTCACCTCCTGGGAAAGCCGGACCGGCATAACTTGATCATTCGCGCCATGAATGATGTAAATCCCTGTCGGTGCAAAATTTTTAAGAAAAGGGAATACCTCTTCCGGAATTCCACTGGCCATCGGAGAAATGGCCGCAAAGCGATGGGCATGAAACATTCCGATCAAATAAACACCGATTCCGCCATTGGACATCCCCGTTAAAAAAATTCGTTCCGTATCAATATGGTATTGCGACAAAACGGCTTCAACCGTTTTCATCACCAGCTGCTCTCCTTCGGGAGACCACCACGCTCCATTCCCGATTGTGGGACAGACCAAAATCACATTATCTCCCAGGCGCGGCTGCCAACGGTCTATATAAGAATCTCCGACAAAACCCGCGCCATGCAAACAGACAATAAGTGGATACGCCTTTTTTGAATCGTAATCCTTGGGGACATACAAGGCATAACTCATCTCATGCTCCCCCACCCGGATCTCTTTGTGCAAGGAACCTTTATGGCTATTCGGGGGGTATAGTTTCCCATCCCTTAAAAACATCTCCGCCTTGGATATGGTCAGCCGCTTGTTTTCAATAATCTCCTTGAGCAAAGATTCCGACTGGACAGAATCCTGCGACAACAGATACTGTTGGATCAGCAAGTTTAATTCGAGATCGGCATTTTCCTCTGAATTTTTCGGAACCGGAATCAATTCTGTCGCAAAGAGATGATCCATGTTCCCCGGCCCGATGAACCATGCGATCATCACAACCAGTACTATTTTAAATTTATTCATACCTCCCCCTTATTTGTGGCGACACACACTGAATCACCCCTTATTTTTCACCCGGCCTTCCACGCGGAGATCATTCCCCAATCGCCTTATTTTAACATCTTCAAGCGAAATGGCTTTATTTAATTGAGAAATGGCTTTTCCACCCACAACACCCACCGCATCTTCACCACACAAAAAAATCGGCGCGATATAAAAAATAATCCGGTCTACCAGGCCGGACCTTAGCGCCATCCCGTTAATATGGCCTCCCCCCTCAACCAAAAGGTGAGTCACACCCGCCTGCCCCAAACATTCCAGAATATCTCCAAAAGAAATTTCTCCGCCCATATCTGAAAGCACCTTTACCTTCACACCGGCTGTTTCCATCGACTTGAGTTGATGCGGAGAAGCATTTTGAGTAGTCAGTATGAACACAGGTATATTTTCTGCCGACCTCACCAACCTGGATTGCAAAGGTGTTTTTAGATATGGGTCAACAACAATTCTCATGGGATTGTTCCCCTTAACCTTCCGCAAGGCCAGCATCGGGTCATCGGCCAGAACCGTGCCGATCCCCACCAGCACACCATCGGCGGTCGCCCGAAGTTTATCAACATCTTTTCGCGACTTCTCCCCGCTGATCCATTTTGACTCCCCGGAGGCTGTTGCAATTCGACCGTCCATTGTCATC
The DNA here is from genome assembly GCA_945787655.1 of Nitrospiria bacterium. Classification (GTDB taxonomy): domain Bacteria; phylum Nitrospirota; class Nitrospiria; order SBBL01; family JAADHI01; genus JAADHI01. Next base: position 3,015 of record CALZIJ010000094.1, on the reverse strand, counting down.
GCAGCCTTTAAAGTCACAAAAGGTCTTCCAACTTTCATCATCTTGATAAACACCTCATTCAGCTTCTCAGATTCCGCCTGCATCACCCCGTAAACGACCTTAATTCCAGCCCGCTTCAAGGCTTCAAACCCTTTGCCATAGACCATTGGATTCGGATCTTTCATGGCGGAGACCACCTGCTTGATCCCGCTTTCGATAATCATATTGGTACAGGGAGGCGTCCGTTTATTGATATGACAGCAAGGTTCCAAAGTGGTATACAGCGTCGCCCCTCTTGCGCGGTCTCCCGCGGCCTGGAGTGCAAGCACCTCCGCATGAGGTTCACCGGGCGCATGGTGGTAGTCCTCTCCAACAACCTTGCCATCCCGAACCACGACAGCCCCGACCATCGGATTCGGCCTCGTCTTTCCATGCCCCAGACGGGCCAGGCGAATCGCCCGTTTCATAAAAAAGGCATCCGGTTTTTCACTCATCCCTTCACTATATAAAGCCCCTTGATCATCTGTCAAACAAGGACACCACAGGGAAGGCGCCGCTTCCATTTTAAACATAAGGGTAGAGTCTTGAAGGAAAACATCATATACTTTAATTGAGAATAGAAAAATCTTTCTGAAGCGGAAAAAAGCGGTTCAATCATGGAACGAAAAGAACAACAATTTTCTCTCTGGTATTTCATCGTCGTACTGTTGGGCTTGATGATTGTTCAAAGTCTCTTCCTTTCACCTCACGTCCAAAACCTGACCTACAGTGAATTTAAATTTCTGGTCAAGGAACACCACATTGTCGAAGTCACGATCGGAGAGCAACAAATAACCGGTCTTGTGCAATTCGAAGGCCTTTCTGAGTTGCTTCCAAATGAAAAGATAGAAAAACTGAAACAATTCGGGGAAGGAGAGCACCGCTTCAGCACCATTCGTGTGGACGATCAAAACCTCATCTCCGAACTCGAGGCCGCCGGTGTAAAATTTACCGGGAAGGTTTCTAATCACTGGTTTACAGTCCTGTTATCCTGGATCATCCCTGCTGTTATTTTTTTCGGGATCTGGAGTATTTTCATGCGGCGTCTCGGCTCCGCCAGCGGCGTAATGGAAATCGGGAAAAACAAGGCCAAAATCTATGTCGAAAAACAAACCGGCGTGACCTTTGAAGACGTGGAAGGGATTGACGAAGCCCGGGAAGAGCTGATAGAAGTGGTTTCCTTTCTAAAAAATCCGGAGCGCTACCGTCGGCTGGGCGGCAACATCCCCAAAGGCGTCCTTTTAGTTGGTGCCCCCGGCACAGGGAAAACCCTGCTGGCGAAGGCCGTGGCCGGAGAAGCAGGCGTGCCTTTTTTCACCATGAGCGGGTCAGACTTTGTGGAAATGTTTGTCGGCGTCGGGGCCGCGCGCGTGCGCGATCTGTTTGCCCAAGCCGAACAAAAGGCTCCCTGTATCATTTTTATTGACGAATTGGATGCAATGGGCAAAGCCCGCGGTATCAGTCCTGTCGGCGGCAACGACGAGCGGGAGCAAACCTTAAACCAGCTGCTAGTCCAAATGGACGGTTTTGATACCAACAAAGGGGTCATTATCATGGCCGCGACAAATCGCCCGGAAATTTTAGATCCCGCCTTGCTTCGGCCCGGCCGCTTCGACCGGCATGTCGCCATTGACCGGCCTGATGTCAAGGGACGTGAAAAAATACTAAAAGTTCATGCCAAACGCATCACCCTGTCCAAAGAAATTGATCTTGCGGAAATCGCGGCGAAAACACCCGGTTTTGTCGGCGCTGATTTGGCCAACCTGGTCAATGAGGCGGCACTGCTGGCCGCACGAAAAAATAAAGATGCGGTAGAGATGGCTGACTTTAACGACGCCATCGACCGTATTGTCGCCGGCCTTGAAAAGAAAAACCGTGTCATTAATCCCCAGGAAAAAGAAACCGTGGCCTACCACGAGGCCGGACACACCATTGTCGCGATGTCCCGGAAACATGCCGACCCGGTGTCGAAAGTTTCCATCATTCCCCGCGGGATTGCCGCCCTGGGCTACACACAGCAACTGCCGACGGAAGACCGCTACCTTTTAAAAAAAGCAGAATTGCTCGACCGGCTTGACGTCTTGTTGGGCGGCCGTGTTGCCGAGGAGATCATCTTTGGTGATGTCTCAACCGGCGCACAAAATGATTTACAACGCGCCACCGATCTTTCCCGTCACATGATTATGCAATATGGTATGAGCGAACACCTTGGGCTGGTTACCTTTGAAGCCCCCCGCTCACCTTCCGGTTTTGCGGTCATGGGTCCGCAGGGTCAAAAAGAATACAGCGAGAAAACAGCACAAACGATTGATGAGGAAATTCAGTCCATCCTTCAACAATCCCACGAAAGGGTCACCAAAACCCTTTCTCAAAAAAGAGACTTTCTCGAAATACTCAAAACCCACCTGCTCGAGAAAGAAGTCATCGAACGGGCAGAACTGGAAGATCTCATGAAAACACATTCACCTTCTTAAGATTTGAATCCCGGACTGTGAGCGCATCTATCTATTCGTATTTTCGGAGAATGAGTAATAAATATTTGAATCAAAATCACATTCTTTTTTCTATGTTTGGAAATTTTTTGCCCCACCAGCTTTTCCGATAAAACAGCTGCCCCGGCATGATCATGGATGTAACACGGCGATGTAATCCATGAAGCCCGATAAACTCGACCGGAGAAACAAACTTGCGATAACGGATGACTTCACCGATGCCCGGCAGCATGTCTTCCAGTTTGCAAAAGATGTATCGTTCAACATTGGACATGACTGATTTATCTGGATCTACAACCTTTCGAGGAAGATAAAAGTAGATATTGAGGATCACATCACTCCCAATCTGGGGCAAGCCACTCTTAAAGACGTGAAAACCAAATTCAGCTAAAATTTGCAAAGGGTGCCAATGAGATTTATCGGCAGGTCTGGGCGTACCGGCAGCCAGAAACGCCTGGTTCAACCCGACCCACTCCTCGCCGCTGGGAACCTCAGAGACCAGGCC
>CALZIJ010000093.1 GCA_945787655.1 Nitrospiria bacterium | reverse complement strand
GGACAGGCCGAATCCAAGTGCCGGGCGCTGATCCGCCGTATTCTCAAAAGAAATCCGGGCACCTTCATTGCCGTCACCGGCTGCTACGCCCAAATCGGCATCGAGGCCCTGCGGAAAATCACAGGCATCGACCTCATCGCCGGGACGGACCATAAAATGTCCCTGCCCGCGCTGGTGCAGGGCATTTTAGGCCAAGTGACGGAACGCGCGGGACGGCTCGAAAAACGCACGCCGCCCCTGGTTTTTCATTCGCCGCAAATCAATCGAGAGGAGTTTACCGTCCCCAATCTCTCGGTGTTTGATCACGCCACCCGGCCAAACATTAAAATTCAGGACGGCTGTGATTTTTTCTGTACCTTTTGCGTTATTCCATACACGCGCGGGCGCTCCCGAAGCCGCGCCTTCGACGACATCCTGCTTGAAGTCAATATTTGGGCGGCGCGCGGGTATCGGGAAATCGTGCTCACGGGCGTGAATTTGGGGGAATACCAATCCAAAGGGAAAAACTTGCTCGGCCTCATTCAGGCGCTGGAAAGCATTGACGGACTGGAACGCATCCGCATTTCTTCAATCGAACCCACGACGATTTCCCGGGATTTAATCGACTGGATGAACATTTCAAAAAAACTCTGTCCCTTTCTTCACTTGCCCCTGCAAAGCGGCAGCGATAAAGTACTGGCGAACATGGACCGGCGCTATTCGCGGCAAGACTATATTGATTTTGTCCGGGAGGCGACGGACAAAATCCCCCATCTGGGTCTCGGCACGGACGTGATGGTCGGCTTCCCCGGAGAGGACGAACGGGCCTTTCAGGAAACGGTCTCTCTCATTCAATCGCTCCCTTTTTCGTACCTGCATGTCTTTCCCTATTCCCGCAGAAAAGGGACGCGGGTGACGCGGACGGATTTAGCCCCGGTGCATCCCACGGTCATCAAACAGCGAACCAAGCAGTTATGCCTACTTTCTGATACAATGCGTTCCGCGTATTACCGGCGGCATATCGGGCAAACGTATTCGGTGTTGTTTGAGACGCAAAACGAAGATGGTTTTTTTACAGGACTGACCGGAAATTTCATCCGGGTGGGGGTCAAAACAAACAAAGATCTCTCCGGGGCGTTGCTTCGTGTTGACATTCGGTCCGTCCGTGATGGACTCGCAATAGGAAAATGTATTGAATGAACGTTTATCTTGAAACCTACGGCTGCCAAATGAATGTCTCGGATTCGGAGGTGGTGCGCGCCGTGCTCGCCAACGCAGGCTATAGCCTTTCTTCCGTGATTGATGAGGCCGATGTCGTGCTGCTCAATACCTGCGCTATCCGGGAAAACGCTTATCGCAAAATTTACGGACGGCTCGACACCCTGCGCCCGCTCCGTAAAAAAATGCAAACGGAACGCGGGCGCTTTGTCGTTGGACTGCTCGGCTGCATGGCTCAGAATATGAAAGAAGCGATGTTTCGGCACCCTGTGGTCAATCTTGTCGTCGGCCCCGACAACTACCGAGCGCTGCCGGAGTTGATTTCAAAAGTTTCAAAAACAGGACAGAAAAAAGCCCAACGGGAAATCGACGCCGATCTGTCCGAATATGAAACCTATCAAGGCATCGATCCAAAGCGCTTTGACGGGGTAAACGCCTGGGTCACGGTCATGCGCGGCTGCGACAACTTCTGTACCTTTTGCGTCGTGCCCTATACCCGTGGCCGGGAGCGCAGCCGCAGCCTGGATGATGTCCTTTGTGAAGTCCGGGCACTGGCCGCGCAGGGTTTTCGACAGGTCACTCTGTTGGGGCAAAACGTCAACTCCTATCATGCAAAAGGGGTTTCTTTTGCGGACTTGATCACCGCAGTCGCCGACGTGCCGGGCGTGGAACGGGTGCGGTTTACATCACCCCATCCCAAGGATTTCCCTGAGTCTTTGCTGGAAGCCATCGCGGTTCATCCCAATATCTGCAATCACATTCACCTTCCTCTGCAAAGCGGCAGCGACCGGATTCTCGAGTTGATGAACCGGACTTATACACAGGATGAATTTATTCGGCTGGCAAAAAAAATCCGTCGCATGATTCCTGATGTCACCCTGACAACAGATATTATTGTTGGTTTTCCGACAGAGACCGAAGCCGACCATCAGGACACCCTGACAACGATGCAATCAGTCGAATTTGACAGCGCCTATATCTTCAAATATTCTGAGCGGAAAGGGACGATCGCTTCAAAGAAATTCCCTGATGATGTCAAGGCGGAGGTCAAAACCCGTCGAATAGTACAACTTTTTGACGCTCAGCATGAAATATCATTAATGAGAAACCAATCCAGAATCGGCTTAACCCTGCCTGTCCTGATCGAAGGAGAAAGTGACAAACGGCCCGGTTTTCAAATGGGAAAGAGCGACGGAAACACGACGGTCATTTTTCCTGAAACATCGCACCACCCGGGAGAAATTATTCCGATAGAAATTACTGATGTGACGACGGCAACTTTATTGGGCCACTTTCTGCCCAAACCTGTATTCATCACACTTTAATATGAAAAATACTCCAGACGGAGTGGAACAAAAAACCGGCACAATTCAACAAGGGGATATTCAATTATCCTATACAGCGCGGACGCTTGCCCAATCAAAAGCCCTCCTGCTCATCGTTCACGGATTAAATGATCACAAGGGGCGCTATGCCGATCTTCAGGAAAAACTGGCTGACGCAGGGTATTCCAGTTATGCCTACGATCAACGGGGTTTCGGGCTTTCTGGAGGAAAACGCGCGGATGTCGCACAGTATGATGATTATCACGAAGACCTGAAAGCTGTCCTCAGCCTGATGCGGCACAACTGTCCTGAACAATCTGTTATTTTGTTGGGACATAGCCTGGGCGGTCTGATTTCAGCCACCTATTGCATAAAATATCCGCAAAGTGTGGATGCACTTGTGTTGTCTTCCCCGGCCTATTCTGTAGTGACCTTACCTTTTCGTATCGAGTTGCTGGGATACTTGCTTTATTTTTTTATGCCCAAACTTTCGATCGGCTATCCCAGCCTGGCCTACAAACGAAGTCATGATCCCGATGTGATCAATGCGGTCGCGGCAGACCCTTTGATTATTATGGAAGCCACACCCCGGTTTTACATCCAATTCAGGAAAATGAACAAATTTCTTCAAGACCAGGCCGGACACATTGATGTCCCGATCTTGATTTTACAGGCGGGGGATGATGAAATTGTGCATCCCGAAGGGGCTAAAGTTTTATATGAACGTTTAAAAAATCCTGAAAAAAAGTTAATATGGTATGAGGGGTTTTACCATGAGGTTTTTCATGAAATTGAACGGGACAAAGTGATCGCCGATCTCATTGAATGGCTTGACGATCTGTGTCCCAGGCTTAAAAAAAGAAATGGAGTCACATGATTTCGTTATTTTATAAAACCCTGTTTCTGAGCCTGTTCTTTTTTATGGCTTTACCCGAAAATGCAATCGCAAAAGAGGCACCTTCGCTTTTAAAGGGTTTTGGGAAAGTCACTTGGGGGATGAGTTTGGAAGAAGTCATCGCGGCCTACCAAGTGGTTTTAAAAATGCCCAAGCGGGCCGACCCTGGCGGCATATGGGCCTTTGAAGGACCGGCCGATGGCGAACTCACGGTCTCAGGCGAAGCCTTGGGAGAAGCCGATATCCGCTCGGTCAGTTTCGGTATTCATCCCAAATATGGCTTATCGATTGCTCATATTCGATTTAAAGACGCCAATGACCCCAATTATGTTGAAAAACTTTTACCCAAATGGACGGCACGCCTGGGACCGCCAAAGGAACAACTCCCTGGCCCCAAGGTCATCTGGCGCGCCGGAGACACACATATTGAACTGACCTACCACACAGTTTCACCACGGCACCCCACCCCGTCTGATCACCTGGCCATCGTCAACTGGCATATTCCCTTAATGGAAAAAATTGAAGCGGAAAGGCCGGATGAACCAATGCTGCCCGACGTAGAAAAACTTGCGCCAATGCGGCGGCGTCATCGTGAAAAATAAACTGCCTTGAACGGGATTTTTAATCACATCAAGCGTATTGCCCTCGTTCTTGGCCCGCTGCTTTTTATTTTCATCCCCCGTTTAATCTCCATTCCGGATCACCCAAAAGCTTCCGCAATGCTCGGAATTGCACTTTGGATGGCCCTTTGGTGGATGACCGAAACGGTTCCCTTGGCAGTGACGGCATTGATTCCTCTGGTTGCATTTCCTCTCACAGGGATCGCGACAACCAAGGCGACGGCCCCCCGATATATGACCAGCACCATCTTTCTTTTTTTGGGCGGCTTCTTGATTGCCCAGGCGATGGAAAAGACAGGCCTTCATCGCAGGATTGCCCTGTTTATTCTGGGCCGATGGCACAAAAGTCTCCTTCAAATCGTGCTTGGTTTTGCCGGCGCTACGGCATTTCTTTCCATGTGGATCTCTAATACGGCGACCACGATGCTTATGGTCACCATTGCTTTGGCTGTGGTTACACGGCTTGAGGGCCAATTTTCGGAAAAAGATCTCGGTCTCTTTGCCTCTACTCTTTTACTTATTATTGCTTATTCCGCCAATATCGGCGGAATGGGGACGCCCGTTGGCAGTCCGCCCAATTTAATTTTCATTGAAACCATGAAAAATTTTTCACCCCGGCAAACACCGGGATTTTTACAATGGATGGTCATCGGCATTCCGGTTGTGATCGCCGGTTTGGCTGTGCTTTATTTCGTCCTTGGGGGCCAGATCCGAAAACTGCCTTGGTCACCCGCTGCGATGGAACCCATCCAAACAGAAATCAGCCAACAAAAAAATTTGTCTCGAAATGAAATATTCGTTGCTGGTGTTCTTTCTTTCACGGCAGTGGCCTGGATGACCCGGAAAGGAATTCAGGGAGAATCATTTTCTATCCCAGGTTGGAGCGCCCTTCTGCCCAATACAGGGGTGGATGATGGGACCGTCGCGATTTTTTCTGCATTATTACTCTTTGTTATTCCAATGAAGTCCGGCAATCCGATATTAGACAGCACCGCTTTTGAACGACTCCCCTGGCGAATATTGTTGTTATTCGGCGGCGGCTTTGCTCTGGCCATGGGAATGCAGGAATCCGGCCTTTCGGAAGTCATCGGCTCTCAGATGGCTTTTTTAACCCGTATTCCGCCGATTTTCATGATGCTGGGCATCGCGCTGACCATGACCTTTCTTACAGAAATCACAAGTAATACCGCCACCACCCAGGTCATATTACCGATTCTCGCAGCCATTGCTGCAGGCAGCGGGCACGACCTGATCTTGTTGCTGGTTACAGCAACACTTTCTGCCTCCTGCGCCTTCATGCTTCCTGTCGCCACCCCGCCCAATGCCATCGTATTTGGAACGGATCGCATGTCCATAAACCTGATGATGAAAACGGGTATCAAGCTCAATCTGATGATGGCCATAGTGATCGTGATCGTTGTCAAACTCGTCCGTGCTTTTCTTCCTGCATAATGTCTTTGAAGCCCTCTAATAAAACGATTCGGGCGCTGAACCTGCTCTATGAAAAAAACACCGCGCCCAAAGAAATTCAACGAGACCCGGTAGAACTAGTACATCGGTACACAAAACCCCGTGAAATTGAAATTGCCGGATTGATTTCCGCATTGCTGGCGTACGGACAAATCGGACTTTTTAAAAAAGTGATCCATCGTATCCTGAATCTGTCCGAGGGCAGGCTTTTTGAGTATGTTCTCCATTTTTCACCTGACCGTGAACGCCCACGTTTTCGAGGCATTTATTATCGTTTTAATACGGAAGACGATTTGTTTGCGTTGATCGTTTTAATCCGCCGGGTCATTCAACAGTATGGCTCCATTGGCGATTGCTTTTTGAAACACTACACCCCGACAGACCCCGACATCGGCCCAGCCCTTTCAGGTTTTGTCCGATCTTTAAAAACACTGCTTCCAAAACCCATTTCGCCCGGTCTCAAATATTTATTTCCTTCCCCGGATTCAGGCAGCGCCTGTAAACGATTTAATTTATTTCTCCGCTGGATGGTCCGTCCCAAAGACGGAATTGATTTTGGCATTTGGGAGACAATTCCGCCCAGTAAACTCATCATGCCGCTCGATACACACATCATTCGTATTTCACAATACCTCCACCTGACAACTCGAAAAACCGCCGACTGGAAAATGGCCCAGGAAGTGACCGCTTTTTTAAAACAATGCGATCCAAAAGACCCGCTCAAATACGACTTTGCCCTTTGTCACTTGGGGATTTCAGGGGCTTGTCCAACACAAATAGACCTTAAAAAATGTAATCAATGTCTGCTTAAAAACATCTGTTTCCGAAAACCCGCAATATAAAACGTCCTGACTTCCTCTTTTTAATTTTAAAACCAGGAATTCATCCGGTATTTCTTCCAGCTCAACCTTGCCAGAAACATTCAATTCAGGTACAATCCACTGTTGTTTAATTTGTGAACGTTTTTTAATCCCTTTTCAGAGTCTTCGGGGGCAATGCTAAAAAGAAAAAAAGTAACCATCATCGGCGCCGGTCACGTGGGGGCCACTGCGGCCCAACGGCTCGCGGAAAAAGAAATTGCCGATGTCGTTCTGATCGATATCGCATCTGACATGCCCCAGGGAAAAGCACTGGATCTTTCTCAAGCCGCCCCGATCTATGGTTATGACAGCCATTTAATCGGTGGCGCACACTACGAAACCACAGCCGGTTCAGATCTGATCGTCATTACTTCGGGGCTTCCAAGAAAACCAGGGATGAGCCGGGATGACTTGCTCCGCGTGAATGCCAAAATTGTCAAGGAAGTCACCCAAAAAGCAGCTGAGATGTCCCCCGAAGCGATCATTATTGTGGTTTCCAATCCTTTGGATGCCATGACTTATGTTGCCCACCGCACCAGCCAATTCAAAAAAGAACGCGTCATTGGCATGGCCGGGGTCTTGGATGCTGCCCGTTTCCGAACCTTTCTTTCAATGGAACTCAATGTTTCTGTGGAGAATATTCAAACCCTTGTACTCGGTGGACATGGGGACAGCATGGTTCCGCTTCCTCGTTACACCACAGTTTCGGGCATCCCCATTATGGAATTGATATCAAAAGACCGTCTGGACGCCATTGTTCAACGAACACGTGACGGCGGGGCTGAAATCGTCAAATTGTTGAAAACCGGCTCAGCCTATTACGCCCCTTCAGCCGCCATCATCGAAATGGTCGATGCGATTTTAAAAGATAAAAAGAAAATTCTCCCGTGTTCGGCCCTTTGTACGGGAGAATTTAAAATTGATGGTGTTTTTGTGGGCGTTCCCGTTAAACTCGGGAATCAGGGGATTGAGAAAATCCTTGAAATTCAGCTGACAACGGAAGAAGAAAATCGTTTAAAATCCTCTGTCGAAACGGTAAAAAAACTCTGTAAAATCGTTGACGAAGTACTCTAAACCTTCCCAACAGGTCACACGATTATTAATGGATGAACACATAGCAAGGATGAGTTGATTTGACCAGAGTCGCAATCATCGGGGCAGGCAAAGGTGGAACCGCCCTCATTGAAATTTTACACAAAGATCCTCTCGTGGAAATCGTGGGTATCGCCGACCCCTATCCAAAAGCTCCTGGGCTAGACCTTGCCCGCCGCCATAAAATTCGAACAGCCAACGACTATAATGACTTGCTGACCGGAAACGTCGATTTGATCATCGATGTGACCGGGAATAACGCTGTACGCGATGCCCTCGAAAAAGACATCAGCGGGATCGAGGTGATTGGCGGGCTGGCCGCAAAATTTATGTGGCAACTCATAGAAGAACGGATTAAAAGCAAAGTCATGCGAGAGACCATTCGGGCACGCTACTCCTTTGAAAACATGATCGGCAAGAACAAGAAAATGGAAGAAATCTATGACCTCATCCCGAAAATTGCCAAAACCAAGGCAACCGTTCTCATCGAAGGAGAAAGTGGCACCGGCAAGGAACTTGTAGCACATTCCATTCACCAATATAGTACGCGGGAAGACAAGGCCTTCATCCGGGTCAATTGTGCCGCTTTGGCCGAAAGCCTGCTTGAAAGCGAACTTTTCGGACATGTACGAGGCGCCTTCACCGGCGCAGTCACCCACAAATTAGGCCGCTTTGAACTGGCAGACGGGGGCACCCTCTTTCTGGATGAAATTGGTGAAATCAGCCTGTCGACACAAGCCAAGCTGCTCCGCGCAGCCCAGGATGGAGAAATTGAAAAAGTCGGAGACACCCGGCGGATTAAAGTGGATGTCCGCCTGATTGCGGCCACCAATAAAGATCTTAAAAAAGCTGTGGAAGAAGGCGAGTTTCGGCATGACCTGTATTACCGGTTAAAAGTCGTCCCCATCTCACTTCCA
>CALZIJ010000092.1 GCA_945787655.1 Nitrospiria bacterium | reverse complement strand
TACGGTTTTTTCGCTCAGTTCAAGATCATTGGCGATTTCCTTGTTGGCTTTTCCTTGTGCAACCAGTTGTAAGACCTCGAGTTCCCGATCGCTTAAGTGGTATTTGTTTTCCGTGCGGCGGTCTCGCTGAAGCGGGTTTTTCTGAGTCAATTCGCCCAGGATTTTTTTAGTAATGTGCGGGTCGATGACCGATTCTCCACGGTATACGGTTAAGATCGCTTTTACGATCTCGGCCGAATCAGCATCCTTCAGTAAATAACCGTCCACACCGGCGCGGACCAGATCTAGAATGGTAGTGTCGTCATCATGCATGGTTAAAGCCACAATGCCAATTTTTGGTGCTTTTTTTTTGATCATTTCCGTCGCTTTAATACCGTTCATTTTGGGCATGGAGATATCCATTAAAATGATATCCGGATGAAGCGTATTGGCCATGTCCACGGCCTCAAGACCATTCGTGGCTTCCCCGATGAGATCAATGTCTTCTTTGGTTTTTAAAATTGCCCCAAGCCCTTCGCGCACCACGCGATGGTCGTCAGCAATTAATAGTTTGACTTTTTTCACGGTGTTCCCTCTTTATCCAGCGGAATTTCAATGGCCACTTTTGAGCCTTTGCCAATCCGGCTGGTAATTTTTGCCATTCCGCCCAGAAGCCGTGCCCTTTCCGATATGGCTTCAAGCCCAAAAGATGTTCGAAGTTCCCCTGCATGGGCATGCTGCCGGACTTTGTATCCGACTCCGTTATCAACAATAGAGGCTTTGAGCACGTTTTTTTGTGTGAGCACTTTAACCTGGACCTGCTCGGCCTCAGAATGTTTTTGCACATTGGCCAAGGCTTCAAGAATAATACGGAAGACAAACACTTTGGCTTCGGCCGGGATACTGGATTCCGATCCCCGTGTGTGCAGCGTGGTTTTGATTTTATATTGTTTCTCGAAAGTGGTTATATATTTTGACAAGGATTGATACAAACCGGAGCGTTCGAGTGTAATGGGACGTAGATTAAACACAACTTCCCTTGCTTCGACGATGCTTTCCTTGAGGAGTTTTTGTGTCTCCTGAATTGACTTTAAGGCCTCATTTTTATTTTTTTCGATTTGGTCAATACAATATTCTATGTGGTAATTCAGACCGGCAAGGGTTTGAATCAGTCCATCATGGATGTCACAGGCAATCCGGGTACGTTCTTCGGCAATGGCGAGTTCCACTTCTTTTACGTATAGCCTGTAGAGGGATTGATATTCGAGTAAATGCTGCTCTATTTGCTCTTTGCTTCGGATACGTTCCTCGATTAATTGCCACATGAATTTTGCTGAAGGCCCGCCGATCATCGCCATTCCTGGTGACAGCGCAGATTGCAGATCGGCTTGAGTGGATTGATTCCCGGTCACATCAATGACAAGGTCGGCCTTTTTGGATTTTAGAAGCCGCTTGTAGTTTTGTGTGACAGGAATTTTTAATTTCCGGGCGAGTTTGATACCGGGCGCGTTTTTATCAATGTCGGCGATTCCGACAATTTGGACCAGCGGGTCATTATGGAATATTTCCAGCAGGGCGGTCCCTCCCATCCCCCCGCCGATAATCAGAACACGCGTCATTGATCGCTTGCCTTTTTTAATATGATGACTGAAAGCGGCGGTAATAGTAACCGAACGGAATAAGGTCGGCCATGAGAGGGATCCTCAGTGGCATCTACGGAACCCAGATTGCCTAACCCACTTCCACCATAAATGGGTGCATCGCTGTTGAGAAGTTCTCTAAACCGGCCGTATTGCGGCGTGCCAATTTGATAGTGGTGCCTTGGTTCAGGGGTAAAATTGCAGATAAAAATGAGCGGATCTTCCGAAAGAGATGACCGCCTCAGAAAACTTAATACACATTGATTCTGATCCGAAAAATCGATCCATTCAAAACCGGATGGGTGAAAGTCATGTTGGTGCAGGGCTTTTTCTTGTTGGTAGATCTGATTTAGATCTTTTACCCACTGTTGTAAGCCCTGATGGGGAGCGTATTGCAAGAGGTGCCAATCGAGGCTTCGATCGTGGTGCCATTCTCGCCTTTGTGCAAATTCATCTCCCATAAAAAGCAGTTTTTTCCCGGGATGCCCATACATGTAGCCATAGAGCAGGCGAAGTTGAGCAAATTTCTGCCAATCATCGCCGGGCATTTTTTCGATCAGAGACCCTTTTCCATGAACCACTTCGTCATGGGAGAGCGGCAGAATAAAGTTTTCTGAAAAGGCATAGGCCAGGCTGAAGGTGAGATTCCCCTGGTGGTATTTCCGATAGACGGCATCTTTCTGAAAGTATTGGAGGGTATCATGCATCCACCCCATATTCCACTTCATTCCGAAACCGAGTCCGCCTAAATAGGTGGGGCGGGAAACCATGGGCCAGGCAGTGGATTCTTCTGCCATGGTTTGTACATCCGGATAATGTTGATAAACAATTTCATTCATTTTTTTTATGAAGTCAATGGCGTCAAGGTTTTCATTTCCCCCATACTGATTGGGCTGCCATTCTCCATCCTTTCTGGAATAGTCGAGGTATATCATGGACGCCACTGCGTCGATGCGAAGCCCGTCGACATGGTATTTGTCCAGCCAGAAGCAAGCGTTGCTGATTAAAAAAGACTGGACTTCATGGCGGCCGTAATTAAAAATGTGGCTGTCCCAATCGGGGTGAATGCGTTTTAAAGGGTCGGTATCTTCATAAAGCGGGCGACCATCAAAATAGGCCAGCCCATGCTTGTCTCCGGGAAAGTGGGCCGGCACCCAGTCCAGAATGACCCCTATTTCATGTTGATGAAGCTGATCAATCAAATACATCAAGTCCTGCGCGCTACCAAAGCGGTTGCTGGGAGCATAATATCCGGCCACTTGGTATCCCCAAGAGCCAAAAAAAGGATGTTCCATGACGGGAAGAAACTCAACATGGGTAAAGTGCATTTCTTGAAGATAGGTAATTAAAGGCGCGGCCACTTCCCGGTAGCTCAGGAATCGGTCTCCTTCTTCGGGGGCTCTCCTCCAGGAGCCGAGATGCATCTCGTAAATAGACATCGGGGCGTTCAAGGCATTTTTTTTCGACCGCGTGGCCATCCATTTCTCATCCTGCCAGGGATAGTTTAATTGCGTGATGACAGATGCAGTTTTTGGCGGTTCTTCCCACATGAAGGCAAAGGGGTCTCCTTTTTCCTGAACTTCGTGATCGTGTTTTGAAACGAGATGAAATTTGTAGAGTTCTCCATCCTTGATGCCGGGATGAAACCCTTCCCAAATACCTGAATGTGATGGGTGCTTTTCTAAGGGATGTTGGCGGGGAATCCACCCATTGAAATCCCCAATTACGGATACCGATTCAGAGTTCGGAGCCCAAACACGAAAGAGAGTGCCGTCGATATGGTCCCGTCGGCAGGGGTGGGCACCCATTTTTTCATAAAGCCGTGCATGTCGGCCTGCATGAAAATAATACAGGTCCGTTTCGTTGAAGTGGTTTTCTTGAAGATTCAAATGACCATCCTGTGCCTTTAAATGGGTGGGGGTTTTTCAGGTTTAAGGTTTTTTAGCTGAAAAATAGCAAGGGCGTGACCTGAAAGTGGAAAAGCTTCTTTTGTATTATAAAACACATGTTCCGTGGGGTTGATATTTTGTTGCGTCGTGTCGATAAGCAGTTCCCAAACAAGGTTTTTCCGATGATACGGCAAAGTGAAGGGGACGGTATCGGGGCCGGCATTCATGAGGATTAAAAGTGTCTCGCCCTGGATGCTTTCTCCAAAAGCATCGGTTTCCTGAGCGGCCTCCCCGGAAAGTTTCATCCCCAAGCATTTGCTCAGCGCATCGTGCCATTCTGCATCGCGCATCTCTTTTCCACTGGGGGAAAGCCAGGTTAAGTCCTTGATTTCGGAACCGTGAATTTTTCGGCCCTGAAAAAAATGCAGACGTCGGAACACAGGGTTTTTTCTGATTCGAATTACATATTTGGTAAATTCCAAAAAGGCGCTTTGTTTGGGGTCAAGAGGCCAGTGATGCCAACTGATGCGGTTGTCCTGGCAATACGCATTGTTGTTGCCCTCTTGTGATCGGCCCATTTCATCTCCGCCGCTAATCATGGGGACGCCTTGAGAAATGAGCAATGTGGCCATCAAATTGCGTTGCTGCTGTTCGCGCAACGCTTGAATGTGAGGATCTTTTGTTGGACCTTCTGCACCGCAATTCCAGCTGTGGTTTTCATTTTCACCATCCTGGTTATTTTCGAGGTTGGCTTTGTTTTGTTTGTTGTGATAACTCACGAGGTCTTTCAAGGTAAATCCGTCGTGGGACGTGATAAAATTAATACTCGCATAAGGGCTTCTCCCGCCGGTGTCATATAAATCACTGCTGCCTGCAAGTCGGGTCGCAAATTCTGCGGTTTGGCGAACTTCCCCTTTCCAAAATTTTCGGACTGCGTCGCGGTATTTTCCATTCCACTCCGACCAGGGTAAAGGGAAATTCCCCACCTGGTATCCGCCTTCTCCCAAATCCCAAGGCTCCGCAATGAGTTTAACCTGGGAGATGACGGGATCCTGGTAAATAATATCTAAAAAAGCACTGGCGCGGTTAAAATCGTGCGGTTCACGTGCGAGGGTGCTGGCGAGATCAAAGCGAAATCCATCAACGTGCATTTCTTCAATCCAGTATCTCAAGCTGTCCATGATCAGTTTTAATACCTGAGGATGAGTGACATTCAGGGTATTGCCGCAGCCCGTGTAGTCCGTGTATTCTTCAGGAGATTCGTGTAAAAGCCGGTAATAAGAGCGGTTGTCGATACCACGGAAGCTGAGCGTCGGCCCATAGCGGTCTCCTTCTCCGGTATGGTTAAAAACGACATCGAGAATGACTTCTATCCCTTTTTTGTGCAGAGACTTCACCATATCTTTAAACTCATCGACTGGGGAAGACTTTCCGGTGCCATATCGTAAATCCGGAGAAAAATAGGCCAGGGTGTTATAGCCCCAATAATTGGTCAGGTTTTTTTTCACTAAAAACCAGTCGTCCACATGATGATGAATGGGTAACAATTCCACCGCTGTAATGCCCAGATTGAGCAGGTAGTCCAGCATGGGTTCAGATGCCAGGCCAGAGTAGGTGCCCCGGAGGGGTTCAGGGATATCCGGGTGGCGTGCGGTCAGCCCTTTGATATGTGTTTCATAAATAATGGTTTCCTGCCAGGGCCGCTTGGGGGGCTGATCATTGTCCCAATCATAGGCGGAATGAATGACCTTGCAAAGCGGGGCATATGCCGCATTGTCTTTGTCGTCACAAACCTGATCATTTTTTGGCCTATTTTGAGGATAGGCCAACATGGATTCATTCCAGCAAATAGTTCGGGCGATTTCTTTTGCATAGGGATCTATTAATACTTTTGACGGATTAAATCGGTGACCAGCCTTGGGCTTGTACGGGCCATATACGCGGTATCCGTAAAGCCAGCCCGGCCTTGCATCAGGCAGATAGATGTGCCAAACCAGATTAGTGCGCTGTGTCACTTTAATCCTATGGGATTCTGCCGCCGCATCGACCGAATCAAAAAGGCAAAGGGTGACGCCGGTTGCATTTTCGGAAAAGAGGGCAAAATTGACTCCCTCTCCGTCCCATGTGGCTCCTAATGGAGAAGGCTTCCCCGGCCTTGTTTTAACTGGCATTTTAATCATGATGGCAAACAGCTATTTTAGGAATATCCATTTTAAACCGAACAGATGGGCCTTGTCTTGTTTTTTCTGTTTTGTATTCAGAAATGAAACTTTAAAAAAGGGCATTTTTTTATATTTTCTCTTCCACGTAGAATTTATTTATGTATATATTAAAGATGTTGCCGTAATACTCTCGTCATATCGGGGGGTATTATAGCCTTGTTTATTTTTTGATCTTTGAAAAAGATATGGGACTTTGTACTTTAAAAGACGAAGGTCTATCTTTGGGTTATGGCGGCCACAGCTTTGATTATAAAGCACTTTGGTTCGTAGTGGACTTTATATAAAGGGATGGTTTATGTTAGACTGCCCGCTCAAAAGAAGCGGGGCTTGCCACCTTTATAAAGAAGACGGATATTCTTTTAAAGTAAAGAGGTCATCGCTTTACGAGACAGTATTTTCTTATTCATTTAAACAGAGTAAAAGAAGAGGTGCAAATTCGATGACGGAGACATTGAAAAAGGTAATTCTTCTGGTAGATGATGATCCATCGATACTAAACACATTCAGGGAGATTTTTCAGGATAAATACGAGCTGATTTGCGTGGAACGGGCTGAAGAAGCGTTACATATTCTTAAACAGCGCAAAGAATTTAACCTCATTATTCTGGATTATCGTCTTCCCGATATCGATGGGATTGAACTTTTCAGGAAGATTCGGAAAGAAGACCGTGTAACACCGATTCTTTTTATCAGCGCGTATGGAAGCAAAGAGTTATTGGCGCAAATGATTGATATGAGGCCGCATGGGTTTATAGAAAAGCCCTGGAACAATGAGCATCTTGAGCAAAAAATTGCTCGGCTGGTCGGAACCAATCCTTTCCAGCAAGTCCATGAAACTCTGAATATCCCCATTCATTCCTTGTCGATCAAAATTTTTCGCGCGGTACAATACATTGATCGTCACCATAGCTCCCCTGATCTTTCGCTGGAGGGAGTTGGACAAGCGGTTTCGCTCCACCCGAAATACCTTTCCGCGTCTTTTAAAGAAGAGTGCCGTGTCGGATTTCATGATTATTTAATCGAAGTTCGTATTTTTCGTGCCACCCAGCTTTTAAGGGACCCTCACCGTATCATAAAGCAAGTCAGCAGTGAGGTCGGATTTTCGGATCAGGGGTATTTTTGTAAAGTATTCCAAAACAAGGTTGGATTATCCCCCTCTATTTATCGTAAGGAGTTTCTCGCAAAAAAGAGATAGTGACTCGAAACGATCGAAATTGAGTGGGCAGCCGGATAGTACGAAGTCATTTTCAAGGAAGCGGTTTGTCTAAAATAACTCCGGGACGTCTCGCAAATGATGTGCTCCCGGTTTTGTATGTGATTGATTTAAAGGTGATTCCGGAAGAAAGGGCTTTTTCCGGGTCTATCTTCATTCACCTTCGACTCAAATCAGCTGTTACTACGATCACTTTGCATGCGCTTGATCTGGATATTTCGCATGCAAAAATAACATCCATGTCAGGAACGGTCTCGAAACATCCCGGGACTGAAACCCTCTCCATCACATTTGAAAATGCCGTCCCCGCAGGGGAGGCCGTCCTGTCCCTATCCTTTTCCGGCCGCCTAAACCGTCAGATGCGGGGCCTTTATGAAACGCGGGCTCAACAGGAAATCTATGCTTTTACACAGTTTCAGGCTACCGATGCCCGCCGAATGTTTCCCTGTTTTGACGAACCCGGATTCAAGGCGCGGTTCCAGCTGAGCGTGACAGCTCCTGCACAATTACAAGCTCTTTCCAATATGCCTGTGGCAGAGGAAAATGACAAAGGAGAATTTAAGCAAATTGTTTTTGCTGAAACTCCGGTAATGTCGACCTATCTGCTTGCGCTCGCTGTTGCGCGGCTGGAGAAAAAAGCAATTAAGGTCGGTGAAACGGATGTGGCCGTTTGGACGGTGCCAGGCCAACTTGCCTTGGGTGGTTTCGCATTAAAAGTCACCGCCTCAGTCTTGCCGCTTTTGAATGCGTATTTCGATTTTCCTTGCCCAACCCCTAAGCTGGATTTGGTGAGTGTCCCGGATTTTGCGATGGGGGCCATGGAAAATTGGGGAGCAATTTTTTTTAGAGATTCATGTCTTCTTTTGGATGAGTCTCTTTCCTCAACGGAAACACAATGCAAAGTGGCCAGCGTGATTACACACGAAATTGTTCATCAATGGTTTGGTAATCTCGTGACGATGACATGGTGGGATGACCTTTGGCTTAATGAATCCTTTGCGACTTGGCTGGCTTGTAAAATTGTGGATCAGTGGCGGCCGGAGTGGCATTTCTGGCAGATCTTTCAACAGGAAAAAGAAATTCCCCTTGAACTGGATGCGCTTGAAAACAGTCGGCCGATTCAATCTGAGGTGAGAAATGCGGCCGAGATTGAAGAAATGTTTGATGTGCTGACCTATGAAAAAGGGGGAGCGTGCCTGCGCATGATAGAGCAGTATTTAGGAGAAGACATTTTTCGTGCGGCCATTCGCATCTATATGAAGCGGTATCAGTACCAAAACGCATCGGCGGCAGACCTTTGGGAGATCATGGATGAAGTCTCCGGTCAGCCTGTTTCCAAAATCACGCAGTCCTGGTTTACAAGGCCGGGTTATCCCTTGGTGACCTTGTCATGGTCTAATGTCAAGGCGCACGATTTGAAAATTTCACAGGAACGGTTTTATGCAGGAAATGAAAAAGATG
>CALZIJ010000091.1 GCA_945787655.1 Nitrospiria bacterium | reverse complement strand
ACCCTGTCATTATCCATTAATAAATCTTCAGCTTCGACATAGTTCGCCGCTTCAGCACCCTGATCCACCGCTGACCTCAAGAAGGACAAGGCAAGACGTGTCGGGTTGTAATACTGCCCCTCATGGAGTACCGCCCCGCCGGTAAGCCCTTTATTCGGTAAGTTCGGAAACTCTTTTAAGATTTCCGCGGGACTCAAAAAACAACCGTCCGGAATTTGTCTTGCGAGATCGGAAAGATCATGATTTTTATCAAGGGTTAACAAATCATAAACAGCAAACCCGCTCATTAAAAACAGTTTCCCTTTCAGACCATGTCCGTATGTTGGAATAATAATCGGTAAGGGATGCACCAAATGAGGGGCAATCCGCAGTAACGCGGCCCGTTCCCGGCTTGACTGACGGACACGGACCAGGTCTGCATGCTGTAAATACCGAATGCCGCCGTGAACAAGTTTGTAATGGTTTGCAGATGTGGCTTGACAAAAATCAGATTTTTCAATGATCGCAACAGAAAGTCCGCGTTGCGCTGCATCCCAGGCGGCACAAACCCCGTAGATGCCGCCGCCGACAATCACAAGGTCGTATTCCTTCCCGCATAACTGTGCCAGATCTCTTTTCATGACGCGGTCTTTGACCTGATTAGATCTCACTGAGTCGTGAACTCTGCCTTACATTTCAGAAATCGGAATTGAAGCCAAGCGGTTCATCGGTGCAAATTCAAAATCTTTCAGCAAGTTTCGAACGGTCTGTTCTGTTTTCTTCAAATTCACATAATGCCGAAATTTTGAAAGCATGCTTCCATTAATTTTAGGTTGATTGGGATCGACCTCCCAGGGATGCAAATAAACAATCGCGGGTTGTTTCTCTCTTTGATTGAGCCGCTTGATTCCCCATTTGGTTAACGAATACGGGAAAAGCCTGAGATAACCGCCCCCCCCAATCGGCATATTCATTTTGCCAAGATTTATTGTGCTCAGGGGGAATTCCCGGATGCTTCCTGAACTTCTCTCAATGATATGGGAAAACCGCTGTGCATTTGGAATACCATAGCGGTCATGCATCACTGGGAAAATACTGGAATCATAGGAAAACCCTTCTTCAATTAATATATCAATCGCCCAAAGACTCTTTTCAGTGATGGAATAACTCGCAGCCCGATATCCCATGACTGGCTGACCAATCGTATCTTCCAATATTTTTTTGGATAAACGGGTTTCTTCTCTAAATTTTTCAGGGGTCTGTGTATAAACACGTTGGTGGGTATATCCATGTGAGGCGACTTCATGACCCCGTTGATGGATCTCCTGAATTAATCGTGGATGTCGTTTTGCGACCCATCCTAAAACAAAAAAAGTCGCATAAACCTGAGATTCTTCCAATATTCCCAAAAGCAGTCTGGTATTCTGCTCAACCCGACTTTCATATTGGTCCCACTCTTTCGAAGAAACAACAGACTCAAATGCAGAAACATGGTAATAATCTTCTACATCAATCGTAATGGCGTTGACCATCTCTAATCCTAATATTGTCTGTTTACTTAAGAACCCGCCAAGGAGGGCTGGTGGCCGTTAACGAAAATGTCACCAGGTTTCGTTCGCCATCCTGGCCTAACAAACTTCCTTCTTGAGAATCCTGCTTTAAGTAACTATATACCAATTCTCCATTTAACCACTCCAACAGTTGTACAAAAAACCCTGCATCGCCTTTAAAGGTTGTTACATCCACTTCATTAGTAGATACGGCTTTATTTTTGGAATGACTAACCTGAAGGTAGGCATTCATCCGTTCACTAAATTTTTTGTTCACAGTGCCCACGACTGATTGATTTTCTGTGACGCTCCTGATCACACCTAAGCCGGTGGATACTCGACTGGAATACCGAACCGACATGTCCCCTGACTGAAACCTTTTTGAAAGCTCTCCACTAAAAACAGGCTTGGGCGATTCGTCTTCAAAATAAGAAAACCCCGCGTCACCCTTCGCCGTGACCAGTCGTGTGAGGCGGTATTCCATCCCCATTTTCAAAGTATGAATAAGTTTGTCTTCGGCATCTCCAGTTGTCCAGGCTGTGTCGTATAATCCGTTCCATGACGTTCGAGGTGATATGCTTCTATTGTATACTGCACCTACGGTCGTGTAGTGTGCGTTTCTGTCCGAAAACTGGCTCCCTGAAAACCGGGTGTACACATGAGAATATGAACTACTCAGGCTTAAATACCTGGAATAATCATATAACAGGAGAATACCGGCTTGATTTTGAAAAGTATCCGTCCTATCCAGCTCCACGCCCTGCCCGGTTCCTTGAGGAAGATTTTGTCTTCTTTTTTGGGCCTCGGCACCCTCTCCACCACCGAGAGATATACCGGGAAGTCCCGGAGAAACAGACATTTCTTCAATAACGCTCACTTCTACCCCTTTGATTTGGCGATTTAACAACGGGATATCCAAATCAATTGATAATGAATGGTACAGTTTATCTTCCAATGGGGTATAGGAATAAAAAAGGGCAGAAGCGGTATATTGTGTAGACAAGGAAAAATTTTTACTCGTATACGATATTCCGATTGAAGGTGATACAGCCGTCACCAATCCGGCATCCTGATCCGTTTCGGAAAAAAAGAGGTTGTCATTATACTCTTCCGAAACCGAAAATCCAGAATTGAGTATTACAGCGCCATATATTTTCTCTCTATCCAAGACAATCATAAACCCGGAAACCGCAATCAAGACTAATAGAACACGCAACCATTTCAAGAATAAGAATTTTAAAGTAACTTTTTCCATGATTAAAACCAGGTAAAAATGTAACTACTGTATAAACCCCCGTCAAATTTACTTTAATCAGGGTCTATTAAACAATGTTCAAACTGCAGGACAAAGTAGACAAAGCTTATCCAAAGGGTACTCCACTGTCAATCCGACTTCCTAACCGCTAAATTGATGTAAGTCAAGAAAAATAAATGAACTTTCGCAGGACAAATGAAGGCTGCCGCCAGGACTATTCTATAATACTTTGCTTACCTCGCGCCTTTTCCAAGTAAGACCACCCGGATAGTCTCAAGCACAATTGTCAGGTCGAACAGTGGGGAAAGATGTTTGATGTAATACAGATCATACTGCAGTTTTTCTAAGGCATCTTGCTCCGTTGACCCATAGCGATATTTCACTTGCGCCCATCCGGTTAATCCCGGTTTCACGGTAAACCGAAGATCATAATAGGGAATATTTTCACGGAGTTGCTCTACAAAGAGCGGTCGTTCAGGACGCGGACCCACAAAACTCATCTCGCCTCTTAGTACATTGATCATTTGAGGGATTTCATCTATGCGAAGCAAACGGATCATTTTTCCTAAAGAGGTGACACGCGGATCATCTTCGGTCGCCCATACTGGACCACTGACTTTTTCAGCATCCTGACGCATAGATCTGAATTTCATCACCATGAAAGGTTTTCCGTTTTCTCCTACCCGCTCCTGACGATAAAAAACGGGGCCCTTTGATGTCATTTTAATCAACAAAGGGACGGTCAAAAAAATCGGGATAGAGACAAAAAGACCCACCAAGGAAAAAAAGATATCAGAAGCCCTTTTGGCAATACGAATCAGGTTAATACGATTAAAGCCTTCGCTAAAGATCAGGGTACTCGGCTTCAGCCAATCAACACAGAGTTTTCCCGCCACACGCTCATAAAAGGAGACGGCTTCAAAAACCTGAATCCCCTGTACTCTCAAGTTTAGAAGAGATTTGACCGGCAACTGGCCTCTTCGATCTTTCATCGCAACAATCACCTGTTTGATCTTTTCCCGGCTGACAAACTCAGAGAGTTTCTGAAGTTGGGTTTCTGAATTTTGTGAAGGATTTAAGTCCCATTGAAAGTGAAAGATCCGATATCCTAATGATCTTTCTTCCGTTAAAAAATCTTTCAAAACGCTTGCTATCGTTCCGGACCCAATAATTAATATTGGCGTGTCAAGGCGATACGTGGTATTGAGGGTCTGGTACCCAAGTCTAAGCCCGATGAACAACAAGGGTAAAAATGCCAGCCGCCACCATAACGACATCGATCCATCCGTCACTGGCGGGGGAATCACCAGATAAAAAAGGGCGACAATCAGAGAGGCATACAACATTGCCTGCAAATGTTTTAACAAAAATTTTTTAATTGAGAAACGAGGAAACGGTGGAAACAGCTCGCTGTAATAGAGGCAGATTTGGCATACCAGAGGCGCTAAAATCAAATGCGTCCAGCTTCCCCCAATAATGGTACCCCAGAGGAGAAATAACAAAATAAGCACATTCTCGAAAGCGAAATAGAATGTATGTCTGATAGAAAAGTAGCGGTTAAACAAGCGAAACATCAACGTAACCTTCTTTCGTATGAGCTTTAACTAGTACGTCTCTAAATAAAAACAAGAAACCCGAGTAAAACCGTGTTATTTAATGATGGCGGTCGTATTCATAGCTGTAGCGGTTATAT
The DNA here is from genome assembly GCA_945787655.1 of Nitrospiria bacterium. Lineage (GTDB taxonomy): Bacteria > Nitrospirota > Nitrospiria > SBBL01 > JAADHI01 > JAADHI01. Next base: position 4,210 of record CALZIJ010000091.1, on the reverse strand, counting down.
CCATGTTTCCAGCTCATTTCAGCTCGATTTAAAACACTGCCGATAATTTTTTTAGACCCCAGGGTTTTCACTGCCTCTGTCAAAACAGCCTCCGGCGTCTCACCTGTTTTGACCACAAGCACAATGCCATCAACCGCTTCGGAAATTACACTCATATCAAAAAGAGGCAATATGGGAGGGGCATCAATCCAGATATAGTCGAACTGATCCCTGACATTTTTAAGAATGGAAATAATCCCTCTTTCCGTCCAAATATAGGCATTGTCTTTATGCGCCCCTTTTTTTGACGGATGCACAGCCTGTCTTCCCATTGTTAACAAAGACAGGTTTTCAATCGGACCGGGGGTTAAAGCATCTGAAAAATCACATTCTTTTGAAATGACATTAAGTAAACCCACTTCATCTTGTACCCCGAACTTCCGCGCCAACGATGGATTTTTGTAATCTCCATCGATCACAAGGACACGTTTTCCAAAATCACGGGCCGAGACAACAGAGAGGTTGGATGTGGTGGTCGTTTTTCCTTCACCTTTGACGGCGCTGGTAATGGCAATTACTTTCTTATCTTCTTTTCGGCTCACCAAGTCTACTTTTGCAAACAACAAACGGTAGCGGTCCGTCACAAAGGAGGCATCTTCGTCCAATACAACAACTCTTTGCTTTAAAACACTGTCATTCGAAATACTCATCATCCGTTTGACCTCCCCCTTTTGAGAGAGCGTTTTCGTCCAGAAAATTGTTCCATATCGACGACTTTTCGCCCTTTTTGTTTCTCATTCTTGCGAATTTCGTCTTCAAAATCTGGAATTACCGCTAAAACAAGCACGGAAGTAATCCGCTCGACCTCTTCCGGTTTTCGAACAGAGCTGTCAAATTGTTCACGCACAAAGGCCAATGCCACCCCGAAACCCATACCCAAAGCGGTTCCCATAAATAAAACGAGCAATTTATTGGGTTTTATCGGTTTTTCAGGGAGATTTGCCGGATCTATAATCCTGAATTGTTCCCCTTTTTGTCTTTTTTCCAAGTTTTCCGAGATCTCAGCGTTTAGTTTTTTAGCCAACAGGGCTTGGTAACTTTTGGAAATATTGTCGTAGTCCCGTTGAATTGTAACCATTTCCTGTTCTCGCTTCGGGGTGTTCTCAACACGCTCTTCGTAAACTTTTATTTGGGCTTCAAGATCCAATTCCCTTTTTCCCAAATCTTGTAATTCTTCATTGGCCGCCCTGATTTGAGCCACCAAGGCCATCACAGGCTCTGAACCAATCACAGGATTTGTTTCAAGAGGGGCCCCTTCAAGCGATTTTACCTGTGCCTGATTTCTTTCCCTTTTTTCAAGCAGCTGCTTTTCCAAATCACTAATTTTTATTTTTAATATGATGACATCCGGGTAAGTTTCGTTGTATTCAACAAGCAGGTCTGCGAGCAGCCCCTCAAATTGCTGCAATTTTTGCTCAAGGGGAGATTGAATCAGAACATTCGTTCCCCCGGTCAAACCATGAAGGGGGCTTCCGGCATTTAGTTGACCTTGTTGAGAGACAATTTTATATCGTCTCTCCAATTCCGAAATTCGGTCGTGTGTGGCTTTTTTTGAAAATCGAATCGTTTCCAAATTAATTTGGAAACGGTCGAGGGCCCGTAAATTGGAGTCAAGCTGTTCCGGTAATTCACCCATGTGCGCCCGTTTGTAATCCCCAAACCGTTTCTCTTGACGCTCCAGTTCTCTTTTCAGGTTTCCCAATTCAACATCAAGAAAATCAGTCGCCCCTTCAATAAACCCTTCGCGAATTCTCAAGTTTTCCTCAATGACCAAAGACGCCAATTCATTCGTCACATTCATCACTGTCACCGGATCCTTGCCGGAAAAAGAGATAGAAAAACTTTCCAGGTGTTTTCTGCCATTTGTTCTCACTTCAATATTGTTCCGCATGGCTCTGATTTTATCACCCGTACTGGCCGGTTGTCGGGCAACCCCCATCTTATTGAAAAGCTTATCGGCGTAAGACGGTTCACCATTCCTATACAGCCCGAATTTCTCAATAATTCTCAAAAGAAAAGACCGGCTGAGCACCTGTTGCTTAATACTGGCTAATCGATCCTGGGCTGACCCGGTTACGGCAGACTGAACAATCGATTGAGGCACTTTCTGGGCTTCAACAAGTATTAGGGTGTTTGACTGGAAAATTTTGGGAAGGGTTAATATTAAATAGACAGAAACAGCGACACCGATCATCAAGGGGATCAATACCCAAAACTTCCTTCTCCAGGCAATACCAACAAAGTCCCAAAAAAGCTGCTGATAATCCTGTTTTTTTTGTAAAGTATTCACTTTTATATTACCCAAACCTTGTCATTTTGGTTTTTAGACTATCCCGGCTAAGGAACCAATATGGTATCGCCGCGTTTCAGCATAATATTACTGTCTGGGTTTTTCCCGCTGACGATATCTTTATAATTGATCTTAATCCGCTGCTCTTGACCGTTTTCCCGTCTTAACAAAACAATGTTTTTAACGTTGGCAAACTCAGTAAACCCGCCGACCAGGGTCATTGCCTGTAAAAAGCTGGTCTCGCTTTTCAGTTTAATCTTGCCCGGCTGAACCACTTCACCGACAAAGAAGATCGAAAAGCTATTGATTTCCCTGACGATGACAGACACCTCCGGCGTTTTTTTATACCTTCTTAGAAGCACTTTGATGGAATCCCTCAGTTCAATTGAGGTCAAGCCAGCGGCCTGTAAATCCCCAATCAAGGGCAGGGAAATTTTCCCGTCTGGCCGAACAAAAACAGTCGTGGATAGATCAGGATTCTTCCAGACCATGACTTCAATGAGGTCTTCAGCACCCAGAATATAATCAGCCGAGTCAAATTCCAGGGAAGCCGGGGGGAGAGAAGGAGAAAGCGAGACCACCATTTTATTTTCATCACTGTTTTTAAGATCCGATGTGCTGACAGAGTGGTCTGTTTGTTGTGTTTTTGGAACAACCCGGATGACACCACAAGCACTGACCAAGAAGGAGACTGTGATAATACTCCATAACATATACCGTCCCGTCCTCATTTTTCCTCCTCACACAAACTTAATTTATATTCACAGATGTTTCAAACTTTTACAAATCTTCCCTTATGATCTATATAACCATCTTATATATCAAAAAGAATGACCCAAGTTCGAACAATATTTCGAATAATATAATGATTTCTTGAAAAATACTGACTCTACTTTAGGGGAAGAACGCATAGACGTCAAGCCCCTCGAAAGAGGGGGGTAGGCTTTAAACGCATCAGATTGCTCCTTTTTAGCGATATTTAGAAAATATCGTGTCTAAAGCGAAGAAATTGAAACGAAATAATTTTTATGACGGGAAATGATGCTGTAAAACTTTTGCAACAATCCCCGCCCTTGTGGTCACATCGAGTTTTTTCATGATTCGTTTGATGTGATCCTTGACTGTATATTCACCGATATCAATACACACGGCAACTTCTTTATTGGTTTTCCCCTCCAACAGTAATTGAACCACTTCTTGTTCCCTGGGAGTCAATTTCACAGTCCAATCGATTTGGTCTATTCGGACCCCCTGTGAAACCCGCTCAATCAGGATCATAAAATGGGGGCCATGCGGGGTGGCTTGAGGTTGTTCTAACAATAAGGCCCGAAGAAGGTAGACCATTCCTTCGTGTATGCAAATCCGGTTTACTGTCGGCATGCTGGTTTCTGTTTCATTACCCCGAATGGAAATCATTCTTGAGAAATGTTCATACAGCTGATAAATAATATCTGGCAAGGCCCGGTGAAAAACCGGCTTGCCTTGGCCTGTACTTACTTCTTCCATTTCAGTGTTTTTTTTGATCGATGATTTTGACGTCAAGCCTTCCAAAAAAACTTTCCCGTCATGATTTAAGTACAGGATATTACTTTCCTGATTTAAGATTAAGATCCCAGGTTGGGCCCTTCTTCGAATTAAGGAGTATAACTCTTCTTCCCCAATGCCCGATACTTTTTCTAGAGGGCTAAGTAAACGCGCCTCGGATGAACCAGCGGGTTCTTTTTGAATACCTTGTCCTTCCACAGTGTTCGCATGGAAATTCAATACTCGCCCAATCACTGGAGCGCAGACAGAAAACAACTCCAGATCTTCATCCAAAAATTCCCCCTGGCTTCGCTTTTTCCAAAAGACAAAGTACCCGATGCATTCACCCGCCTCATT
>CALZIJ010000090.1 GCA_945787655.1 Nitrospiria bacterium | reverse complement strand
TGGAAACAGCGCGTTCTTTTTTTCCGAATATTTGTACAACACACAGTTATGAAGAACGCCTGAAAACCATTCAATACTGCAAGGAAGCCGGAATGGGTATTTGTTCAGGCGGGATTTTTGGTATGGGGGAATCACTGGACCAGCGAATTGAGTTGGCGGTAGCGCTTCAGGAACTGGATGTGGATGTGGTCCCGCTCAATTTCTTGAACGCGATTAAAGACACCCCTCTGGAAGATCTTCCCCCGCTTCAGCCTATGGAAATTTTAAAAATTATTGCGGTCTATCGTTTAATGATGCCAAGTAAAGACATCATGACCGCGGGTGGAAGGGAAATTCATCTTCGGGATTTACAATCATGGATGTTTACGGCCGGGGCAAGTCATACACTGATCGGAAATTATTTGACCACTACCGGGCGTCAGTCAGAAGATGACCTGCGCATGATTGAAGATCTGGGGCTCAAATATAGTAACGCCTGCCAAGAAAAATTGCTTGAAGTGAATTGAATCATATTTTGATAGACCGGTTTAGCTGTGATTAGATTGCGTTAGGAGTGACAAGTATGGATGCCAACCTTAGAAAAGAAAGCCAAATTATCAACGACGGTGTAGACCGTGCCCCGGCGCGGGCCATGCTTAAAGGCATTGGATTTACCGACGAAGACCTATCCAAGCCGATTATCGGTGTGGCCAACACCTGGATTGAAACCATGCCCTGCAATTATCATTTGAGGCGCCTTTCCGCAAAAGTTAAAGAGGGTATTCGCGCGGCAGGCGGCACGCCGATTGAGTACAACACGATTGCGGTTTCCGATGGGATTACCATGGGCACGGAAGGAATGAAAGCCTCTCTGATTTCACGGGAAGTGGTGGCCGACTCCATTGAACTGGTTGCACGCGGACATTTTTTTGATGGTGTGGTCGCACTCTCAGGTTGCGATAAAACCATTCCCGGTGCTGTCATGGCTTTAGGGCGTTTGAATCGCCCTTCATTAATGCTTTATGGCGGCTCAATCGCACCCGGCCACTATAAAGGACATGATGTGACCATTCAGGATGTTTTTGAAGCCGTCGGATCAGTAGCAAAAGGAACAATGTCAACGGATGATTTAAAAATGCTGGAAGACAATGCCTGTCCCGGCCCGGGAGCCTGCGGCGGTCAATTTACCGCAAACACGATGGCCACGGTGTTTGAAATCATGGGGATTTCATACATGGGCAGTGGAAGCGTACCGGCAGAAGATCCGGGTAAAGATCAAATTGCCTTTGAGGCAGGACAGCATGTGATGGAACTCTTGAAGCTGGACCTTCGGCCGGACCGGATTATTACAAGAGAATCTCTTGAAAATGGAATTGCCGCAGTTGCCGTCACCGGAGGCTCAACAAACGCGGTATTGCATCTTTTGGCCTTGGCTCGTGAAATGGGCATCCCTTTGGATATTGATGACTTTGATCGCATCAGTGCACGGACCCCGCTCCTGGCAGATTTAAAACCCGGCGGGCAATTTGTCGCGACAGACATGCATCAGGCGGGGGGGATCAGACTCATTGCAAAACGTTTACTGGATGCGGGCATTCTCCATTCCGAAGTCATGACGGTCAGCGGAAAAACCATTGGAAAAGAAGCGGACTTGGCAAAAGAAACTCCCGGTCAACAAGTGCTTCATCCATTGTCCGACCCAATAAAAAAAACCGGAGGCCTGGTCATCCTGAAAGGAAATCTCGCTCCGGATGGCTGTGTCATCAAAGTGGCCGGTTATGAACGTTTGCATCATCAAGGCCCCGCCAAAGTATTTGATTGTGAAGAAACGGCCTTTGCAGCCGTTCAGTCCAATCAAATTGTACCGGGTGATGTTGTCGTGATTCGATATGAAGGCCCGAAAGGCGGCCCCGGCATGCGTGAGATGCTGGGGGTGACTGCAGCGCTTGTGGGTGCTGAATTGGGGAGTTCGGTCGCTTTATTGACGGATGGACGCTTTTCCGGTGCCACACGGGGACTCATGGCAGGCCATGTTGCCCCGGAAGCAGCGGTCGGCGGACCTATTGCGGCCGTAAAAAATGGTGATATCATTACATTTGACATCAATAAGCGCGAGTTAAAACTTGAGTTGAGTCAAACAGAGATCGAGAACAGACTCAAGGATTGGAAGGCACCTGCTCCACGTTACCAAAAGGGAGTGATGGCCAAGTATGCTCGGCATGTTTCCTCTGCTTCAGAAGGTGCGATAACAACTTAGCAAGATAAAATCTAACTTGGAGGTGCATATCCATTTATCTAGTGATTCAGGTGTATGGCGGACTTTTTCCCCTCTTAGCGAACCCCGTTCCCACCCGGCGGTTTCAGTCTATCAAGGCAGGATATATTCATTCGGCGGCGGTGGAGATTTCTTTAAAAGCCTGAATGTCTCAGAAGTGTATGATCCAGAGTTGGACCGTTGGACAACTCTTTCCCCCATGCCGACACAAAGGTCCGGCGCATCGGCGGTCACTTTGGGTGATGCGATCTATGTTATGGGTGGGGGGTTTAAAAAGGCAGACGGAAAATTCAAGTTTCTCACAACAGTCGAGGCTTATTACCCGAAAGAAGACCGATGGGAAACCCAGCCAAGTTTGTTGCAGCCGCACGATTATCCGGCCTGTTCAGTGGTCGATAACCGGGTGTATATTATTGGTGGACATCATCCGGATGCGACTGAAGGCGGACCCCAGACAGACCCGGCCTTTTCGTTTACGGAACGATGGGCCCCCGGCGCTTCGGATTCCTGGGAATCTGTGAATGATATGCCCACGCCGCGTTTTGCGGCCTCTGCGGTTTGCATTGATCAACAATTGTGGGTTTTGGGAGGGGTTGCAGCCACAAAAAACGGTTTTCATGAGTACGACCGGATTGAAGTGTTTGATCCTGAGAAATCAACATGGCACCCTTGTCCAGTGTCTCTCCCCTGGCCTTCGGCCGGACAGGGCGCGGTGGTATTTAACGATAAACTCTATGTTTTTGGGGGATTTCGAGAAGATATCGGTATTGGAAAACACGGAGCGGTTTTAAATCTAAAAGAAAAAACATGGACTTCTTTGCCAGCAATGCCTTTTGACCGTGCCGCCATGGGAATTGCGGTGCTTGATCACACCATTTTTTTAATTGGTGGCTGGCGGGCGGACCGTTCTGTAAAAAACACCGTGGTTGGATTTGAAGATGGGTGACTTTGAAAAAAACTATCAACTGGCTCAGGCTTATTTCGAGGATGAAAATTTCCTGGAGGCAGAAAAACTTTTTAATGAGTTAATTCAATCGATGCCCAATAGCTGTGCGGATATTTACAATAATCTGGGTTTTATCAAGCATCAGGCCGGTGATTTCGAGCAATCAATTGATTGCTTTAAAAAGGCACTGGAAATTAATCCTCATTACACAGAAGCCGCTTTGAATCTGACGATCGCATACAATGATACGGAACAGTATGATAAAGCCTCATCAGTCTTTTCCAAGGCGGTTGAATTCGCGAATGAAAAAGATGAAAAAGGCAAAGGAAAGATCGACCCCTTTATAAAAGGGAAGCTCGCCAATGAACATTTTAAATTAGGAAATACCTATTTTGAAGTGGGTTTGCTTGATGATGCCGAAGAGCAATATCGTAAAACGCTTTCAATGCGTCCCAATTTTGTGGATGTCATCACCCGCCTGGGAATCACCCTGCGTGAAAAAGGGGATTATAATGGAGCGATAGACACCTTTCGAATGGCAAAGGAAGTCAAGCCGCATTATACCCCGGCAATGATTCACCTTGGAATTACTTACTATACCAATGGTTTTTTTGATTTGGCCTTAAAAGAATGGGAAGCGGTGAAAAAAATAGACCCCCAGGGAAAAGAAGTCGATATCTATTTATCACTTGCAAAGAAAAAAATTGTTTCCGAAGAAGGCCTGTCTGAATAGTTGCTGTTTTTTTTATGGCAGATGCTGGATTGCAACTTCTAAAAAATCCCACAATACCTGCCGCGTCGTTGCATTCGAATGCGGATATTTTTTTCCGGTCAGTTCTTCATAAAACAGTTTTCCCTTCTCTTTTTTCTCCTTTATCCCTCCCAGCGGGGTATCAGGATCGATCGGGATAAGATCGGGGTAACCATTTGGATCTTTTTTGATCAGCCAGGTTTCCCCTGAAGGGGTTTTTAAGCACATACCAATTTCAATCATGATGTTCCTTTTTCCTTTTTCCCGAGTTAGGTGACCCCAAGCCGCATGAAATAATAATTAGTGAGCATATGAAAATAACAAAAGCCACAGGCAGGAAGTAATAAGAAAAACTGATTGCAATAGAGACAATGATGCCGAATAGTCCAAAGAAAACAAGGAAGCAACCTCCAATTTCCCTCATGACCTTTCAACTCTAATACGCTTTGAAAGCTGCTTTTCAGGATTTAAAGTGTGACGGACGTATTGAAGAAATTAAACTTAAAACCGTGTTATTGTCTGTTTTTTTCTTCTTCTTCTTGCTTGGTTTTACACTCAATACAAAAAGTCGTGACCGGTCTGGCCTTGAGCCTCGGCATGGAAATTTCTTCTTCACAAAGTTCACAGATACCATAAGTGCCATTGGCAATCCGGTTAAGTGCACCCTCTATTTTTTTGAGGAGTTTCTGTTCTCGCTCACGGAGCCTTAATGAAAAATTCTGGTTTGCCTCCGCTGAGGCTTGGTCACTTAAATCCGGAAAAGCTTCCCCACGTTGATTCGTGTTTAAATCCTGTACAAGTCCCGCATCAGAAAGCAGCGACGCACGCTGGGTTTCCAGGTCTTTTTTAATCTGTTCAAATGAACGTTCGGAAGCGCTAGGGCTCAATTCGGCTGAAGTATTCTTACTTCCCATATTCAATTCCTCTGGCGAAATAGAAAATATAGTTCGTGTATAAGTTCCCGAATATATCAAAATAATATCTATGAGTCAATTCAGCGATCTTTGTGGCAATTTTTTTTAATGGTTTAAAAAAGTGGTCAATGGATGTATTTATTCATCACTCAGTGCTGAATTATTGGTCCGTAAATGCATTTGGGGAGGGGATCAGATTTAATTTGTTTTGATGAAGTAAAAAAGGATACGGCTGGCTGCTGCTCTTCGCGATGATTTGATCACCGTTCCTTCGGCCGAAATGAAGTTTCCCCAGCACAATGTCGTTTTTCCCCAGAAGTGAAATATGATGCTGGGGAGGATTCAAACCCCCATGCGACGAGTCAGGGTCAATGTCATCTTTAAAAGTGTCCAGCGTGAGGTGGTACATATCGGTCTGAAAATGAGAAACGCGATTCACGTTAATCACCTCCTTTGGCGCTTGTCCTGCTGCCTGAACCATCCACTTTTCATTATCAAGATAAAGGGTGTAGTTTTTTTCAGGGAAATCGATGACAAATTTTTCGATTTGACCTGGAAATTCAAGAGAAAACAGTTGTTTGTTCCGATATGTTTCAAAAGAGGGTTTGATGGCTTGAAAATCGGAGGCCGAAATCTGAAAGATGGGGTCCAGGTTGTTCGGAGTCACCGCATAAACGATTTCAGGGTTTATCCCGTCTTTATAAAAGGTGGATTCACGCTCAACCTTTTGGACTTGCAAGGCCACGGTGAGCAAAGGGGGACCAAAAATATTTTGCCATTCTCTCTTTTTTAAATCGATGAAGCGCTCACCCCTGAAATTCAGCAAGCCCCCTAAAAGATTTGCAATTTCTCCAGTATCCCCACGGACCTTCAGAGAGTCGCCCTCTTTTTCTTCGGTCGCTCGGCGTTCAATGGACCATCCTTCGGTGGATTTTTTAAAAACCATTTGCTCAGTAGGAGAAAACATTTTTATACTTAAAATTGCTTCAGGCGCAAAGGGAAAAATTTCCTTTTGCCGCCAGTCTTCCAGTCCTTTATTCAGTAACTCTTTTATACCGGCAGGTACAAGATAAAGGCTGGTTCCCATCCCTTTACGAAGATAGACATCTGAACCGGTCAGGTTTTCGCTGCCAAGTTCAATGATTTCGGTATCCGTTTGATTAATGGTCACCAAAACCCGATAGGGGGCAGGGTCTAGTCCGAATTCATGAAGTTCTTTGGGTTTGGCCTCAACAAGGCGGCTGGCTTTTAAGCCGATAATGAGATTCGCTAATTCATCCGCCCTGATCTGGTCTGCGATCGTTTCAACAGGATGAAAAATACGCCACGGAGAAGAAGGATGGCCTGGAAAGTATTCTAATTCCACTTCTCCCTTGGGTGAACGAATGGTAATGCGTGATATTTCGTTAAGTTGAAAATGAAATAACTTCCCTTTGTTCAGAAATGTTTCTTGTTTCTTTTCTTCATTCGGTAACTCTACCCAGTAGAGATAAAACCCAAGTAGAATGAGAAAAAAAGTGAGAAAGATGGTGCCTTTGAACCTCACAACCGTCGCCTTTTTCTCCAAATAAGCAGTCCCATGCCCATAATACCCAAAGGAAGAATAAGGACAGAGACAGAAAAGATGACACCGGTCTGCTTGTCATTTAAAAGCAGCGTGGTTGTTGGGATTTCTCTGGGACGAATGGAGACCAGATCCTCTTCGCCGGCAAGCCAGCTGATGATGTTTTGAAACAGGTCCGCATTTCCCGCCGAACGTGCTACGCCATTGGAGGCAAAATCCGAATCCCCAATGACGGCCAGGCGCATCTTTTTAGGGGAGTCGGGTTCTGAGATGGGATGATCGGCGATGGCGGACAGAACACCACCAAAAACAATGGGTCCCTTCCGGTCTCTTTCCGGGTTAACAGAGAGATCTCCGTCTACCTGATCTGTCAGCCAGGTTTCAGGTCCGGATTGGAGAAAGGGTGAAAACTGAAATTGACTGGATTTAGAGGAGTCAAAAGAGACCGAGCGTGAAACAGGGAAGAAAGTGGCGAGATCAAATCCCGATGTAATCCCGTGCTCCGGATATCCTCCAGGACTGACTGTTGGAATGGATGCCCCCAGTCCAGAGCCCGGATCCAGTATAATGTCGTTTTTTAATTGGAGTCCCCATTCGGATAAAAACCCCTCTAACCCGGTTTCCTGCATGGGGTCCATCGCGATAAAAAGCTGACCATTTTGCTTAAGATAGGTTTTTAAAATTAGAAATTCTTTTTCGGTAAAAGGACGTTTTGGGCCCGCAATGACCACCACATCGGCATCTTCAGGGATTTTTTTCTCTGAAAACAGGGTCAGTTTTTTTATCGTAAAGCCCTGCTTCTGAAAGGTTTCCTTAATGGTGCTGTAGCCTTCACGACCCGACTCGTCAATGTCTCTTTCACCGTGCCCTTGAACGAAATAAAAGGTTTTCCCTTTTTCACGGCGGGTTCGGATCAAGGCCGAAGTCACGGCGGCTTCGGTGATATCCCGGGCGATAACAGAGCGGCCTTCCGATTCCACCACTATTTTATCGTAGTCCGTGACGCCGTATTGTTTAACCAGTGTGGGTTTTTTATCCGGATCAATGATCTCGTAGTCGACTTTTTTGCTAGTCCGTTTGTAGTTTTCAAGGAGGTTTTTGGCGCTATTTCGATGTTTGCTGTCTTCAACAAAAAAACCGGTTATTTTGACATCGTTCTGAAGATTTTCCAAGATGCGTTCTGTTTGCGGGGAGAGGGAAAAGGCACGGGCGTCGGAAAGGTCGAAGCGCACTTCGTGACGCGCAAGTATGAAATTAATAATGGAGAGTATGGCCACAAAAATAATGACCATTAAAAGACTGTTCACGCCAAACTTTGTTGACCGTTGACTTGAAATATCCTTTAATGTTTCAAAATGTGTGACAAAAAAGATAAAAAGAAAAACCAGGGCTGATAATTCAAGTATTGTATAAAGCCAGACCATTTCTCCAAAAATGGCAAAAACAAAAAGGCCGGCACCCGCTAATAGTGCGCCGAGAATCCCCAGAAAAGCGGTGAATTTTTTATTGAGCGCCATTATTCCCCTGTGATTGCTGTGTTATTTCCATCGTTGTGACTCCACAACACGGTGCGTCAAAAACAGGCCCAAAGCCGCCATGGAGATAAAGTAGGTTAAGCCGCGCGTACTGATCAGCCCTGTGACAAATTGATCCAGGTGATTTGAAATGGAAAGATAACTGGCGATCATCCCCAAGGTTGAGTCTCCGACGGAATGCGCCGCTGCCCCGGTAATCCAGAGTCCGATGAGGATCCCAAAAGAGATGACGGCCGCAATCATCTGGTTTTCTGTGAGTGCCGAGGCAAACAGTCCCATGGAAAGGAATACCCCGCCCATCAGGAATAAGCCAAGGTAACTGGAAAAAAGCGGTGGCCAGGAAATTTCGACTGCAAGGGAAAGCATCAGAGGCAGATGCAGCGAAAGCAAGAGGAGCAGCAGGTATACGATCATGACGGCAATAAATTTTCCCAGAACAATTTCAATAATCGTCAGAGGAGAAGTCAACAAAAGTTCACTGGTTTTCCCCTTTTTCTCTTCGGCAAAAAGCCGCATGGTCAGCAGGGGCACAATCAGCAGGAGAATGACGCTCATATTCATCAGAGTGGGTCGAAAAACCGAATCGTGTATGTTGAATTCCGGCAGGCTGTTTTGAAATTGCATCATCCGGATGGAGGCCCGTGAGAACGCCTGGATCTGGTTGTAAAATAAAAAATCAGAGACAGAGAGGAAAACCATGGCGACGACATAGGCGATAGGGGAGATAACAGAGATTCTTCTTGAAGGGTCTGATTGTTATTTTCTATGCCTTGTTCTTCTGTCGTGAGTTGTAGAAAGACTTCTTCTAAACTTAAAACAAGCGGCTTCATCTCCAAAAGTCCCCAGCCTTTTTCCACGACGGTTTTAGAAATCTCTTCCCGAATGTCCCGGCCGAGTTCGGATTCGACGATAAAGCCAACGGTGTCCTGATCCGTCTCCTTTTGAGGCATAACCTGGAGTACGCCGTCAATCGCCCGGATGATATCTACGGATTCATGCGTACTTCGCCGAAGATGGAGCGAGATTTTTTCTGATTTTCGGACTTGGGAAGAAAGATGTTCCTGCGAATCCACAGCGACAATCCGTCCCCGGTTGATAATAACCACTTTTTTGGAAACGGCAGTGGCTTCCGGAAGAATATGGGTGGACAAAATAATCGTATGTTCGCCGGCTAAACCTTTGATCAATTCTCTAATCTCAATGATTTGGCGCGGATCAAGGCCCACGGTCGGCTCGTCGAGAATGAGGACATCAGGATTGTGAATCAAGGCCTGGGCGAGTCCGACACGCTGGCGGTAGCCTTTGGAAAGATTGGCAATCAAGCGCTTTGAAACCTGTGAGAGCCCGGCTTTTTCCAGTGCGTTTGACAATCCCTTTTTTTGTTCTGTTGCGGAAAGACCCTTAATTTTCGCGACAAAAACAAGGTATTCTGTGACGGTCATTTCCGGGTATAGCGGCGGGGTTTCAGGCAGATAACCGATCCGGCGCTTGACTTCCATCGGATGTTCAAAAATATCATACCCCGCGATGGTTGCCGTTCCACTTGTGGCGGGCATAAAGCAGGTGAGGATGCGCATTGTTGTCGTTTTTCCGGCCCCGTTTGGACCTAAAAAAGCGAGCACTTGTCCTTTATCAACCGTAAAATTGACGTCCTCAATGGCGATGAACTCGCCGTAGCGTTTTCCAAGATGTTGGACTGAAATCATCGTATTTTGCCGTTATTCATCATATCGTGCTTAAAAACAGTGCGCATTAACCGATCAAAATACAATATGAGGTCTTGCAGTGTCAATATTTTAGAAAATCGCTTTGGTTTATGATTGTTTTATGGATGGGGCGAGGTATGACCGAATTCGAGCGTTTTCAATAGGATCACGGCCTATTCCGTTCTCCTGCTGTTCTGGCAGAATCCCTATATTGATAAAAAAGATTTACTTCGATAAGAGATACAATAAAAGAATATTAACGAGAACGAGGACAATAACCAGACTTTTCCAAAAAGTAATGGGATCACGTTCAAGCAATGGCGGCACTTCTTTGCTGAGGAATGCGGGGTTTGGGTGGGAAAGATCATACAGAAACTCGGAAAGAACGGTGTAGCGGTTCCTTGGGTCTTTGTGAACGGCTTTTTCCAGTGTTTTATCCAGCCAGGCAGGGATTTCCGGGTTGTGTCTTCTCGCCGATATGTACGAAAGACGGGTGAGGTTTTTAATGTTGAGTTCTTCTTTGTAAGGGAGGTTTCCTGTCAGCATTTCATAGGTCATCACACCGAGCGAAAAAAGATCGGAATGCTCGGTACCTGCCGAGCCGAGTAAATATTCAGGCGCCGTGTAGTTTCGGGTTCCCAGGAGTTGACTGCGTTCCCAAGGCACATCGATTTCTTCGATGCCCGCAATTTTACTTGAACCAAAATCAATAATCTTAACAGTTCCTTGTGTGTCAATCAGGATGTTATCGGGTTTTAAATCACGGTGAAGCATTTCCATGTGATGAAAGGCCATTAAGCCGGTCATGATTTGATTCACAATTTTCCTGACCTGAATGATGGACGGATGGGGATGATCGGACATCCATTGGCGAAGCGTTTCCCCTTCAACATATTCAGTCACAAAATAAAGACAGCTTCTCCGCCGTTTGAGTTCCAGAATTTTTAAAATATGAGGAGAGTGTAAACGGCGCCCCGCCCATTCTTCATGCAAAAAACGTTCGATGTATCCCGGATCATCTTCAAAATTGACTGATGGGGTTTTTAGCACCACTTTCGTTTGGGTCTCTGTATCCAGGGCGAGATAAATCTGGGTCTGTTTGCTGGCGTGAAGTTCACGGATTATTCGATAGCCGTCCAGCATCATGCCGGGTTCAAGCGGTGGCGGAAAGGGGAGTTCAGTTAATTTTTGATACAGGTCTTCCTTGTTATGCAAAGGAAGCTTATCGACAGTCATGATCTGGCAAGTCAGGTTGTCATGGCTGCCATTTCGGCTTGCTTTTTCTATGATTTGGTGGACTGTTTTTTCCGGATCATCCGCTTCTTCAAGCAATATGATCATTTCTTCTCTGGAAACATATTCATGGATGCCGTCGGTGGTGAGTAAAAAGAGGTCTCCTTTTTCAACCGGCATGCTTTTATAATCTATATGCAGATCAACGTCGATCCCCATGGCTCTTGAAAGATATTGTTTTTCCGAACTGATTACGACACGGTGGTCGCGTGTGAGACATTCCAGATCCCCCCTTCTAAAACGGTAGATCCGGGTATCGCCGACATGAAGTAAATGGGCCGTCGTGGACTTGATAATGAGGGCGCTGAAGGTGGTCACCATGCCTTTGGAAGAAGCGTGTTGGTGTTGCCCCTGACTGCAGAGCCATCGATTGAGCGCGCCGAGGACTTTTCCTCCGGATGTTTTAACGGTCCACGATTCAGGGGTGCTGTAATAATCACTCAAAAAACCAAGCACACAGGCTTCAGCGGCCTCTCTTCCCCCTTCACTGCCGCTCATGCCATCTGCGATGACCGCGGTGATACCTTTGGTCATGCGCAAATCGTCTTCGGGGATTTTGATCCCACAGGAATCGTCATTTTGATTTTTTATTCCCGCGACGCTGTATTGTCCTGCGCTGACTTCCAGTTTTCCAGACATGGTGTTTTATCTATGAATGAGATTCGTTTGCAGTGCCAAGTTGATCTTAAAGTAATCGCCTTGGCACTGCAAGGATTTGTCTTTTGGACAAAAAAAGCCGCCTGAAACAGGTCGCATCATGCTTGAATATTGTACTACTAATCAGTAGAGGACGCCTTTACATACATTTTTATCTCCATTTCGTTTATCTAGTCTGTATACTTTTCTCGAAAAGAATACAGACTAGATTATCTCTTGAGGTTCTTCTTTTTAATTAAGGTTTGATGTTCTGATTCATCCGGAAAAGGTTCTGTGGGTCGTACTGCTGTTTGACGCGAACCAGACGCTCCCAAACCCCTTCCGTATAAGCCGCTTTGACACGATCTTCACCTTCATCACTTAAAAAATTGACATAAACGCCTTTGGCAAAGGGTTCCGTGGCAGCGTGAAAGTCTCGCGCCCAAGCCGTGCACTTCGGATCGTCCGGGGCATTTTGCCATCGGGTATGAATGTTGAGCACGAAGGGCGCTGTTCGGTGTGAAAAGGCGGTTTCATCGAAAGGCACCCGGCTGGGCGCCCCCTCCATATGCGGGATGAAGACCTCACATTCAGGGGAAGGCATTGTGCCGCCGAATGTAATTATTTTGTCGATACAATCATCGGAGAGTTCCTTGATATGATGCGATTTCCAATAGTTTCGCGCACCATGTCCGACGAGTCCGTCGAAGCCGGACTGCCAATCCACCCAGGGATTCATGCCGATTGCCTCGCCATGTGACGACGTGGCTTCCTGAATCGGTTTGATCAAGACTTTCCCTTCCTCTTCGTTTCCGAGCCACACAAAGGGAACGACGACGACCCTCTTTCCGTGAACCTCGCTCGGTAAAAAAGGAAGCGGCGGCGCGTGCCGGATGACCATCCAGACCGTCATCTCATCCGGCAGCGTGCGGACGTAGTCGCGGTGAAATTGAATGTATTCTTTTGCATCCTCGAACTTTTTAACGATGAGCCCCGAGTAGATCTTGGGCCCGATGTCCACACATTTAAACTCGAAGGAAGTGACAACACCGAAGTTGCCGCCGCCCCCCCGGATGCCCCAGAAAAGATCGGGATGCTCGGTGGCGCTCGCGGTCAGCAGCTTCCCGTCCGCGGTGACCACTTCCGCCGAGACCAGGTTGTCGATCGCCAGGCCGTGCTTGCGGCTAATCCAACCGAAGCCCCCGCCCAGGGTCAATCCGCCGACGCCGGTGTGGGAAATGATCCCTCCGCCCGAAACGGCGAGGCCGTGGAGCTGTGTTTCGGAATCGACATCACCGAGCAGCGCGCCGCCATCGATTCGGGCGGTTTTCTTATACGCGTCCACATGAACGCGACGCATGAGAGAGAGATCGATCATCAGGCCATCGTCACAGACCGCATTTCCGGCCGAGTTGTGCCCCCCGCCCTTGACTGAAATGCGGAGCGCGTGATGACGGGCGAAGTTGACGGCATTGATCACGTCACGGGTGCCCACGCAACGGACGATGATGCCGGGTTTCCGGTCAAACATGCCGTTCCAGATTTGCCGTGCGGCATCGTATCCTTCGTCCTCGCGAAGTAACACCTCCCCCCGGCATTGCGCCTTTAAGGCGTTGATTGCATCTACATTTACATTTTTCATCCTATTCCTCCTTCAATATTCTGGCCGGATTCTTAAAATTGAGCAAGACTTATAGTTGATTTTAGATTGTTACCCATTCCTTACTTGGTTCCGACTGCAATCACCAGTTCACAGGGGCCTTCAAAGCCCTGTTCATTCTCAAATTGTTTAAATGCCTGCTCTATTTCCTGCCAGGCTTCCGTCCGTTCGGCCGGGTCCAGGCCGGACAGCATTTGATGCAGGGCGCCGAAGGATTCCTGTTCAAAGCGGAGACATTCGGCGGCTGAAGACAAACGTAAAGGAGCGGAAATGACTTGCGTCCGGATATCCCTAAACCCGGCCTTTTTGTACGCGTCTTCAAGCACTCCTGCAGCGCCCAGGCTGAAGGGGCCCGGCTGCCCCGGCAATGGCGGCGGCAGTTTGGCCCGGCGGCGGATAATGGAGACCGGTACGGAGAAAAATCCATTGTGCTCCGCGGTCGAATAAACAATACTGGCGACTTTTCCGCCGGGTTTCAGGGCTTGATGCATTCCCTTCAATGCTTTTTGCTGGTCCGGAAAATAAATCAGTCCGACCCGTGAGATGACATGATCAAAGGATTCAGGCGTCAGGCTTTCCAATCCTTCCCCGTCCAGTACGCGTGTTTCGATATTGGCCAGTCCCGACTGCCGGGCGTCTGCAGCCGCAAATTCAAGGATTTTGTCTGAAATATCCGTGGCCAATACGGAACCTGCTGGGCCGACTCGCCGTGCGGCAATCAGGCTTTGCCCCCCTGCGCCGGCGGCCACATCGAGAATGCGATGTCCGGGAGCGACTGCCGCCATGTCCAGCATCATTTCTGTTGCCGGTCCCAACCATGTCGCAAGTATGGCGCCCCATTGATGCCAGGCCTGTGCAGAGGCTTGCCACTGTTCTCGGGTTGTTTCCTTGTATTGGATTGAATCGAATGTCGGTGTCATGGACATGATCATACTCCTTATTTTGTTTTGGGTTCATGTTGGCCAAAGCGGCCCTTATGCAATACCTTGCTCTGTTTGTGAAAGAGGCTTTCCTGCGCCTCTGGAAGTGAGTATAGGGATGAGGCGTTCTTAAAACGTTCTATAAAGCGTTCTCCCGAAAAGAATTTGAGAAAAAAACGTTTTTTGCAGGAAATGAGGAGCGGAAAATACGGCCGCTACTTTTGGGATAGTTTGATGAGAAGGGCCTTGGCGTCTTTGAGGTCTTGGGTTTCAAAATCTTTGGGAAATAAACGGATCATCTGTTCGAGCATTTCCGCGGCCTGTGTTTTCTTTTGAGTGGATTTTAAATCGTGCCACAGACGACCGAGGCTGATTGCCGCCCGAAGCGCAAGCGCCTTTGCCTCTTGTGTCTGCGAAACGTCCAGCGCCATTTGGAACTGAGTCTCTGCTTCAGCATGATCTTTCTCGCCTTGTTGAAGCAGGGTTTCACCTTTTAGCCGATAAATTTCCGCATCCCAAAAATGTAATCCGAAGGTCTTTGAGAGGGACAGGGCCTTGTCCAGTGCATCGAATGCCGGTTCATACGCCCTTGCATCAGTGTATATTCGGGCAAGGAGAGACAGGGCATAAGGCCGATAAAGATGTTGTTCTGTGGTTTCATATTCTGACAAGGCTTCGCGCACGAGAGTGATACCCCGCTCAATATCCCCGTCTTTCGATAAATAGAACCCCTGAAAAATCTTCCCCATAGGATTCAGAAATCCAAGGCGGTGTTCATTTGAGAGGGCCTCAGCCTTTTCTGCGAGTGTGCGTGCGCGTTGTTCTTTGCGACAATCATGGTGAAGCCAGGTGGCGAAGTTCAGCGCATAGGCGAGACTAAAAGGATGGGCCAATTGTTGGGCCAGTTCCAAGGCTTCTCCGGATTTGATCAGGGCGTCTTCCGGCTGGCCAATAAACCACAGGAGGTAGGAGAGCCGACTCAGGCAAATGACCCCGGCATCCTGGGAGTATAGGGTGATGTGAGAATGGTGTCTCTTTGGATGATAAAAGATAAGCGCGCGCGTCAGCTGCGCACGGGCGCTGGGAAATTTTCCCATCCAAAAAAAGCTCACCCCTAAGACGTAGTGGGCCTCTACGTGCAGGATGTCATTTTTCGAATCCTCGGCCCGGTGAAGCAGCTGGCCTCCGAGTTCGCAAGCCTGTTGGAGCTGTCCCCTGACAAGGTGGGCGATGGCCAATGCACGGAGAATAGGCGGGTCCGGCGATTTCCCGATCTGCGTGCAGAGTGTCTGTGCCCTGCTTAATGTCGTCATGACTTCTGAAGCGCCGTATCCCTTAATCGCAACAAGCGGGATGCCAAGTGATGTTTGAAGCGCGAGTTCCTGGGTTGTCCGGTCTCGATTTTCAGGAAGTGTTTTGAGCAGCGAAAGGGCCCGTTGGAATAAATGGATGGTGTCTAGATTCGCAAAGATACGCTGCGTGACCCCGGCGGCCCATTGATAATACAGGATGGCTTTTTCAGGACAGTGTGCCCGTTCATAATGACCGGCGATTTGAGCACTCACGGCATCGAGGTTCTCTTTATAAATGCTTTCCAGGGCTTGTGCCGCCTTTCGGTGGAGGAGGCGCCGCCGCATGGGGCTGATTTCGGCGTAGGCCACTTCCCGTATTTTGTCGTGGCTGAAGTCATAGGCCTCCGCGCTGTGTTCCCGGATCATGCGCCGCCGCCACAATTCATCCAGGGCGGCCACCAGGAGCTTCTCTGTACTCTCGCTTGTTTTGGCCAGGACGTCCATTGTAAAGGCCCGGCCGATGACCGAGGCGACACCGATCAGTGCCTTGGCATGCGGTGAGAGCTGTCCCAGGCGCGCCTGGATTACGGCCTGAACCTTTGGAGGAAGCGTTTCAAGATCAACAGCGGTTCCTGTACCGTCTTTCAAGGACAATTTTGCGCGTATGTATTCCACGATAAACAAGGGATTGCCTTCCGTTTCCCGATAGAGCTGCGCTTCCAAGGCCGGGTCAGAGTTTTGATCTTCCAAATGTTTGGCCAGCGATCGGGTCTCAGCCTCATCCAGCGGGACGAGTTTGATTTCGCTGAATTGCCCGGAACGGCGAAGCGCCAGCAATAAAGGAGTGAGCGATGTCTCAATCTGGGCGTCTCCAGTCCGGATTGTCGCGACGATCAAAAGCGGGGCATGCCGGTCGAAGCGAAGCAGGTGGTGTAGCCACTTGCGGGATTCACCATCACACCATTGAAAATCATCAATCAAAAGCATGACGGGATGTTTTTGTATGAGAATGGCCCGGTTAAGGGCTTCAAATAATCTTTGACGCTGTGCATCGTCCGTCAAGGGTGCGGGCCGCGTCAAATCGGGGTGTTCCGTTAGGATCTCCGGCAGGAGGCGTGAGATCTCCGTAAGCCATATGGGTTCCAGTTTTTTGAGTCCGGGATTCAAGGCTGGCGCGCGTAAACAATCCACCGCTGATGCATGGGCAAGATTGCCTTCCACATCGTATGATCGTGTCCAGGCCGTGGCAATGCCCTGACGACGGGCCCATGCCTCCATTTCCTGAGCCAGACGGCTTTTCCCAATGCCGGCTTCACCTGTGATCGCCACAAAATGAGAAGCGCCCCGGGCACTTTTTTGCCAGAGGTGTTGGAGCTTTTCCCATGCTTCCTTTCGCCCGGTCAGCGGAAAATTTTCCACGAGATCGACCTGGGGCTTCTTTGNCGGACTGCGGGGCCGGGAGAGACGCCAAGTTCTCTATGAAGTACCGTTACACAGGCATGATAAATACGCAGGGCCTTGGCCCGCTCACCAGACAAGGCAGTCAGACGCATCAATTGAAGGGTGGCCGATTCTTGGACGGGGTCATGTTGAAGAAGGCACTCTGCGTACCGAATGGCGGCTTTGTATTGCCCTTGTTTTTCTAAAAGAGCGATCAAGCGTTCAAGGGTGCTCAAAAAAAGACCCTCCAGGCGTTCCCGATCCAGCAGGATCCAATCCTCATAACAAGCGGGCAAAAGCTTGCCGTCGTAAAGCGCAACGGCTTTCTCAAGTTTGGATACGGTCGCCGATGGACCTGCCGACGGGTTTGTGCCATCGGCCACATCCGCCAAACGTTCGAATTCCGAGACATCAAGGTGATGCTTTGAATTGATGCGCCATTGAAGCGTCTGGGCTGTAATCTCCAAAAATTGATCGACAAGGGGGAAAGATCGACGAAGGTGATGCAGTAACTGCCGAAGGTTGGTTCTGGCTTGGCCTTCGTGCGAATCCGGCCAGAAGAGGAAAGCCAGGTGCTGCCGGGATTGCGGCGCACCGCGTCGCAGTATCAGATAAGTGAGCAGGGATTGTGCGCGTTCCGTGAGGACCCCTGTGACGGTTTGATTGTCATAGAGAAGGCTGAAATCTCCGAGAAGTTTAATTTGAAGTAGAGGCATTAGAAGAGTCTTTTTAGAGAAAGGATTTTTTTCCTATAGGGAGTTTGTGGAAGTATAGTGTGGAATAAGGAGGGGGGTCAAGGTGATTGATGTGGCTTGGAAAGAACTGGAATATACAGGAATATAATGGTGAGTCTTGTTTTCCTGATCTGCTTCCGTACCGTCAGGATTCTTATCATTGACGGTACGGAAGCAGCGGCACCCTGCGCATCATCGTTGGTGCGAAGGGCGGTGAGGGCCTAACCATTGATGAGGGCCGATGGTTGGCCGGTATCGGTGTCAATTACAGCGGCGAGGGAAATAATGGCTGCCGCGCCAATGACCATAAAAAATACCTGAGGGGACACGAAGGAAAGTACCGTTAAAAAACTCACCGCACCCACATTACCGTAGGCCCCTGCCATACCGGCGACCTGGCCTGTGAGGCGACGCTTGACCAGGGGCACCATCGCAAAGACGGCCCCTTCTCCGGATTGCACAAAAAACGAACAGCACATTGTGACCATTACAGCCAGCGGGATTGGCCAGCTTGAATTGATACGTCCCATCATAAAATATCCAATGGAGAGACCGACTAATAGAAAGAGGAGCGTGGGTTTCCGCCCGAGCTTGTCACTGATGAGCCCGCCACCGGGACGGGCAAACAGGTTCATAAAGGCATAGCCCGAAGCCAGCAGACCCGCCGTGGCCTGGGACATTTCAAAGGTGTCTTTAAAAAAGAGCGGCAGCATTGAAACCACCGCCAGTTCCGAACCAAAGGTGACCAGGTAGGCAAGATCCAGAATCGCGACCTGTTTGAATTTATACTTCTCAATAGCGGGAATGACCTCGGTGAACACATGTTTGTTGATTTGATACACACGGAAAGTCTGGAAGAGATAGAGTGCGGCGAGTCCGGCATAAATGAAATTGGTTGGGCTTCCGCTGATTAACCCCAGGTTTGAGGGCCCCAGTTTCCAGGCCAAGACCGCCAGTGCGGCATACATGGGGATATTCATAATAATATAAAGGTAAAAATCACCGACACTCGTGACCTCCATCGCCCCGTGTTTTTTTGGCTTGAAATAGGTCGAACCCTTGGGGGTATCGGAAACAGAAAAGTAGTAGATGACCGAAAAGATTAATGAAAGCACGCCGGTCATGGCAATGGCGGAGCGCCATCCGCCGATAAACATAGCGATGGTGGGCAAGGACATGGCCGCAGCCGCAGAGCCAAAATTCCCCCATCCGCCGTAAATCCCTTCGGCCAAACCGACCTGCTTTGCCGGAAACCATTCACCGACCATGCGTATGCCGATGACAAAACCCGCGCCCACAAACCCGAGTAGAAACCGCATGATGGCCATGCGTTCAAAGGTATCGGCCATCGCAAAGCCAAAACAAAGAAAACTTGAAATAAAGAGAAGCAGGGAATACATCTTGCGCGGGCCGTATTGGTCGACCATCATCCCGATTACGACACGAGCCGGAATTGTCAGTGCCACGTTTAAAATTAAAAGCACTTTCACTTCCTGCGGTGACAGATTCAGGGTTTCTCGAATGGAGGCCATCAAGGGAGCATGATTAAACCAGACATAAAAACTTAGAAAAAAAGCGACCCATGTCAAATGGAGGGTCTTCATCTTTCCGGTAAACGAGAGTAGTTTTAATTTCGTTTCAGACATCTTAAAAATCCCCTTTCAGTTTTCGATCGTGCCAAAGACCTTATATTTGTACTCTAAAAATACAAAAGGGAACTAAGCAAAAAAGGGGCCAAACTATTTTGGTATATAATTTGTTATTTAAAATCAATAAGTTAATAATATTAGTTGCTTTGTTTAATGAAATGAAAGGGAAGGGGTAATATTATTTTTGTGACAATTTCTCCTGAATTCGTACAATTTTGTCGTGATATTACTGGCCAAAGGAAGGGTATCGGGTATCACTTTCCTGTGTTGGTTTTGTACGGCTCAGGCTATTTTAGAGAGATCATACTTTGTTCGGCTAAGATAAAATCATTTTTGCTTGTTTGAGTGACTCAAGAGGCTGTAACATTTGAGGGGCATGATAAGTAGTGCTGTAGCATAATGATAAAAAACCCTCAAACCCAGTGATTCAATTGGGCTTGAGGGTTCCTGGAATGGTTTTTTTCTTAACTGTTATTTACGGAAAGGCAAATCCGTTAAATTCCGGGCC
>CALZIJ010000089.1 GCA_945787655.1 Nitrospiria bacterium | reverse complement strand
AAAACCGGATCAGTAAAGACAACATCGGGATGATAGCAACGGGCCATCCCTTCGGCGTCCTTCCCTTGAAATGCAGTATAAAATTGTTGGATCAGTGCTTCATTCGGATGCATGGGTTTATTTTCCAAATGATTCGGTGATGCGTCCGCATCGCGCTGAAAAGCCCGATGGGATATCTCCTCTATAATACATTTATAGGTGCTGGTGCAACTGTGCCTCTGAAAATACCGATGTTTTTTGGGAAATCCACCGCTTGTCACGGCGAAATAGAACAATTGGAAATAATAACGACCAGGGAAGACCTTATGAATGCTTTTTTCTTATCCCGCCGATATCGCTATTTGCAATATTAACTACGGTTCTGGCGATAAAGTCAATCAGCTCACCCCAATTCAGGCCAAGCCTGATCTCAGGTCACAGTCCCAAAAATACGCGCAAGTGGACAGGCTCAGGAGGATAGACGGATCATAACATAGGGTTTTCAGACGCATCGGTAAAAATCGGGATTTAAATGGGATTAAAAATGGAGTCCATAGCCAATCGATGTAACGCTGGAACTCACCGTCACGCCGCAGGTCTAGATCAGGATTTTTATTATTTCAATGGTTCATCTGGAGAAGTGGAAAAACGAACACAGGTCTTAATACGTATCATCACAAAAGTCAAACCCGGCCTCATCTCGCCATATTGACATCTCCCATTCATCGATGTTAATTTCCACGCAATTTGACACGATATGAGCGGGAGTGGCGCAGTGGTAGCGTAGGAGCTTCCCAAGCTCTTGGTCGCGGGTTCAAATCCCGTCTCCCGCTCCAGTTTTTCCTGTTCTTCAACGTGCTGCCTTCTTTTTAAAAACGTCCAAATCGCTCAGACACACCGCTTTAGAACCTGCCTTTCACACGTTGACACCTTTTCTGTTTAATGGCACTATAAATGCGTCCTTTAAACCAATGCCTCGAAAAAAAAGAGCCATGATTGATCAAAAGAAACTCCTTCGGATAATCCAAAAGACCTTTGAAAATTCAGTGGAAGCCATAAGCGTCAATCCACTGGCAGGAGATGCCTCCGACCGGATTTATTATCGGCTCAACTGGGAAAGCAATGAAGGGCCGCATTCGTGTATTTTGATGGCCATGGCCCATACCGGCGCGGCAGTGCCGTCGGAGGAAGTCACGACCGCTTCTGACGCCGCCATTTCCGAGTTACCTTTTCTCAATGTTCAAAGACATCTTTTAAATTGTAAGATTGCCGTGCCCGAAATTTATTTTTACGACCCGGACCAAGGCTGGCTGCTTTTGGAAGATTTAGGTCATCTCACCTTTGCCGATGAAATCGGAAAACATTTTACCAATACAGAACGCCTGTGTGAATATTACCAAAAAGCGATCGACGTTCTTATTTCATTACAATTAAACGGCACCCCCATTTTGAGGGAACAAACCATTGCACACACACGTTATTACGACAAATCCCTCTTTGAATGGGAATTTAATCATTTTATTGAATTCGGTATTGAAAAACGAAAAGGCACACCCGATCTTTCACCTGCACATAAAAAAGAACTTCAAGCCTATTTTTCAAGTTTGTCCGCACACTTCGACGCATTACCCAAGGTTTTGACCCATCGGGACTACCACAGCCGGAACCTGATGATTCAACCGGGGGAGGACGGAATCAACATCAGAGTGATTGATTTTCAGGATGCCCTGATGGGACCAGCAGAATATGATCTGGCCTCGCTATTACGGGATTCCTATATTGATTTGCCCACACAAGTCATCGATACCTGCTTGGAATATTATGTCCGGCAATGGCGAATCCGGGGGGGAGATGTGATAGACCCTGTCCTTTTCCGGGAATCGTTTGATTTAATCAGTTTTCAGCGCAACCTCAAAGCCGCAGGACGCTTTGTTTATATCGATCAAGTCAAACATAAAAACCACTTGCTGCCCTTTGTGACGCCAACCCTGATAAAAGCCCGTCAGACCCTCCTGCAATATGACCGATTAAAACCGCTGTTTGATTTACTGGCAGCGTCCGTACCGGAATTTCAATCCTCATAATATGAATCTTGTGGTAAAAAAATGAAGGCAATGATTTTGGCAGCCGGTCTTGGAACGCGGCTCCGGCCCCTTACTGACCACACGCCCAAACCCCTGCTGCCGATCGGGGGACGACCTATGATTGAATACAATCTCCTCCTGTTAAAACGATATGGCATTACGGAAATTGTGATCAATCTTCACCACTTTGGAGAGCAAATTAAAACAGCACTGGGAGACGGATCACACTATGGGCTAAAATTCACTTACTCTGAAGAAACAGAGATCCTCGATACGGGTGGAGGCATCAGAAAAGTCAAAAATTTTTTCGGAGAGACGCCATTCATTGTGATGAACGGAGACATCCTCATCGACATCAACCTGCACAACCTGATATCCTTCCACCGGAAACAAAAAGCAACGGCCACGCTGGTTTTGAGGGAAAATCCCGACCAGGCAGCATTCGGGACAATAGAAATTGACCCGTCTGGCCAAATTCGGAACATCCGTGGAAAGCTCGACATGAAAAATCAGACCACAAGGAAAATGATGTTTACCGGCCTGCACATCCTTGATCCGGCGGCCCTTTCCTATATTCCGGAAAACACCCCCTATTCCATTATTGATGCCTACATAGACATGATCCGCTCAAATGAAAAACTCATGGCCTTCATTACAGAAGGATACTGGAATGATCTCGGTCAACACGAACGGTATCAAGAGGCCCAAAAATCAATCGACAGCGGCACACTTCAGCTTGGGTTTCTGGATGAAATCAATAACAACAATGAGGAGACACATGGAACAAGTCACCATTTTTGAATATGCAAAATGCAGCACGTGCAGAAAAGCCCTTAAATATCTCGATGCACACCAGATCCCCTATAAAAAAATACCCATTGTTGATCAGCCCCCAACCAAAAAAGCCCTGAAAACGGCATTAAAACAATTCGACGGCGAATTCAAAAAACTCTTTAATACCTCCGGGCTGGTCTATAGAGAAATGAAACTGAGCCAAAAAATCAAAACGATGCAGGCAGATGAAGCCATCGATCTGCTCAGCGCCAACGGGAAACTGGTCAAGCGCCCCTTTGTGTTAACAGCAAATGGCATACTCGTCGGATTCAAAGAGGCAGAATGGGATACCACCTTTCAAGGTTGAACCCCTTGCATAAAATACCGCATTCAACGTACATTCAAAGTTTCAATATTTTTAATCAATCAATGATGTGTTTAATCATCGTTGCAAATTAAAGGAGTCCACGAAATGGCACACTATGAACCCACACAAGAAAAGACAGATGTACAGGACGACCCCAAGGCAAAAGCACTTTTGCAACAAGCCTTTGACAAAACCTCACGATGGGGAAAAGACTTCCCCGGTTTCTCTGCCACCCTGGTTTGCAATAACGACGGGGAAATCTACCAAGGGGAGGTTCGAATCAAATCAAGAAAAGAGATGTCGATTCAAATGGCCTTGCCGGATGGACAAGACGCCTTGAAAAAATGGATAGAAGATGAAGTCGGCATGATTACATCACACCGTGCATGGCGTACTTTTGAAGATGCCGATGGCAAACATAAGGTCACCTTTGGAAGAGAGGATCAACATCCACTTGGAAAAGAAATATTAATTCACGGAGATGGCATGGCCTCCCGCTACCGGATTAAAGACGACCGGATTCGCCAAATTTCGCGGACGACCCCGCGCATGCGCTTCACCATTAATATTGAAGATGTCATGACCACAGAAGACGGGAAATCACTGACCACCCAATACGTTGTCTTCTATTTTTCAGGGGAAGGAAAACTCATCGATGTCGATAGTTTTACAGAAATACCCTGCCCTTTTGAAGGCAATTACCTTCCCGGCACACGGCGGGTCATCTCGACTGAAAACGGAGCGGCAGTCGTGCGTACCCTTGAATTTAAAGATCACAAACTACTGTCGTAACCGTTAAAATAAATTGAATCTGAATTTTAAAGGGAAGCCATGAATTCATCCAGCCGGGCCGTTACCGCATCAACGGTGATTAATGACATGGCTTCTTCGCGTCGAACGCGTGTTCCCCAGGGCACATCGTCCGGACTTTTTCCCAAAAAAGTCCGGACCGCCTCAGGGTACCGATTGACCAGCCATTTCTCACTCAAATAGGGCCGTGCCCGATCCGGATTCGTCGTCGCATATAAACCGATCACCGGCGTACCGGCAGCCGTCGCGATGTGTGCAGGGCCGGAATCCGGGGCGACCACAAGCGTGGCGCGTTTTAAAATCGCCAGTAAATCCTTTAACCCTGTTTTTCCAATGAGATTGATAATCGGGGATTCAATCTGTTTTGAAATCTGCTCTCCGTAATGCCGCTCGACAGGAGTGGGGGCTCCGATTAACACCACTCGAAATCCGTATTTTTGAATCGCATACGCCGCAACAGCCGAATACCCCTCAATATGCCAGTTACGGAAATTTCTAAAACGCGGGCTGGCACAGGGGCTGATGACCAGCGTCGGTTGATGACCCGGAAGAATCTCTTCCGCGGCCTTTTCGGCTTCAGGCGAAACGGGAATATACCATTCAATACACCGCTTTTTGATTCCCAATGCATTCAAAAATTCAAGAAACCCTTCCATCACGTGTTGGCGGGGTTTTGCCGAAATTTGATCTGTGGTAAAAAATGATTGATAATCCTTTGCCCGCTCCCGGTCAAAACCCAAGCGGACATCCGCAGGAATCATTAGGCTGGCAATATTCGAGCGCATCGAGGTTTGCATGTGTAACAAAATATCAAAATGCCTTTTTTTAAGTTTACGACGAAGGGCATTATATTCAGTCCATCCCCTCGACTTGTTAAAAATGATAAACTCCACATCGGGCAAATCCCCGACCAACCGGGCCTCCAGTTTACCAATCACCCAGGTCAGACGGGTTTCGGGCCAAACGGCCTGCAGCGTCCTGATCACGGGAATGGTATGGCAAACATCTCCCAAAGCAGAAAATCTGAGCAGGCAGAGGGATTTTGGTGGCGAAACCAAGGGCAAAGGATGACGATGACCCCGTCTTATCAACGGATTAAAAACCAGCATTTCTTATTTGATCCCGGCATATTAAAAAAAATAAATCCCGCATATTTCGAAGCTCCCGCATGGCGAGAAGCCCAAAAAGTGATTGGCGAAGCACACGGCAGGGGAAATGTACTTTTTGTTTCAGAGCCGCCTCACACCTTCGTGCTTCGACATTATAAACGAGGAGGCTTTATTTCGAAACTCGTGACAGACCATTATTTTTGGACCGGCCTGTCACGCACCCGGGCTTGGCGTGAATGGCATCTGTTAAACGAGATGTTTGAGCAAGGCCTGCCCGTGCCGCAACCCGTTGCGGCACGGATCATTCAATCCGGCTGTGGATATACCGCCGACCTTTTGACAATGGCCCTTCCCGACTGTCATTCGCTTGCGGAACAATTAAACACAAAAAGACTGTCTGAGACAATACTTCTTAAAACCGGCGAAACCATTCGAAAATTTCATGACCGTCAAATTTTTCATGCAGATTTAAATGCCCATAATATTTTAATCAATGAAGAAACGCAGGTATTTCTGATTGACTTCGATCAAGGATGTCAAAAAAAAGGAGAAACATGGAAAGCGGCCAACCTGTCTCGATTGCACCGCTCTTTATGTAAACTGGAAAAAGCGGCTCAAAACACAGCATTCCCTCTTGAAAAATGGCAATGCTTACTCAGGGGCTATCGCATGAATAGAGATGAATAAAACTTTGAATCCGAAAATAAAAAGAGCCGGGGACATGCTGCACCCGGCTCTTAAAGAGAATATTGCCTAAGTTGTAATCGTAACACTTTATCCCCAATCCTTCATTAATGCTTCAGCGACAATATAATGGTCGGCCAGGAAACCGGCATATCGTCCATGATGGTGATACACCCCTTGAACAATCACCCGGCTATTGACGATATTATAGGGTGGGAAAGAACTAAAAACCGTCACGGAATTATCTTCTTCTCCCAGCTTGGTTTCGACATAATTCGACCCCATGCGGCCGCGCTTGGTTTCAGCAGATCTTGCCCACCCCATAACGGCGACACGTTTACCGTCATACGCCTCACTAAGCTCTGAAACATCAACTAAAACGGGCAATTCTTTTGCAATAATGGTGTAGGTCATCAAAAATAAAACAGAAATAACGGCCAAACAAATGGCAGTAAATACCTTTTTCATTTTATTCATTGCGCTGCCCTCCTTGTTACAAGTCTACCACTAATTCTTTAAATGTGTATAAAAAAGTGGACTTTCAAACAATATAATGCTCTTATCGGTCAAAATGGCACAAAAATTGATACATCCAATACAGATGGATTATTTTTTTAAAAAATAATATGCAGCGCTTTTTTTTCGGCCCGGACGAGCCGTCTTTATATCCGCAACAGGCTTTGAAAAAAAATCGAATTTTAAATGAGATAACTTGAGTAGATTAAAGAGATTTAAAGGTGTAAAGTTTTTGGGAGACCCAATGTTTTTCTTCTTCTGAAAATGATACCTCACATATTTTAAATAGAATTTGATCTTCTTTACTGATATGCAATCTCAATTCAGCTATCGTTTGATGTCCCACGGACGTTACTCCCTTTAGCGCCGTTTCTCTCATGAGGCCCGTCATTTTACACAAGGTATTCACCCGCGCTTCCCAAAGCGTAAATCGGGATTTAATCAAAGCATGCTCCTGAATCATGATCTCAATCGGGCCATGCTCCTCCCCGACGTATTCGGCCAATACCGGATAAAGGGCTTCTTCTTCCATCATGAAGTGCAGAGACATCCTATGTGAGAGTTCATGAATCCAGTCACGCAAGCGTAACTGCTCAATCCGGCGCCTTTTTTGAGCCGTTTCATTCGGCAGACTTTCAAGATATTGCAAAGTCCGCTCGATCATCTCTAATCGGTGTAATGTATCGTGGTGTTCCTGTTTTAATATTTTGATCGGATCGGAGTCTAGTGTATAGGCCGTGTCTGTTTTTAAATGATGGTTCATTCGTTCCACCCTGAACATACAGTTTTCAAATCATCAGTAAGCACGAACCAATGAAACTGCAGAAAGCACAATGAGTAATCCAACGACAAGGTTAAATCGGGCAACCCACCGCCCTGCCTTCAAGTAAGGATTATCCCCTCCTCCATCAACGGCATACTGCCTTGCTTTTGGCCCAAATATAAAGTCATGAAGAACCGCCAAGACAACCATCAAACAAATCAGTCCAAACTTGACCTTTAAAATATTTCCATACGCTTCAATCAACACGCCATTTTGCAATAATCGCATCAAGCCGGTAACAAATAATACTGCCAGTGAAATCCAGCCAAACACACGAAATCGTTTCCCGACTTGCCGTATAAGTATCGCCCGGTCAGATGCCGCCAAACACTTACGAAGACAAGGCACCAAAATCACAGAAAAAAAAAGCATCCCCCCAATCCAGAAAATCGCCGCAATCAAATGAATCCATACGGTTAACAAATCCCGCATATGCCCTCTCCTTGTAATAAAACCGCATTAAATAATGTAAGATAAACCTAAAATAGCTTCTCTATACACAGATTATATTGATTGATCAACAGAGAGATCACAAACCTAAGGATTGCAGGTTTTTTTATGACTTAATCCATAATAATGCGCTCATCTCCTTCATGCAGCAAATGGTCTTCGGGGGTTGCTGTATCAATGCGCGTTTGTTCTTGCGTTTCATAGACCGGCCGTTTTACCCGAGAGGCATCGAGGGCAAAATCAAGTCTGGTCATGGTACCGCCCTTCACAGTCACAACCTGGTCAAATACCTTAAAATGGGGATGCCATATACTCACTTTATAGGTGCCAGGAGGAATACCGTCAATACGATAGGAGCCGTCCTTTGCTGTCTTGGCATAATAAGGATTATTCACCACAAAACCCCAGCTTTGCATAAATTCGTGCATGCCGCAGATCATCTGGGAGATCCGCTTTCCCTTTTTATAATGGAGAACACCCCCTCGTCTTTGATCAGATATAGGAAGCGGCGTGTTTAAAATAATATTCCCCTTTTCGTTTTGATACACCTGAATATTATGAACCACGGGATCCCGGTTAATCATATTCATGCGTTGATGATTGTGGATAATCGCCACATTTGGATGCTCGTGGTGAAGCTGCCCTTCCTCATCTACAGAGAATTGTTCACTATCAGCGACATCGGCTGGATGAAACATGCAATCCACCGCAACAAAATCCGCTACGGTCGGGTGGTAAGGTTTCCCTTTCTCGATATCACGGATAGAAACCACAGCCTCCCATATCCCCTTATTCTTCTTATGAACAACAAATTCCTTCAGTCTGACATTGCCCTGACCATCTGAAATTTTTTTACAAAACGGACCAAATGGAAACTGAATCAAGGCAAAAACACGCGGCTCCGGGATGGCGCCATCTAAAGTAATCGTTCCGGCTATGGATCCTCCGTTCTGGATATCGATTTCTTCATATCCGAAGGCTGCGGGTTCTCCTATTATCCCAAGCATCCCGATCATGATTGTTACCAGGCCGAATTGAAAAATTCTTTTCACTCCGATATTCCCCCCTTAAAATAAAGTCGGGGCAGAGGATTTAAATTTCCCCCTGCCCCGACTGGATTACGGATTGACGATCACTTACTTTCCAATCATGGAGACGGGTCCCGGTGCTTCATCGTCCAAACCGGATAGCGCCCCCGGTGTGCCTTTCTTCGGCACTTCCGCGGTTCTACCGCCAATCCCGC
>CALZIJ010000088.1 GCA_945787655.1 Nitrospiria bacterium | reverse complement strand
GCCGTTTCAGAGGCCATTTGTTTTGCATCTGTCATTCCCTGTGTGCCGGTAAAGGCGTTGGCATTTCCGCTGTTAATAATAATGGCTTGGGCTGTTCCTTTTTTAAGGCGCCGTCGATTTAATAAGACAGGAGGTGCCGCAAAAAGGTTTTTGGTAAAAAGCCCTGCGACTGTACAGGGTGTATCTGAAACGATCAGAGCCATGTCCAAGGCCCCGTTTTTTTTAATTCCTGCGGAAATACCCGATGCTTTAAATCCTGAAACAGCAGTTATCCCTCCACGAATTGATTTAATTTCTTCTTTTTTATTCATTTTTTCCGAGCTCAATATTTAAGGAAAGAGGCCTGGGGTCATCAGTCCGAGCGACTCGTCCCATCCCATCATAAGGTTCATATTTTGAATGGCTTGTCCCGCAGCACCTTTAACGAGATTATCGATGGCACTGATGAGAATCACAGTTCGTCTGGAAGGTGTTTCAAATGCGCTGATATCACAATAATTTGTTCCCTTTACAGCAGAGATATTGGCCGGATGATCAATACATCGAATAAACCCCTCGCTTTTGTATGCTGTCAGCACAGCGTCAATTTGGGATTGTGTGAGTGTCTCGTTTAAAGGAAGATAGATTGTTGTTAAAATACCCCGGTTAACGGGCAAAAGATACGGGGTGAAGATAGTTTTTGGGGGTTGTCCGCTAAAATGGGTGATCTCCTGATTAATTTCTGGGAGATGACGATGTGAACCAATGTTGTAGGGGAGCAGTCCTTCATTGACTTCGGGAAAATGGGTTTTTGGAGTCGCGGATCGTCCTGCCCCGGATACACCCGATTTTGCATCAATAATGATTTCCCGGTCCAGATCAACCAGACCTTTTTTTAAAAAAGGAAAAACCGGAAGTAATGTTCCCGTCGGGTAACAGCCCGGGTTTGCGACAAGAGATGAATTTTTTATTTTATCCCGGTAAACTTCGGAGAGGCCATATACCCGGTTTTGAAGTAATTCCTGTGCAGTATGTTCAACAGCGTACCACTTTTTGTAAAGGGCTGCTGAATCCAAACGAAAATCCGCTGACAAATCAACTACTTTTTTTCCATTTTGGATCAGTTGCTGAACGGGTTTTATCGCTGTTGTATGAGAAAGGGCAACAAAAACAAAGTCAGATTTTTCAGAAATTTTATCTACATCAAGGGTTTCAAGATCAAGGGTATATTGACCTTTTAAAAATGGATGACGGGAAACCAGTGGTTCGCCAGCCGACTGATGGGAGGTCACACAAGTGACTTCCGTTTTAGGGTGGTTTGTCAACAGGCGGAGTAATTCTCCGCCTGTGTAGCCTGTTGCGCCGACAATTGCGATTTTAATCATGGGAGTATCTCGTTATTCAGGGTATTGGATAGTGGCCTTTAAATCCGATACTTATTTCAAACAGCCAAAAAAAAAGAAGGTCAAAAGACCTTCTTTTTTTTAAACTTGAAATAAATTGAAGATCTTTAACGTTTTGAAAACTGAAATTTGGCCCTCGCGCCTTTCTGGCCAAATTTCTTCCTTTCCTTTTTCCTGGCGTCGCGGGTCAGAAATCCTGCTTTTTTGAGCGGATCTCTCAAGTGGGGAGCAACTTCTAATAGCGCTTTTGAAATACCGTGACGCAAGGCACCGGCCTGGCCCGTCAAACCCCCACCGGAAATATTGGCGACAACATTGTATTTGCCAATGGTATCGGTGATGGTAAAAGGCTGACGAATAATAAAACGCCATGTTTCTCTGGGGAAATAGGCGTCTGAAGCCCGGCCATTAACAATGGTGCTGCCTTCCCCTAGGGTAAGATATACGCGGGCAATTGCATTTTTCCGTTTTCCGGTCACGATATTGTGTGCTGAAGCCATGTGTTAAAACCTTCCTTAAACTGACAACGATAATACTTCTGGTTTTTGGGCGAGGTGAGGATGGGTACTTCCCGAATAGACTTTTAATTTTTTTCCCATGGCATTGCCCAACTTGGTCTTGGGGAGCATGCCGTGAACTGCATATTTAATAATTCGTTCCGGTTTCTCAGCCCGCAGTTTCTTGAGTGTTGTTGATTTGATCCCGCCGACATATCCAGTATGATGATAATAGGTTTTGTCGGTCTCTTTTTTTCCCGTGACTGCAACCTTTTCAGCATTAATAATAATCACGTGATCCCCGAGGTCTTGATTCGGTGTAAAAGTCGGTTTGTTTTTTCCCCGGAGAATGTTAGCGACCTGGGTGGCCATTCTTCCCAGTGTTTTGCCTTCGGCATCGACCAGATACCACTTTGCTTGAATGTCCGCTTTTTTAAAAGCTGTTGTTTTCATTTAAACCTTTCGTGCAACAATAGATAAAGCCAATAACGGCAAATTGTGATACAAAAAATGCCTTATGTCAACTATAAAATTATGTATCATAAGGGCCAAAGTCAGTGGGTTTTAGTTTTTCCAACCAGGCATCGAGGTTTTCTGACCCTTTTTTATGCAGGACTTCATCAGTGACATAAATCGGAACACCCATTCTCAAGGCCAAGGCAATGGCATCACTTGGCCGGGCATCTACAGTAATTTCTTCAGATTCTTCAGATGGGTGAGTGGATGTTTTTTTATCAGAGGTCTCTTTTTTTTCAGGAGGGGGTTGAACCAGGTGGAGCGATGCGAAATAGGTGCTGCCGTTCATGCTGTGGATGAGCACTTTTTCCAACGGGACCTTTAGATGGTTTAAAAAATTTTTAAGCAAATCGTGCGTCAAGGGTCTTGGAGACGCAATCCCCTCCAATGCAAAACGGATGGCATTTCCCTCGGCCATTCCGACCCAGATAGGCAACAATTCAAGGTTTTGTTCATCTTTCAGGATGACAATTTGAGCATTGGTGTTGGGGTCGGAGATAATGGCATCGACTTTTAGAGGAATATTCATGGTGTTCTGCTACTTTCGTTCATTTCTTTCCCCGGTTAAAATCAGGGGTGGTCAAACCGTTAAACGTCATCATGTGTCATATTTTCCAAAGTCTTCCGGGCGTAAATTTTCAAGCCATCGGTCAAGTTCTTCGGAGCTGGGCTTTTTGATCGCCTCTTCGGCCACAAAGATCGGCACATCCGCACGCAGTGATCAATGGACACGGTATTGCCTCCATATACGAGGGAGATCACCGCGTAAAATGTATTGTCCCTCAATTCGCTGACGAGAATGTGATTGATCTTGGCCTTCATGGTATTGATGAGATTTCTGAGAAGGTCATGCGTCATGGGGCGCGGCGTAAAAATGCCTTCAAGGGCCAGACTGATCGCATTCGCTTCCGGCCTTCCCACCCAAATCGGCAAGACGTCCGTATTCTCTTCACCTCTTAAGATGATGATATAAGCATTATTTGACGGGTCGAACATCAACCCGCGTACTTTCATTTGAACCAACATGATAAGTGACCTACGAACAGTTATCTAATCTATCACTTCGATTAATTTTTTGTCAATGAACGCAGCGCCGAGCAATGGCGCTTTACAAAAAGTCAGTGGGCTTAAAATAAAAATCAAGGGGTCTTGAGCAGGATATTATCAATCAGCCGTACCTTGCCGATATGAATTGCGGCCAAGAGGACTGCACGGTGTTCAATCTTTTTAATGGGTTCCAGCGTTTTAGGATCGCAAAGTGCAAGATAATCGCATCGGATATCGGGGTTTGATTTCAAGTGCGCCTCAGCCGTTTGAATGATCCGGTGAGCATGTTGTTCTCCCGCGGTCACCCTTTTTTTGGCCGCCTTAAGTGCACGATATAAGAGGGGTGCAATGTTGCGCTGTTTGGCGGAAAGCCTGAGATTTCTCGAACTCATGGCCAAGCCGTCTGTTTCGCGGACGGTGGGGCAGACGCGAAGTTGTACAGGAATGTTCAAGTCTTGAATCATGCGTTGGAGAACACAAATTTGCTGGTAATCTTTTTGTCCGAGGTAGAGCCGGTTTGGCTGAACCACATGAAGCAGTTTTGTAACAATCGTACAAACCCCCGTGAAATGCTCAGGCCGAAAAAGCCCTTCCCAGAGTCGGCTGATTTGTGAAACCGCTATCGTGGTTTGAAAACCTGCGGGATACAGGGTTTTTTTAAAAGGCGTCCAAAACAGGTTTACTCCTGCGGCACGTGCTTTTCCTTGGTCCAAAGCCAGATTTCTTGGATAAACGTCTAAATCCTCTTCGGGACCAAATTGCAATGGATTGACAAAAAGCGAAACCACAAGAAAATCACATTCTTTTTTGGCCCTTTTTATGAGAGAAAGATGACCCTCATGCAAAGCACCCATCGTGGGAACAAAGCCGATGCTTCCGTGTCGGGATTCTTTTATAATCCTTTTGACCGTGTTAATGCTTGAAACCGTCCGCATATTCCCCCTAGAGCTTACTGCCTTTTTCCCAACCCGGAGGATATCTCTTTTGGATGTGTTTCAGGTTTTTGTTTCTCAAGGCAGTAAACCGGTTTTTTAGAGGTTGTGGAAAGGGAAAAC
Organism: Nitrospiria bacterium; assembly: GCA_945787655.1. Lineage (GTDB taxonomy): Bacteria > Nitrospirota > Nitrospiria > SBBL01 > JAADHI01 > JAADHI01. The sequence continues at coordinate 7,707 of CALZIJ010000088.1, read as the reverse complement.
TTGTCGTCTCGGGTGTGATTTCCAAAAAAGGAATCAATACAAAATCCCGGCTCACCGCGCCCGGGTGCGGCAGGACAAGGTCAGGAGCGGTCAGCACGAGCGCGTCATAAAACAGAAGGTCCAGGTCGATCGTACGGGGTCCTTTTGAGACTTTGATTTCTTTCCCCAAAGACCGTTCAATTTTCTGGCACTGTTTTAAAAGGCCATGAGGAGTCAGGCTTGTTTTGAGCTGAGCCACGGCATTTAAAAATTTGTCCTGATTGAGAAAATCGACTGGATCGGTTTCGTAGAGCGATGAGACAGAGACGATCTGAACATCCGCTGTTTTTTTGAGGGCCGAAATCGCCTTTTGGCAAAAGGCCAGCCGATTCCCCATATTTGAACCGATGCCGATAAAAGCCGTATGGGATAAGCGCGGGGACTGCTCTGTTTTTTCCCTTTGGGTTCCGGTTTCGATCTCTTTTCTTATCCTCGAATCCCTGCTTTTTCCATCCGGTCGACCGCCTCTTGCAAGCGTTCTTTGGTTACGCACAAGGTCATCCGGAAATACCCTTCTCCATGTTTGCCGAACCCATTGCCGGGCGTGGTGACGATGGCGCATTCCTTAAGCATTTTAGCCGTCATTTCTGAAGAAGAAAGGCCTGGGGGAACCGGAATCCAGACATAAAAGGCCGCTTGAGGAGGATCGACTTTAAACCCGAGTTTTTGCAGCCCCCCCACAAGCACATCCCGCCTTTCCTGGTAGATGTTTCTAATGGCGGCAAGGGGTTGATCGTCCATTTCCAGCGCCGTTATCCCGGCTTCCTGAATGGCCTGAAAAATACCGGAGTCTATATTGGTCTTCACTTGTCCCAAGGCCCCGACAATATTGCTGTTTCCGACTGCAAAACCAATGCGCCATCCGGTCATGTTATAGGTTTTTGAAAGAGAATGGAGTTCGATTCCGACTTCTTTTGCACCACCCACTTCCATGAAACCGACAGGCCGCTTGCCGTCGTAATAGATTTCGGAATAGGCTGCGTCGTGGCAGATGACAACATTGTGCCGGTGTGCGAAGGCGACCAGTTTTTCATAAAAGGCATGATTGGCCACGGCCGCGGTGGGATTTCCAGGATAATTCAGAAAAAACAATTTGGCTTTATCAGCCACTTCTGGCGGAATAGCATCAAGGTCCGGTAAAAACCCATTTTCAATTTTAAGGGGGACGAAATACGATTTCCCTCCAGCAAAAAGGGTTCCTGCTTCATAAACGGGATACCCTGGATCGGTCATCATTGCTGTGTCACCGGGATTAATCAGGGCCATTGGCAAGTGGGCCACCCCTTCTTTTGAGCCGATGAGAGAAAGCACTTCGGTCTTTGGATCAAATGTGGCGTTGAAGCGTCGTTTGTACCAGTCTGCAACCGCTTGTCGAAAAGACAACATGCCGACATAACTGGGATACTGGTGGTGTTTTGGGTTGGTCGCCGCTTTTTGCAGGGTGTCAATAATCGGAGCCGGTGTGGGCAAATCCGGATCCCCCACGCCGAGATTAATAATGTCTTTTCCGGCGTCAATCGCTTCCTGTTTCATTTTGTCTATGGAGGCAAAAAGATAAGGCGGTAAATCTTTGATTCGATCCGCCAGTTCAACCTGTAGTTTCTTCACTTCTAAACTCCTGTTAGTGTCGTGATATAAAAATAGTTACTTCAAATTCAGAACATCCATCATGTCATACAATCCTGGTGGTTGGTCCACTACCCATTCCGCCGCCATGAGGGCTCCGCGCGCAAAGTTATTTCGATTATGGGCCCGGTGTGTCAATTCAATGCGTTCGCCGGGGCCGGCAAAAGTCATGGTGTGTTCCCCGACCACGTCTCCAGCACGAAGACTTTGTAGTCCAATTTCCCCGGCCTCACGGGCACCAATGTTGCCCTGCCTTGTAAAGCGTCCGGATTGTTGCAGGGTGGTCCCGCGTGTTGCTGCAACGACTTCTCCCATGCGGATGGCCGTCCCGCTTGGCGCGTCTTTTTTCAAGCGGTGATGGATTTCCATGATTTCTGCGTCATAGGCTTCTCCCAGGGCGGCGGTGGCTTCTGCAATTAATTTAAACATAACGTTGACGCCGACACTCATATTCGGGGAGAGCACAATCGGCACTTTTTTGACGGCTGATTCCACAATTTTAAGATGGTCTTTCGTAAAGCCGGTTGTTCCGATGACCATGGGTTTGACTTTGCTTTTAGTGTCCTGAATCAGTTGGACTGTGCCTTGAGGATAGGTAAAATCAATAATGACATCCCCGCTTTGAAGGGATTTTTTTGTAAACTCCGAAATAGCGACCCCCCAAGGTCCAATCCCGATCAAGTCGCCTGCATCTTTATGAATTGCCGGGTGTCCCTTTTTTTCCAAAGCCGCACCCAGTTCGAGCTCGTCGTTTTCATACAGGCTTTCAAGTATGGCGCGCCCCATTCGGCCTGCAGCGCCTGATACGATAATCTTCATAATTTATCTCATCCTTCTAGAAATCATGTGAAAAGAAAAGGTTTTGTGCCAAGTGGTCAATCCTGGTCATCTCTGGATCAAAGAAGGCCGTATTCTGTTAACGCCGCCTTTAGGCGGTCTTTATTCTCCCTGGAAATCTCACTGAGTGGAAGCCGGACTTCGTCGCTGCATTTCCCCATAAGCGAGAGGGCAGCTTTAACCGGGATGGGGTTCGTTTCCAAAAAAAGGGTTTTATGCAGTGGATAAAGCCGGTTGTGCCAATCTTTTGCCCGCGCCATATTTCCGCTGGCGGCTGCGGCTGTCATTTTGGCCATGTCTGCCGGGGCGATATTTGCGGTGACTGAAATGGCCCCCTTTGCACCCAGGGCCATCATCGGGAGCGTGATGGCATCATCGCCCGAAATCACGGCCAGGCGTTCACCGCAAAGATGAATCAGTTCGGCGACTTGCTGGATGGATCCGCTCCCCTCCTTGATACCCACAATATTTTCCAAAGGCAAGAGTCGGGCTACAGTTTCGGGGAACATGTTGACCCCCGTTCGCCCTGGAATGTTGTACAAAACGAGTGGAATATCTACGGATTCCGAAATTTTTTTATAGTGTTGGTAAAGCCCTTCCTGTGTCGGTTTATTGTAATACGGTGTAATGAGTAATGCCCCGTCTGCACCGGCGGATTTGGCATGCAGTGTTAATGCAATCGCCTCTTCCGTGCTGTTAGAGCCCGACCCGGCGATGACAGGAATGCGTCCACCCGCCACCTTCACGGTCAGTTCGATGACCCGTTTGTGTTCATCGTGTGTAAGCGTTGCCGATTCTCCAGTCGTGCCGCAAGGGACAATGCCGTCTGTCCCGGAGGCAAGATGAAACTCAACCAGATCTTTTAGCGCGTCTTCATCAACCCTGCCCCCTTTAAAGGGAGTGACAATCGCGACAATGGACCCCTGAAATTGCATAATATTCCTCTCCAACGTTAGACTTGAAGCGCTTCTTGCTCGATTTCCCCTTTATAGATCACCCGCGCGTCTCCTTTTAAAAAGACATCTTTAAAAACAGAACCGTCCTGCCGAAAATCAATTTCGAGCGTCATCCCGCCCCGAGTTAGCAGGGCGACCGGGGGGGATACTTTCTCCAATGCAGTGGCAACCAGCGCAGCCGCAATAGAGCCGGTCCCGCAGGCGAGTGTTTCGTCTTCCACACCCCGTTCATAGGTCCGAATCGTCATTTTGTGCTGATCGGTCACGGCAACAAAATTTGCGTTGGTTCCGCCAGGCGCAAAAAGATGGTGATAGCGCGTTTTTCGTCCCAGCCCGATGATGTCTGTTTTTTCCGGATCATCCACAAAATAAACCACATGCTCAACGCCAGTATTGACAAAATGCCCTGTTAACGTCAGCTCACCGAGTTCAATGTCCATTCCAAGGTGCAAGGGAGAAGGGTCGGGCAGCTGAACCCGGACTTTCACGCCATTTTCTTCAAGCACTTCGGCGTTGACAATCCCGGCCGCGGTTTCAAAGGTATGTTTTGCGGGGGCGATTTTATTTTCATAAGCAAACCGCGCGGCACAACGGGTGCCATTGGCACACATATCCACTTCGCCGCCATCGGCATTAAAAAAATGCCAGCCGTAATCGGCAACCGTAGAGGGTTTAATTAAAATCACCCCATCTGCTCCGACTGACAACCCCCGGCGGCATACTTTGGAAACAAACATGCGCATTTCATCCTGTGAAGGCATGGGGCGCCGATAATCAATGATGATAAAGTCATTCCCGCTGCCGCTTAATTTCCAAAAAGGGATCGGTTGAATTCCCATTACATCTCCCTCCTTTTTTGCATCAGAGTCAAGAGCGCCTGAACTTCTTTTTCAACGATTTTCTGGTCTGCCATAATGGTTTCTATCTTGTTGCTGACTTCATACAAGGCGGATTTATGGACCTGGTCCGCCCAGGCCGCATTTAAAAAATCAGTCACGGCATCCCGAAGCGCCTGGGTTTGTTCACTGTTATAGTGTGCCGGAAGTTGGGAAATAAAGGCGTCATTAACCGCTATTTTTTCATAAAATGAAATCCTGGACGCGTTTTCGGAGCGATCCTCCTGTCGAGCGGCATGATAGATCGCGAATATCACGATGGCGCTGAGGCTTAACAGGGTCATAAAGAAAGGGGCACCGCCTTTTTTCTTTTTTCTTCTAATCATGGGTCTGTTTTTAAAAAAGTAAATAGTGGAAGTATAACCCTTGTGAATGTCAGAGATCTACCCCTTTTCTCAAATAGGCTTTCCCTAGTGCCCGGGAGTGTTTAATATCTCAGGAATCCGTTCTCCGCGCAGCAGGTCATCCATGGTTTCCCGTGCCCGAATGATATCAAATGAAGTGTCGTGAACCAATATTTCAGCGGGCCGCGGCCGCGCATTATAATTTGAGGACATTGTAAAGGCATAGGCCCCCGCGCTCATGACCGCAAGCAGTTCTCCTGATTTCATTTCGGGCAAGGCCCGTTCCTGGGCCAGAAAATCCCCGGATTCACAAATGGGGCCGACCACGTCCACAACCTTTTCCGGGCGTGAATGCTCAACAATGGGACGGATGGCATGGTAGGCCTGGTAAAGACTGGGCCGGATCAAGTCATTCATCCCGGCATCCACGACGACAAAGCTTTTGGCTTCACCTTCTTTTGTATAAATCACCCGGGTGACCAGCACGCCTGCATTTCCAGCGAGCGACCGGCCCGGCTCCAGAATAATGTTGCAGCCGCTCTTTTTTAAAAGGGGCAAGATGGCGTCGGCCATCTCTTTGGGTAGCGGCGGATTTTCCGAGTCGTAAGTAATGCCCAGTCCCCCGCCGATGTCCCAATGGCGGATATCCAGATTTTGCGCCCGCAAGCGGTCAATCATATCCGAAATTAATTGCAACGCATCCACAAAGGGCTTTACCTGCGTTAATTGGGAACCGATGTGCGAGTGGATCCCCACCACCTCGATGTGAGAAAGCCGTGCAGCCAATTGATATTCTGAAACCGCTTTTTCAATATCGATCCCAAACTTGCTCTTTTTAAGTCCCGTGGAAATATAAGGGTGGGTTTCAGGGTTGACATTCGGGTTAACCCGAAGGGCCACGGGCGCTTGCACACCGAGTGTTTTGGCGGCTTCATCCAGTGCGATCAGCTCTTGTGAAGATTCAATATTAAACATGAGGATTCCGGCCTGCAATGCCGCCGTCATTTCTTCTTTGGTTTTTCCCACTCCGGCAAAAACCAGCTTTTGAGGATCAATGCCCGCCGCCAGCGCGCGATAGAGTTCCCCGCCGGAAACAATATCCGCCCCGCCGCTTTCATTCCCGAACAGCTTTAAAACGGCAATATTGGCATTGGCTTTGACCGCAAAGGCAATGAGGTGCGGGACTTCTGAAAAAGCCTCTTTATAGGCGCGAATCTGACGAGTGAGGGCACGATGGCTGTAGGCAAAAAACGGGGTGCCGACTTGTTGTGCGATGTCGGACAGCGCCACTCCTTCACAAAAAAGCTGACCGTTTTGGTATTGGAAATCCTGCATAATACTCCTTATATCAAATTTTAATGGATGGATGAATACGAAATACCGATGATTGGAGCGGCATAGGCCCCAGCGCCGATTCCTCCGGCGGCACGGGCGGCCCTTTTTTCCCACAAGCTGAAAAAAAGAGAAAACCTGACAAAAGCAGAAAAAGCCCCCCCGATTTCCAGGCGATTATCCTTTGGATTTTATTTCGCGCCATTGCTTTTTAATTTTTTTTATCTCCGCCCGAATTGATTTGAGCGAGGTTCCGCCGATACCACTTTTTTTGCTCAACGCCCCTTTCAGTGAAAGGCGCTCAAAAAGATCCTTTTCAAACAAGGGGCTGAAGCTTTGAAAAACATCCAAAGGCCACGTTTCAAACGGGTCTTTTTTATCAATGGATTGAAACACAATCTGGCCGACCACTTTATGCGCTTGGCGAAAGGGCAGGCCCTTGGTCACGAGATAATCGGCCAAATCGGTCGCAAGTAATAATCCATCACTTGCCGCTTCGGTCATGTGGTCTTTTTGAAAGGTAACTTCATCGGTCAGCCGTTTCATGATGCGAAGCGCACCCTGAATGGTTGTAACGGTATCAAACAAGGGTTCCTTGTCTTCTTGAAGATCCCGATTGTAGGACAGCGGCAGGCCTTTCATCATCGTTAAAATTGAAATCAGGCTGCCATAGACGCGACCGGTTTTCCCGCGTATCAATTCAAGCAGGTCCGGATTCTTTTTCTGAGGCATCATGCTGCTGCCGGTTGAAAGGCGATCCGGCAAATCAAGATATTGAAATTCCGATGACGCCCATAAAATCCAATCCTCAGACCAGCGGGAAAGGTGCATCATGAGCATCGACGCGGCGGCGAGGTATTCCGTCACCGCATCCCGGTCACAGACGGTATCCAGGCTATTGGCCGTCGGGGCGGAAAACCCCAGGGCCTTGGCATTGCTTTTTCTGTCGAGCCCAAAGCTGTTGCCGGCCAGCGCACCCGCACCAAGCGGCAATTCGGAAAGTCGTTTCAAGCTGTCTTCAAAACGGCTTTTATCCCGTTTAAGCATTTCATGATAAGCCAGTAAATGATGGGCGAGGCTGACGGGTTGCGCCCGTTGTAAATGGGTATAGCCCGGCAAAAATGTTTCAATCTCGGTTTCGGCGCGGAGAACAAGGCTTTTTTGAAGTGTCGCAATCAGTTCAATGGTTCGTCCTGTTTCTGCACGTAAAAACAGCTTTAAATCCGTGGCAATCTGATCATTCCGACTGCGGCCTGTATGCAGTTTGCCACCCACTTCGCCGACTTTTTCCAGCAGGCGCCGCTCGATGTGCATATGGATATCTTCATCGATTACCGGCTGTTTGGCCAGATCCGCCGGGCGTTCTTTTTCCATTTCCGCCGCGATTTCTTTCAGTCCTTTGATCAGGGTCTTTTTTTCTTTGTCGGTCAGCAGTCCGGCACGCGCGAGGCCTTCGGTATGGATGATGCTGCCCTCAATATCATACGGAAACAACACGCGGTCAAAGGTGAAGGAGGTGGTAAAAACTGCTGCGTCCGGGTCGGCGGCTTCTGTAAATCGCCCCTCCCATGCGGCGCTTTCCCACTGGCTCTTGTTTACTTTTTTCTTTTTCTCTGGCATATTTTGGGTTTACGGACTGCGGTCCATGGCCTGCAATTTCAGCCGAAGGGCGTTGAG
>CALZIJ010000087.1 GCA_945787655.1 Nitrospiria bacterium | reverse complement strand
CAGCATTAAACCACTTGACAAACCGGTTAGCCCGATTTTATATTGATATTGATATTTATTATCAATAGTGACTTATTGGCTTTTCAAGCCCTGAATGATGAAAAAATTGGATGTCTCACATTTTTAAAAGAACCCGTATTTTAATGGGCGCGCCTTTTGAGATTATGGCTGAAGGCAATGAAGCCCGTTGTGCAGAGGCCATTGATGAGGCCTTTGCGGAAGCTGCGCGAATTGAGGGTCTGTTTACTATTTACCGGCCCGATGCCCCCTTGGCTCGGTTTAACCGGGACTCGAAAATCGGGACAACCCCATTTGAAGCAGAGATTTTAGCCCTGTTGTCCAAGGCCCTTGTTTTTGCCCAAAGGAGTGAAGGCGCGTTTGACCCGACGGCGGGCCCCCTGATTGATCTTTGGGGTTTTGGGCCAGGTGGTCAGAAAAAACGTTTCCCTAAAAAAGAGACTATTTTAAAAACACGGGATACCGTGGGGTTTGAAGCCTTGAAAATAGACCGGTCTCAAGGGGTGTTAATTGCGTCGAAATCCGGCTTGCAATTAAACCTGGGCGGTATTGCCAAGGGATATGCCGTTGACTGTGCGGTTCAGGTCTTAAAACGACATGGCATTGTCCGCGGTTTGATCAATTGCGGGAGCACACTCTATGGTTTTGGAAATCCGGGCTGGAAGATTATGATTCAGGATCCGCGTAAGGAATCGCAGACGATGGGGGCGATTGTACTTTCCGACCAGGCCATGGCGACTTCGGGGGATTATGAACGTTGTTTTTTCCACGAGGGCCGGCGCTATAGTCATTTGCTCGATCCCCGAACTGGATATCCTGTTTTGGGAATGGCGAGTGTAACAGTCTTAAGTGAAACGGCAGTCGCTGCAGATGCCCTTTCCACTGCCGCTTTTGTTTTGGGTCGTGAAAAAGGGACGATGTTTCTTGACGCTCAGCCGGGGACCGCTGGATTTCTGGTTTCAGAAAATATTGATCAGGAATTGAACACGCAATATACATCACGCTGGCCGACGATGTTTTCAGACATTCACTTGACGCGGAGACGGTTTATGAAGGCGGCGTCAATAGCGGCTTTGGGGTTTATTTTACCGGGCGGCATGCTTTGGCCGTTTCAATCCGAAGCTTCAAGTATTCGTTACGCGACTGAAAAAGAAGCCTTGCGCCGTATGATGCCGGAAGCGGATGGATTTAGGGTGGAGGGTATTACCCTGACAAAAGATCAGTTAAAGGCGGCACAGAAACTGACCGGGAAAGGCTTTCGAAAGAAAAAATATGATTTCTGGGTGGGTCAAAAAGGGAAAGACAATATCGGATATGGGTTGAAACTCAATGTCATCGGCAAAAAAAGGCCGATTACCTTTTTTATCGGAATCACGCCGGAAGGACAGGTTCTCGGGGTGGAAGTCTTGATTTATCGGGAATCCAAAGGTTCGGAAGTTCGATATGCCCGGTTTATGGATCAGTTTCACAAGAAAACCTCGGTAGATCCGCTCAGACTTGGGCGGGATATCCGTCCCATCAGCGGAGCGACGCTTTCCTCGCGTGCTGCAGCCTATGCCGTTCGTAAAGCACTCGCAATTTTTAAGGTCGTGTATTAAATATATATTTGAATATAATAGGTTTTTTTTACTCACAATGCCTTGCTTTTATGGTGTCATTTTTGAGGATTGCACCTGACTCTCTACAGCGCGTGTATTGAGATCAAAATAGATCTTCCTTTGACATTAAAACCCAGTGAAGTCAAACATTCCCTAAGAAAGGACTTTTCTTGAAAAATTTTACCCGCCGCGGGAACTGGCTTGATCAAACGACGGTTGAAATCCGGAGCATATACACCCTCTTCCTAGTATTTGCCTTGATCGGTCACCTAAGTTTTATTCTGATTGTCACGAGCCAAATTGGACCAGGATATGAAAAAGTGGTGGCACATTATCGCGGGGGTGAGGATGGCGATGAAATGTCCTTTCCAAAAGAATTTAATGAACTTTTAGAAGTCACTCATTTTCATGCTTATATTGAAGGGGTAGTTTTATTGGTATTGACGCATCTATTTGTGGTTATCCCGATTTCTCCAGTATTGAAGCGGAGCATTATCGGATTGGCTTTTGGGAGTACACTGCTTGCTTTGCTTTCTCCCTGGATGATTCGGTATATCACGCCTGTTGCCGTATTCGGTCAGATGGCCGCATGGCTTGGAATGTGCGTCAGTTATCTCCCTCTTACCCTGATGCCAGTCTACTATATCTGGAAGAAAAAATAGGGGAATTGAAGGATATTCCCACCGCTTTTTGGGGGAGTGATATGGCGTGGAATATTCTTGATTCAAAAAAAGGATTGAAAAACCGCCGGTTCTGCCCTAAAATCCTCATCGATTATGATAATGAATCGCAAAATTATCATCTGTAACCGATCATAATCTACGAATAACATCATCTGGAATTTGATTTTTCCCGGAACCTGTTAATGAGGGAGCCGATGAAAAAAGAAGAAGCTTTATTAAAAGACCATATTTCCAAACATAATCTCAAGGTCACAAAAGAGCGCAGTGCCATATTGCGGGCTTTTCTGGACTCAGAACGGCATATTACCGCGGAAGAGCTGTATCGCAATATGAGAGAAGACGGCTCCAGCATCGGATTGGCCACTATTTATCGTACCCTCAACTTATTTTGTGAGAGTGGACTGGCGGAGCAGCGTCAATTTGGTGATGGACAAGCGCGTTACGAATTGACCTATAACGTAAAACATCATGACCACCTCATTTGTGAGGAATGTCACCGCATTATCGAATTTGAAAATCAAGAAATAGAAGCGCTGCAGGAAAAAGTGGCTCAAAAAAATGGTTTTAAAATTTTCAGCCACAAGCTGGAACTTTATGGAATTTGTGCTTCATGCTCAGCTAAAAAAACAGCTTCTTAGTCATCTTTTAAAACGGGGTATTACAAAATGAGGGAGGAATAAGTAAATGAATAAAAAACTAAAGATTGGTCTTTCGAAAAATGTGAGAACAAAGCGGCCTTTTTTTATCCTGGCTGTGTTTTCTCTTGTGTTATTTCACGGTGCATTTATTCCGTTATCGGCTGCGGAAAATGTGATGTCCCTGAGAGGCGCAAAACTCGAAATCGGTGGAGAACTGGAGCTTGAAATCATTGATTCTCAAGCAAATGGGGGGGGCGGCAATTCAAACCCCAGGATGTCAATTGACAAAATTGTGATTACTCCGAAAGTTCATGTGTCCTCAGATATTCTTTTTAAGGCGGATATTGAGTTTTCTCCTGATTCGGCTGTGAAGCTGGATGAAGCCTGGGTGAAGTTTTCCGGGCTTCCCTTAAACAGCTGGGTGACCTTGGGGCAAGAAGACCCGTTTATTCATGTCAGCCGGAAGACGGAGTCCTATCCCATTTTGGGTTATGCGTTTTGGCAGGATGAGGATCTGGGCGTGTTCATGGGCGGATCAGCCGGACCGGTATACTATCGCCTTTCAGCGACGAATGGCAGACGGCTTAGAGACCGTCAGGCTTCGGAAGATGCGACCTTTCCCATCCCCACGGATGACGATAGTAACGGCGAGAACAATGCCAATAAACAAATCGGAGTCGGTTTGGGTTTGAATCATTCCTTTAAGGACGGACATTCGGTCGATATCCTTCCCTTTTGGTATACGGCGGATCTGACTGCAAATGATATCACCTATTTGAATACGATCAGCGGTTATGCCAATACGACCAATCAAGATCAGACGCGTTACGGGGTCAACCTTGATTATACCTTGGGTGGTTTTGAATTTTTTGCGCAATATATGATGGCCGAAGACGGGGTTTTAGACCGCGACGGATGGTATGTGCAGCCTTCATACAAGCAAAAGCTGGGGATGAACCGCCTGCAATCGGTAGAGTTTTTGCTGCGTTATGAGGAATATAATGTTGATTTGCCGAATGTTTCCACCGATTCACGAACCTGGGATCGGCAGACAATGACCATTGCGATTATCTCGGAAATTGTCAAGGGATTGAAAATTAAGACAGAATATTATCTCAATGACGAAGATACAGGCGGCTCGGACGTGGACAATAATGAACTGCTTGTGCAAGCTGAAGTCAAATTCTAGTGATATGATGGTTTGCTTTTGAAGAGACTCTCTTTATTGAGGATAGCACGCCGAAGCCCTCATCTGTCGATTGACCGATGGGGGCTTGTTGCTTTCTTTGTTGCTGCGATTGTTTTTGTTCCACTTGGGGTGGTGCTTTCCTCTTTGTTCAAGGAGAATGACGGGGTGTGGTCTCACCTGGTAGAGACAACACTTTCGGGTGTTTTATGGAACACCCTGTTTTTAACGCTGGGCGTGGCAATCGGGACGGCGTTTTTAGGAGTCAGTCTGGCGTGGTTAACCGCCGCGACTCGCTTTCCTGGGCGGCGTTTTTTTGACTGGGCGTTGATCCTGCCGATGGCTATACCGGCATATGTCACCGCATTTGTTGCCATCGGCCTTCTGGATTTCACCGGGCCGGTGCAGACGGGAATCAGGCAGGTTTTTGGGGAAAGTTCCTTTTGGTTTCCGCAGATTCGTTCGAGGGGCGGTGTTATTTTGGTTATGACACTCACTTTGTATCCCTACGTTTATCTTTTGGCAAGGAATGCGTTCATGACCCAGGGGTGTCGCGCCCTTGAAGCGGCGCAGTCCCTTGGGCACAGCCGGTGGAGCGGTTTTTTTCGGGTGGCGCTTCCCATGGCCCGCCCCTGGATTGTAGGAGGCGTCATGCTGGCCCTTATGGAAACCTTGTCTGACTTTGGTGCCGTGTCCATCTTTAATTACGATACTTTTGCGACTGCGATCTATCAAGCCTGGTTTGGTTTTTTTTCCCTTTCAGCGGCTTCCCAGATGGCCTCTTTATTGGTCCTGCTTGTATTTATCCTTCTTTTAATCGAACAAGGTCTGGCCGCACGGACTCGTTATACCGCTACAGGAAGGAGTGGTGGACTTGGGGAACGCATTTTAATGAAACCCCTGCATCGGTATCTGGCTTTGGGTTTTGCATCACTGGTATTTTTAGCGGCATTTTTAATTCCTGTCGTACAACTTCTTGTTTGGAGCTTGTCCATTATAAAAGAGGATTTCGATTCCCGTTACTTTTCATATTTAGGTCATTCCCTGGCGTTGGGAACCATGGCGTCCTTGCTGACTGTTTGTGTGGTTTTGATGCTGGCTTATGCCCATCGCCTCCATGATACACGCTTTATGAAAATACTTGTCCGGATTTCAACCTTGGGCTATGCGCTTCCTGGTTCTGTGTTGGCCGTAGGGGTTTTTATTCCACTGGCCTGGCTGGATAATCAATTAATTGATCGACTCCAGTTAGAGTTCACTTTAAAAGGGACACTGCTTGCAATGCTCTTGGCCTATCTGGTGAGATTTCTTGCCGTCGCGCATCATGCCGTTGAAAGCGCCATGAAACGGATTTCCAAACATATTGACGAATCTGCGCGCAACCTGGGGTGCACGGGCTTTGATATGCTGCGCCGTGTCTATTTTCCAATAATGCGGGGCGGAATCCTGACTGCAATGGTGCTGGTTTTTGTGGATGTGATGAAAGAAATGCCGATTACCCTCATGACTCGCCCTTTTGGGTGGGACACTTTGGCCATCCGTATTTTTGAAATGACCTCAGAGGGTGAATGGGAGCGGGCCGCCTTACCGGCCCTGGCTGTTATTGTGGCGGGTCTTGTTCCTGTTTTTTTATTGACCCGCAATGGGAATCAGGAAAAAGCATGACCGTTATCGAGCTCATCAAGGTCTCAAAAAGCTATCCTCAAGAGAAAATACCTGCGGCAAAAGAGATCTCCTTAAAGATCGAAAAAGGGGAAATCCTCGCTTTGTTGGGCCCCAGTGGAAGCGGAAAAACAACAGTACTTCGCTTGATTGCAGGTTTTGAAGCCCCGGATGAAGGCGTCATTTTGCTTAACGGAAATGTGGTCAGTGAGCAGGGGATTGCTTTGCCGCCGGAAAAACGGGGTGTAGGCATGGTTTTTCAGGACTATGCCCTTTTCCCACATTTAACCGTTTCAGAAAACGTCTCTTTCGGCTTAAAAAAAATGGGCACACGGGAGAGAGACCAAAAGACAGCACAGATTATCGAAATGGTCGGACTCTCTGATTTTCAAAATCGATATCCCCATGAGCTGTCGGGCGGCCAGCAGCAACGGGTGGCGCTGGCCCGTGCTTTGGCTCCTGACCCGGAGTTGATTTTACTCGATGAACCCTTCAGTTCATTGGACCCGGACATGTGTATCCGCATGCGCGAAGATGTTTCCGCGATTCTACGAAAAACCGGGAGTACGGCCGTTTTGGTCACACATGATCATGAAGAGGCTTTCAATATGGCGGACAAGGTCGCACTGCTGAATCAAGGCTTGCTTCAGCAATATGATACCCCTGAAGGGATATACCATACGCCGCTTTCTCCTTTTGTCGCAGATTTTGTGGGTAAAGCAGACTTTGTCCCTGGTGTGATAGAAGGAGGAAAGGTTGTGACGGAAATGGGTTGTCTTGAGAACAAAACGGCTTTTCAGGAAGGGGATGAGGTGATGCTCATGATTCGACCGGATGATATCGACCTCAGGCCAAATCCTGAAGGAAAGGCCGTCGTTTTAGACCGCCAGTTTCGAGGCTCAGAGAACCATTACCGTGTACAGCTTTCCTCCGGACAAATTATTCACAGCAGTCAGCATTCCACTGCGGTGTATCCCAATCAACAACCAGTAGACCTCCAGTTACAAATTACCCACATCGTCGCCTTTGCTCAACATGAAGTGGCACAATACCAACGTGAAATCCGTACGTGATGATAGACCCTCTTCAAGTCGATTATGCGCAGATTTTTTCAATCGCCAATTTGTTGTTGATATTGTGAGGCCTTGTTTTTGAATGTTTTTCCGCCTTATTTTTTACCAGCCGTACGGGCACCGGTTTTTGTTCCGAGGCTTGAGGAAAAACAACACTGCCGCAATTGATGCACCTGCCGACTGCAAAAAAGCGACCCCGCTCTTCGACGTAATCGCTTATACATAGTCCCTTACATCGCTTACAGTTCATTTTATCGTACCTCCGTAAGAAAATTCTTCTCTACAGAGGATATAAGTCGTGATTGAGAAATTTCAAGGTGTAATGGTTCGGGTGAACGGTCTACGGCTGCAACAGCCTTTTGTGAAGACAGGGATTGACAGGCTTGAAAATAGATTATTTGGCTGGATGATTTGTTAAGTAAAAGTCTCTTACCGCAGATAAAAGTTGAAACAGGTCACGAATGCCATCATCTGAAAGGTTGTGCACGCAGATGATATCCAAGACCCGGGTCATCATGGCATCATTCAGGCCGAGATCATAATTTTGTGATATTTTTTTTGTGGTCTCTATTAGATGTTTGAGTTCACCGAGCTTTTCATTGTAGGGGTCTGATTCAAGGCGCTTTTCTTCATATTTTTCCGGTGATTCAGAAACAACATTTCCTGAATTGACTTTAAGTTTTGGGGGGGTGCCGGTTAAAACCCAATCAAGATAAATCTCGTTTTGAAGGCAGAATTGAAGAATTTCTTCATAGGGGATGGAATCCCTGGCTTTGCGTTCCGCAAGTGTGTTTGGTTTTAATCCCAGCTTTTTTGCGACGTCCGTATCGGTCCGCAGGCCGCTGATTTCCTTGATTCTGTTCAGAATATCATTTATTCGTGACATAATATGATTTTTTGCCTTGACAAAAACATAAAATATGAGTATTATTCATTTAGTGTCATTTTTTTGTGCGTTTCCAAATACTTAATTAACCATACTGTAGGCCTGCTTTTTAAGGCAGATCATGTTGTGTTCAGTCTGAAAATATAGCAGCAACGAAACCGTTCTATCTGGCGATAAACAGGATATAGACAAACTGGGCAACAAGATAAAAAATCATTCACCATCTACTTTGATCCTTTAATCAAACCGACAACAATAGCAAAGGATGGTTTTGAATTCAATGTCAAAAAAGAGGACTTTTTTGTAGGCAGACTATCGCGTCTCCCACGGCATTTCTTTTCTAATCGAAATAATATGAGGCAAGACCACTTTATTCACGAAATCACTTCGCCGTTTTTATTACAATGCCGGCCCTCGGAATCATTGAATGAGGTGGCGAAACGAATGATCAACTACGGGAGCAGCGCAGTGCTCGTCGTTGATGCGGGCCGCCCAGTCGGTATTTGGACGGAAAGGGATGTTCTGGATGTTGATTTTTCAGCATTGGATGTCTGTATGCCGATATCAAAAGTCATGCGTTCCCCGGTTGTCACGATTTCTTCAACCCTCACTGTGGATGCCGCGATCATTTTTTTTAATAAAGTTCAGAAAAATGGCCTCCTTGTGGTCAACGAAAAAGGAGAATGGCTGGGGCTTTTAACACAGGAAGATGTCATTTCAAATCGATCGGGTTTGTTTTTTAAATCTTCTGAGTTGATTGGAGAGATTCTTTGGCCGTCGCCAATATTGACCGAAACCACATCTTTTTCTGAAGCCGCAAAACGGATGCATTATCTGGAAGTTGAGACGGCCATTGTGATTAATTCTTCAAGGTCAAAACCTGATCTTGCAGGTGTGCTCTGTCGAAAAGATTTTTTACAGGCGATTGCCAAAAAGAATACGGGAAGTGAGATTGGAGACGTCGTTGTCTCAATGAAAATGGCGCTCAAAAATGACGTCCCCGTGACTGTGGCCCGGAGCCTCATGAGCAAACAGGGGCTTCGATTTCTCGTTGTTTCGGACCTAAACAACCGTTACATCGGCATTATCCGTTTACTTGATGTTTTGGAAAACGAGGAAAAGATCGAATATAAACAGATCAAACTGAATTGGAGTTTGAAGAGCCATTTTGTGAAAAATATTCCAAAACCGCCATTTTCAGAAATCCTGAATCTGGCGTTTTATGATGCCTTGACCGCATTGCCCAATCGCCGGGCGGTTGAAGAGCGATTGGCTTGTAAACTTGCAACAACGTCAAAAAGAAAAAAATATGGGGCTTTGCTCTATATCGATCTGGATCATTTCAAGCCGATTAATGATTCTTTTG
>CALZIJ010000086.1 GCA_945787655.1 Nitrospiria bacterium | reverse complement strand
TTTTTTCTGGCTCGCCGCATCCCCGGACGCCTCAATACTGAGCGGACTACCCGGAAGCTTGGCAAGCCCGTCATCCTTCTGATTCAACATGCCTTCAATTAATTCAGCAAATTCACCTTCGGTCGGAATCGCATTTTTTACAAAAAATGATTTTAATTCACTCCGATTTCTTTTCTTTATTTCCATAATTTGTCCTATCCTTAGACTCTTTTATATCACCCAGAAAAAAAGCATTAAAAAATATTAATTCGAGAATCACCCGACAATAAAATCAAGCTCCACTTTCATATAATTAATGCCGGAGAAAGACTCTTGCTCATAGCCGTCTTCGGAAATCATATCAATTTCATGTTTCTGTGCCGCCACCAAAACCCCATCTGGCCTGTCTGCAGAAACAGCATAGCCTTCTTTTTTATCAGGAAGCGCAAGCTTAAAATCAACGCCGTTCATGCTGCTAAAGAGTTTCATTTCCACAATATAATCCACATACGGCCGCTGATCGATAAAATTAATGATGCTATTTGCGTATATTTTCCCACCGATGATAATATCTGCACCCTCTTCATAGGCCCAGGGAGAAAGAAATCGGTTGATCTCATCATTAAGCTGGTTTTTAAAATAACGCTCGTCAACACCCGGTTTAAAACGCACGCCAAAACGGACTTTTACTGCAATATAATGTGCATTTTTAACTTTAATTTTCGCAAAAGGCGGATGTTTATCAGAAAGATATTCTTCTATTTCCTCGATCATATTGGCCGGGGCCTTCGGTTCAAAAGGATTGAAAGGCCGTTTGTTTCTGATATCCGGGATGACGACAATTTCAACCCGTCCCGGATCATCAATATTAGCGCCAAGGCTCGCTGGCAAACACTTCACCTTGTATATTTCAGGAAAATGCTCCAGAACCAAATGCTCATAATCCCATAGACTGACCGCACGTTGTTTGTGACGGAGACGTTCACTGATCCGGGTATAAAAAAGAGTGTCGGCTTCTTCTACTTTTCCGCCAAACGAGGTATAGGGCTGCAAGACACTCTCTATTTCCGGCATTGGGTTTGCTAAATCAGTAATGCTGTCTGCCGCTAGAGGCTGGGCCAAATGACCCGGTGCATTTTCTTGGTCATGGAAAGTCGCCGTGACGGCCTGTGTGTGTATCGCAACGGTGTCACAGACACTTTCGACATTTAAGGGAATGGATACACGCATCCAATAAAGGTCATTCGAAAGCCGTGTATTCGGAAGAACCGGTTTTAAAGAAAATGAAACGATACCGGAATTGATCAGGCCGCGTGTGCTGTCGGAAAGCAGACTGCCATCTTCCAATTCCCGCCACCGGTTTCCGCTTAATATATTCCACGACACCGGGACGGGTTCCAGATCAGGATCTGCACTGCCCTCCGCCATTTGAAAAAACAATGACAGGGTCTGCGGAGGAGAAAATTTTTGAATTCCAATGTACAATGCCCCTTCTTCATCATAATCCGGCAAAAAAGAAACCCCGGTTTCTATCCCTTCGGTTTCGGCATCAGAATACCCAAAGGGATGCCAATGGAAAATACGGTCATACTGTTTTCCAGCACGGGCTTCTTTTAAAACAACTTCCCGCGATGCGGCATAATCCACTTTTAATTTTTTAATCTTGGGCGTGTACGGCGGGTTGACCTGATAATTTCCCGGAACAAGCGGTGTGGGTGTTTTATTGGTAATAGCGGCGGCCATTTCTACAGATTTGCTGGCTGCCACAGTCGGGTAAGCCGCGTGTTGAAAATCAGGCGTGTTCAATTCCCATTGCACATACCGGCTCCATTCAGACAACTCCCCCTGATAGCCGCCTTCCACATCCCGGTCATAATGAAACCCACTGGAAGAAAACAACACCTGGTTAAGATCAACCCCTTTTTGGGTTTGGGTCACTTCAGGAATACGAATGGTATGCGGGGTGCTTGCAGTGGTTAAATTGGCAAACAGATTCGCTTTCTCCTTTAAGGGCCGAATTACCCGCCGATCCACCAGACTGACCTCTGTCGTAAAGGGGAGTTTGCTGTCGATCCCGTAATTTTTATAATGCGCTTTCAATGCGTCCGGCACACCCATCCACTCGACATGGAATTGGATGTAATCCAGCCGTTTTTGAAACAGTTCCCGATGTCCGATATAAAATCGTGAACCAACGGAAGGGCTTGCTCCAAAAGGTTCAAACGGTTTATTGGCATCGAGTACACCACCGTCATTTTGAATCTGCACTCCGCTTAACCCTGAAACCTCGACCCGAACATGGGTCTTCACCAGTTCAAGATCTTTCAAGGGCGCATACAGTGTGACAAACTGCTTGTATTCTTCATTCCAGATTTGGCGCATCATCAAACGCAGTGTCGGCCAGGGGCTTTGAATGAAAGACTCCGGAAACGCGGCAATCGGGTCTGTCGCTTCTGAAATAGATAATTTAAATTGAAGGGCTTGCAGCTTTTCTCCCCGGGCATCCGCTGTGTTACTGAGTGCCGCGTAAGCTCCCATTTTGATTTCGACCGTATCCGGGATAATCCAGCCTTTTTCTGTACTGATTTCGATCTGAAAGGGTCCTTTACCTTCTCCTGCTTTTTCAGTCATGGATGGGAAAAGCGGAAGAATTTTATCCGGGGAAAAGGTTTCCGGATGAAAACCCAGGGTCAGTGTAATTGTTCTGGTCCCCTCTTCCAATTGGAGCATCGGCGAGCTCATCCCCCAGCCAAATATCGGGTCAGGCGGCGCAACGGGATCTACCTCCAAGGGACGCCGGCCAAAAGTTTTCCAGCGCGGACTCCTCTCTCCATTTTCAGAGGTGTTGAGGGACAGGACTTGGGTGGCATCTTCCTCAGGATACAGATTCAACCAATTTTCCTGATAAGGAATCGGCGGAACAAAACCTTCATAAAAACGCTGTGCAAATTCTACTATTTTGTAGACCCGGGTCCAATCTTGGGCAGAAACCCCCTCTTTTTCGGGATTATTCGCAATGTTTTCCAAAAATGCAAGATCTTCGCTATTGTTCACAAAGGGTTTAAGACGGGACAAAGGATTCAACTCCGCGACTAAAGGATCCTCTCCCAAGGCAAAGTGAAGCATTTTTTCAAACCCTTCAGCGTTTCGTACTGCTTTCAAGTTTCCCCGTCGGGCGTCATAAATCTTTTCATGGTGGGCCGCCAGGAGAATCTCGTCTGCTTTTTCCCATTCCCAGAGGGATGCCTGTTCTTTGTTGCCAACCGCGATCAAATAAGCAAATTTTTCGGCAGACATATAAAAATGACGCTCAAGGTTTTGAATTGCAGTGTAATAGGCATCGATATCTTGAAAACGACCAATCATCGGTGCGCGTAAAGGACCCACCGCTTTGTTTAAATTCGCGTTAAAATCAGTCGGGTTGACGGGGGAAAGGCGAAAGGCTTGATGACGACGTTTTCTTTGCCCGGCCTCCTCCAGTATTTTATTGATCCCGATCCATTCCTTGTCGATTTTAATTTTAATCTGCATCATGCTGACAAAATCATCATAATTTTCAAAGTACAGTTGATCCCGAATAAAATCCTTCACTTCAAGCCGGTTTCTCTGTTCGTAAAGATGATCAATATGACTGACTTGCGTAATCCCGCGATAATCAGGAGCACCTTCCAGCGCCAAAACCAGGTTCGCATCAAAGTTCTTCGGGTCGTCCGGGACAAATTGAAAGCCGGGATTGCTTCTTTTTTTCCGTGCGGCCTTTTCTAAAAAACCGTTGATTTGCTGCCACTCTTCATCGGAATGGTCACGCTGACGTTTGAGTTTCATCAAGCTACGTAAATCAAAGAGCGGGATGAAGAGGTCATTTTCCGAAAAAGCGGCCAATGCTTCGAGTTCAAGCAGATAATCAAAATCAACACTGGTCTCGGTGCCGCGAAGAATTGAATCCAAGGGAAGCGGATCCCCTGGTGAAGGATGCCCTAGCGCAATTCGGACCATATTGACAAAACGCTCAGGCCAGGTGCCTTCTTTTGCCATTCTTGCTTCTACAAAACCGATGATTTCCTTATCGGAAAAAACACTGTGCAGTTTTTCGATCCGGGCCTGGCTCACCACGATATCCCGATCAGTTTGATAGATTAAATCCTGGCCAAGGGAATCAGCACCCGCCTTTAAATCAGTCCCTGCGGGAACGTTTACCTGCTGATATTGATCCTGCAATTGCAACAACACATGGACCTGATCGGGCACGCCGACTTTTTTCTTCATCCGCAGCACTTCCTGATAATAAAATTCCAAGTGACGCTGCGTCAGGGTATTGATTTGTTGTTGGGCTTCCTGCAGTAATTTTAAAAACGTTAAAAAAAGGACAAAATGCGGTCGGGAAAAAGAAGCGCGTTTTGCGGGACTTAATTTTTCAGGATCGTTCATAAACAACATCACTTCATCCAGATCCAGATCCTCGCTGACAAACGCACTCCAATCCCCGGCGTCCTGGTTTTGTGCATTAAAATAACGCAATTCCTGCCCATATTTTTGGGCGAATTTGAGCAAGTCCTTAAGCGAACGCTCGTCCACCGAAACATAATCCGGGCTGAGCGCCTTTAGGAAACGGGCCGCCTGGCTGGTCCCGTCCCGGTTCAATTCGGGAAACAGTACGGGCCGTTTTGAACCGGGCGCAGGATCTTCCAGCGCCCGGGATCTTAATATAACCGCCCTTGCCGCAGCTTGCGCCTTTGCCGCGTTGAGTTGCCGTGCCTTAAGCGCGCTGGCCCTGGCTTTGGCCAGAGTTCTTGAAAAGGATGAGGTGTTGAAAGTGCGTTTCAGCATAATCTTTTCAATTTAAATCAAGTCCCTTGAACCTTCGTATTGGTTGTCATAAACATCCCTTGCCCCGAATAGGAGGGACTGGCGTCAGGAATCGGACCGCCAGGGCCCGGAGGGGGTTGTTGCGCCGGACTTTGCACTTCAAACTTTGCAGTAAAATTTCCGCCCTTCAACATGACCGCCGTCCCGCCCGTGTTGGTTTTTGTCGCGACCTGATCTCCCGCCAAAGAATCAATCTTGAGCGTGCCGCTGCCGGGGATGGAATACTGCGGCGTCATGTAAGTACAACCCGGTACAGAGACGTCTTTTTCATCCCCGTCGACACAAAATTTTTTCCCATTAATGGTTGCAGGGCCGCTGCCCTTGAGATCTCCCGGCTGCACAACCACAATGGCTGCACCGAATGCGGGCAAAAAAATCGCCTTGTCGCCTTCCATTAAAATAAAATCGCCCATTTTCCCTCATATTCCAGGTGTTGTTGCTTCATTCAAATAAAACGGATAAACCATGTTATACCGTGAATTGGTACTCCGTATTGTATAATCCAGGGAGATCAGTAAAAGCCCCTGCTCCAGGTCGCTTTCGGAAATATCCAGCCGGTCAAGAGAAATCCTGGGTTCATGATATAAAATGGCATCGGTCATCATCGTGGTCAGGCTATTGATCAGTCCCTGGTCAACTTCCTCAAACAAGGTCTGGTTAAGGTCTGCCCCGAAATCTTCCTGCATCAAACGCTCACCCAATTGTGTTGAAAAGAGAATCTGAAGACTTTCCTGAATATCGTCCTGGCCTGATACCAGACTGACATCCTTCCCGCCTTTTGAAAAACTGGGCGGGAACCCCCAGCCTCGTCCTAAAAATCCTTCATCTTGTGTCATTGGGCTATACTTTTGGCGCCAGTTGTTCTTCCACGGCGTCTTGTGCTGCACCATTGGTCCCCGCAGCATTGATTTGCTGTCCGGCCTGCGCCTGCATCTTGTTGATCAGTGTGTAAACGCGCGCAAAGGGCAGCTGCCCCAAGCCTTCCAAAATTAAATTGGCTTCCTCAATGCTCACCTTCAGTGTCATTTCCTGAGGGGTATCGTGATTTCCATTCTGCATTTTTGCGTCCTTTCCTTGTTGATCATAAACCGCGTTATTTGACATCGACCTTGGTCCCCTTGATTTCCACATTGCCGCTGGCCTCTAAAATCAAATCTTTCGCGCTTTTGATTTCAATTCCATCCGCATTCATCGTGATGGTATTTCCATTTTGGTCTGAAAGGATGACCGCCTCCCCATCGTCATCCAGCAATAATTTATTTTCTCCTGCCGTCTGAATAAAGACAGAAGCCTTGTCACCATCCACAAACCCCAGAGTTGTGCCCTGTTTGGTCACAATGCCCTTGTTAAGATTCTCTTCCGAAAGGCTCGAAAAATCCTCCGGTGGTGTATTCTTGGAACCATACATCCCACCCAGTATCACCGGCTGACGCGGGTCATCATTAAAAAATCCCAGCACGACCTCATCACCGGTTTCAGGCCGAAAAAAAATGCCCCGATCCTTACCGGCATCCGGTGACGCAAGCCGGGCCCACAGCACACCTTTTGTTTCGTCAATGCCCGGCATAATCACTTTCACTCGAAACTCTCCTTCCGGATCTTCCTCGAAAGCGTCGACCACTCCAATTTGCAAACCGGATACCGCCGGTAAAAGGCCTGCCGCAGGTGCCTCCCGGATAAACGAATCATGACTAAACCATTCCGGGGAAAGCCCAAACTGGATATCCGTTTTCCATCCATCCTGGTTCACCCGATGCCGTACCCCGGTCACTAGGGCCGAGCCATTAAAACGCTCACCCAGGCCTTTCACTTCCATGACATCCATCACTTGAATTTCCGGGATACCGGCAACACTCAGCCGCCCTCGGATCATTGAAAGCCGGCTCCGCGCCATGCGGGCATCTGCCCAGGCCTGAAGCTCTTCAGAAAGCAGAGAAACAGGATGGGAAAGCAGGTAGGGATCGACCTTTAGCGCCTTGGCCAGTTTTTCTCCATCCAGATTGCCTTGTGAAAGCTTGAGCGCTTTTGCTTTGCTGGGTTTATAGGGCTTTTGGTTTTTTATGTCCCAAGCAGTCGCTTCCACAGATTCAAACTGGTGGCTGGCATCCGCCTCGACTTCAAAATTGTAAATATCGGTGATTCCCAGTTCAAATTCATGTGCAGGCGAGCCCGCGACTTCCATCTTTTTAAGAGAAATTTCCCCATCGTTCACAACGACAAGCAAACCGTTGATATCTGCGCGTGTCAGTATAAAATCCCAGTCTGTACAATAATATTGAACAATTTCCTCGTGCTTGGGTTTGGTCGCTTCGATGGCGCCTTTTTTGAGTCCCGCGTCACCGATGAGCTGTCCGATCACCTGGTCATCCGACATTTTCAGAAAAACCTGGCTTTTCCTCGCGTGTGTCATCTTGACTGCGGCATCCTTCATCTCGACCGTTAATATCGCGTCTGTTCCATCGAGTCCAATGCCATGTCCCAGGACCACCCCTTTGAACATCGTGCTGTCTTTTCCCTGCTCCTCATATCGAAACTTGATTTCAATTTCCTTTCCGGGTTCGAAAAAAGGAGCTTCACTCACCGGGAATGTGGCTTGGCTCAAATCCCCGTCCAATACCCGGATTTGCGCTGAGGGAATACGATTGACCTCCTTGCAAATATCAATGGACAAAAGCTGATAAGCCGGGTCCATTTCCTTTCCGGCGCTTAAAATTGTCGCTGTCACCACACTCAATGGGTTTTCCGTTTCATCTGTTCTGCGGTCAAGATCACCGCTCGCGATTTATCATACTAGGTTGACAAAGGTGGAAAAATGATCTCCTGCCCTGGCGTAAGATTTCGAAAATTACTGATCCCGTTTACCTGCGCCACCCTGAGATAATGTGACGAAGTCCCGTAAATCTTTTTCGTCAAAAGGGGCAGGGTATCCCCGCTTTTAACCACCCGTACATGGGTTAAATCGGGAGAGCTTTTATTCTCGATCGCCATTCGCTTTTTGACTTCCTTGTCGGCGACCAGGGTGACATTCAGCTCGGCACGGAGCGGACTGCCTGAACGATCAAACAAGGTATAGTTGATTTCGACGGAACCCAGCCGGCAAGAAAAAATGAGATCTCCCCATTCCACCACCAAAAAATTGGGCTCATGAATGGCGCCGTTCATCCGAAAGGTCAAATCCAGAAATTGCTTCACCCGATCCGAGACTTTTTTCTTTGAGAAAAGGGAAACCAGCCCAATTTCGTTGACGCCTGTCCCGTCTAAAATCAATTTCAGGTTGAGATCCGTCGGCTTGCTGCGGGCATAGCCGACCTTTTGACCCGTGCTGTTATATCCTTGATTCTTTCCATAGACAATGGCAAATTTCTGCTTGAAGGATTCGGGGTTAAACATCGCTTCAAATTCATCGATTAAGTCCCCGCTCCCGCGTTTCCGCGTGCTGTAGGCCTTGATTTTCAGCCGTTCCAGTTTAAAAGGATTTTTCAACCCCATTTTCTATCGTTCCTTTTCTTTTTTTAAGATACGCATGACTTCTTTGACGCAAGCCGAGATAATCGCCTCTTCCGAAAGAGACTCCCGATCTTCCTGGTCAGAGGGCAAAGACAGGGCAGGGTCTTCGGCCACGGCGCGAATGATGAGTTCTCTGATTTCAACTGGCATCGTTAAACCCTCAAAATCTGCTGACGTGCGTAGGCGAGTTCCATCGTGTCGATGACAACGGATTTCTCCTCCGCATTTAAGTCCGAAGTGGCCCATTTTACAGGAAACGCCTTCATGAAAAGCCATCCGGAAATCGGCACCTTGTCTTCATTAAAAAGCGTCACAAGGATGTTGGAAGGCGCGAATTTAAAAAGCGACATGGCTGCATTAAATTCGATATTCAATGGAGAACCGACCACCAATCCCCGCTCCAGGGACAAATTCCCGTGGGATACCCCTTGCGGCAATTGGTGCGAATAAAAATTTTGGCCGCCTTCCTTGACCGGAGCCGTTTTGATTTCCGATGAAAGCCCCGAAACTTTTTTAAACCGAATATCCAGAGGGTTGGGAAGAACACCACCGGCAAAAAAGAACACCCCAAAGCGAAACCCTAACGCCAAATCATTTTGAAGGGAACTTTCTATCGAAACTTCATTGGCATTGGCATCAAAAGTCGGGGCCTGAAGCTTCGTAGGGATTGCTTTTTCAATCCGCCATGAAACAACCGGGGTTCCCGTTTCATCACACAAACTGATTTCCATCGCACGTGAGCTGCTTTCTTTTTCCTGAATCCATTCAAAAAAAAGATTCGTGCCTTTCACGGTCCCTTTCTTCAACGTGACCGGGATATATTTGTTGTAGTAATATTTTTTAAACCCTTCTCCCTCCCAAAAACTCAGGCCGTGTTTGTAGGTGACAATTTCGTATTCAAGCGACACCCCAGACACCTCCGAAAAACTGACCGTCGTGCCGTCCACGGTGACACGGAAATTATAAACCGGTAACGGATAATGATCTTTTTGAAAAGTCTTTGTCTCAGACATGGTTTTTTATCTTATATCACCACAACTTAAGCGTAAAATGACAACTTCCCCAGATCCGTTTCCATGCTTAAAAACGGCCTGAGGCATGTAAAACCGGTGGTTCTATTTTATTCCCGCGTATCCCAAAAATGCGTCACGAGAAAAAAACGGAATGCACCGACTGGTCACTTAGGATTCCTCCATAAAAACCGCATCCGCCATCAACTCCATACTTTCTACCGCCACATCATTGGAATTGGCATCAAACGAAGGCGCATCCAGCTTGGTCGGGAAGGCGTTGACCACTTTCCAGCTGATCACGGCATCCCCCTCTTCATTGCAAAGTCGGACAAAAATATCCTTTTTATCTATTTGATTAATTTGGGTGGCGCTGATCCAGTTGTATAAATTCGCGATACTGCTTCCCCGCACCAGACCCCGTTTTAAAGTAATATTGGTTGTGGTCGCCTGCGCTGGCATATACATGACGCGCGGGCCGGGAGCGCCGCTCTCCGACGGGCTTTCTTTGTAGGTTGTCGTTTCAAAGGCCACGTTAATCCCGGAAACTTCGGAAAAAGCGACAGTCACCCCATCGATCTCCACCTTGTAGTTATACACCGGTAATGGATATGCTGTTTTTATTTCATCCTTAGTGAGTGCCATGATCGTTACTCCTGTTTTTTTAAATTTTTAAAGTTGAGTCCCTCTAAACCCGTGCACCTGCACAAAAATGCAGGCACTCATTTGCTTAGGCTTCCTGTAATTTATGGGTGAAGCGCAGAATAATAAATTCTGCCGGGCGGACAGCGGCCACTCCAATTTCGACAATCATGCGTCCTTCAAGGACATCCTGTGTCGTCATGGTTTTCCCAAGCCCGACATTGACGAAATAGGCCGACTCTGCGGTAGGCCCTGCCAAAGCGCCCTGCTCCCAGAGACCATATAAATAACTTTCAATCATGGCCTTGACCTTCAACCAGGTCGTGGCGTCATTGGGCTCGAATACAGCAAAGGCAGTTGCTTTCTCCGTGGATTCTTCAATCATGTTAAAAAGGCGTCTGACAGGCACATAACGCCACTCGTTATCGTTCCCCGCCAAAGTCCGGGCACCCCAAACCAGGGTTCCTTTTCCCGCAAATTGACGAATGGCATTGATCGATTTTCCCGCAGTGGGATCAACATTCAAGCCTTCCTGCGCCTCGTGAGTAATTTTTGATACCGGCCCGATCACCGCCGAAAGGCTGACATTGGCCGGAGCCTTCCAAACTCCGCGTTCCCGGTCGACGCGGGCATAGGTCCCTGCCATCGCCGCACTGGGTGGTAAAGTCACACGCTGTTTGGACAAGGCGATTTTAACCTGGTTGTACAGCGCGGTTTCAGTCGACTGGATGGAGGCCAAGGTCATTGTGGAGGAAGAAGCCGTCTGTGCTGTTAAATCCACACTGGCATTGGAAGTATGCGGCACTTCACCCGAACCATCACCGGATTCATTCACATCAAAACCTGCCGCATCATTGCTCGCATCCGCGGCCCAGGCATCCCAGGCGGCGTTGACTGCTTGACCGGTCTTGGTGGATGCATTTCGGATGGTCAGGACATCACTCGCAATCGTAAATTCAACCGGGCTTGAAGCATCCCCTGCGACAATTTTCACTTTCGGGCTGGCACTGGCATCACCAGTGAACTGGACGACTATGGCATTGGTCCCGAAAGAAGACATCCAGGTGGACGCCGTCGGGGTACTCGACGACTGCCCTTCAATTTCAATCCCGCTTTCTTCAAATTGGACATTGAGCGTGGTTTGAAGATAGGGATGATAGGATGCACCATACTTTAAATCGTTTGTTCCGATCTTGTTCCTGAAGGTATCAACATCGCCACCCAGAACATCCAATATGGCGAACCGGTCTCCCAGCTTATTGCATTGGGCCAGTGACTGCTGACAAACCGAGTAGTAATCATCTGTCAACAAATTGATGGCATCTGTCAAAACAATCAGGGTCGGCTCATCTTCTTTTTCCAGCAAAGCCAGCCCTGCTTCAAAATCGGCTTTTGCGGGCACGCCGCTATAATCTCCGACAGAAAAAATGTAACAACTTCCCCCGCCGTTTTTGAAATAATGACTGATGGCATAATACATCAGAAATTGAGGCGCGGTCGCCGCTGCCGTCGGAGTGACTGCACTCACGGATTTAAGTCCGGTTGTCGTATCTTCGGCGGTTTGAACCTTAAAGGCCGCGGGCTTCGCCAGTCCAAAAAGGGTTTCGTATTCCAGCAAAGTATTGATCCGGGCCATTTTCGGGCCCTTCGCCGTGTATCCGATAAAAGCCGGAATTGCAGTTGAGACCTCTGCGACAGAAGGCGGCAAGGTTGAGATTTCTTCGACGTACACGCCGGGGGTTTTATAAGTTGGCATTTTTATTCACTCCTATCATTAAAAATATGTTTAATGTCCTTGATCAAACATCACGGGTTGACATACTTAATTACATGAAACAATGCATCTTCTTTTGAAGAACGTCCCTCCGCCTCACTTAAGATGTAGTTATTTCTGAAGGAAGGATTGGGCAAAGATCCTGAGAGCTTGTTTTCACCCACGTAAAACTCAAGGTGAGGATTCGCCGCCTGGCTGCAAAGCACTGGCGTATCCGACAGAAACCGGAACTTTCTATATTGCGGATATTGTGTTACAAGGTTTTTCGCAATATCATCACCCGGATCCGGAGTTTGATCGAGATCCTGTCGGTTTTGATCACTAAAGACCAAACGGCCGCTTTCTGTCGGGCGGGCATCCACAATGCGGAACCCCCCTTGTGAAGGGGTTAAATCGGTGACGCAATAATAGGTCCAGCGCGCAGCCTTTGCCGAAAAGGAAATTTGAAAACGTCGCGGCGTGCTGACGGTCTCCCCGTCACCGGTAAGGGTATTGTTGTTGTGAATTTCCACTTCGGAAAACACGCCCGGTTTTAATTTAGGCAAAACCGGATATTCGACCGAAAAAATCCGGCCGGATGAAAGCGTGCGTGTATCCAAAACAATAAGACCGGTATCAGCCTCATAAGACTGGACATCACCAGCACCGGTCACCTTAAAATCTTCGGGTTTAATCCCCTGAATCGGCCGGCCGCCCAGTACGAAATTTTCCAGCTTTCCGGGTTGTGTACATAAAAGTGTTTCACTCATCCATTCCGATCTGGATTCCAGAGACAGTTCGGAAGCCTTACTGTCCGCAAGCTTCTCATTGGTATACAAGGGCGCATTCAAGCCGCTTAACCCTGACAAGTCGGTAAATAATGGAAAATCCAAATTCTGCAAGCGTAAATTAAAAGCAAAAACAGCCGTTTCGGGAAACGGTAAAAAAGGAGTCCCGCTATTCTCAACAGGCATGAGTATCATTATTCCATTCGGTAAAGCCCTCGATATACAGCGGTGGTTTTTTAAAAGGTCTTCTGTCGCCTTTTTAGGTTCAATGCTGAAATCAAGACAGCGCTGATCCGTATAATAAGTATGCATTAATTGTATTTCAAAAAAAGGAAGATACTTCATTATCCTGGCAATCTGATTTCCTTTTCCTTCAATTCAGTGGCCCGCTGTCCCGCTTCATCCCGCGCAACAATCATTTTTACTTTATACAAAACAGAGGGGTGATATGTCGTTCTCAATGCATTCCATATTTCATTCTGCTCGGAGAAAGGCAGCGTGGTCAGCTCCATGATCAGCTTTTCAATATTTTCGCTCAAAGCAGGTGAATTCTGGTGTGTCATCACACGGTGGGTTTGAAAATGCTGGATAATCCGGGAAAGGGAGTCCAAGCCTTGTTCATATTGTTTAAAACGGGCCACAAAAAGAACAAACAGGTTAATCCGGATTTCCGGATATACCTTGAACACTGTGCCATCTGAGGCCACCGAGCGATAGGGGTCAGCGGCGCGGAGGGTGTTTTCCTCTTCAATATTCATTAGAAGGCAAGAAACAGCCCCCAGTTTAAAAACAATGGGGTCCATTTTTTCACCATCTAAAAAAACAACCTTGTCTTCCTGGGTTTCGCCACCAATCCAGGCGCCATGCCCGTTTAATTCCTCATTGAGATGGTCTTTCAAAAAAACAAGGACATCACTGATCATATGGATCTATCCCTCATACGGTACCGCAGAACAAACAACGACGGTTAGATATCGCTAACAATGGTTTTTATCTTAAAAAGTAGTGATATAAGGCACCAAATTGAAACCCGGAATATCCCTTGGAAGCTTCATTGGAATAGAAAATAAGCATTGAAAGAACACCTCCTTAGAATAAATCCCTCCCCCGCTTTATAGGAGATCTCATTTCCTAAGTCAAGGGATATCCCATAAAAAAATCGTCTTCAGGCCATTTCAAAGAGAATTTTTTTTATTTGTTGGGCTTCGGTAAAAAAACCAGAATATTGAAATATATGTAGCCATTCATCCCTATATGAAATACCCAATATTAAAATATTTCCAGAATCGATTCATATAAAGATTAGGCTTGATAAGGCTTTATATTTACGGTTTTACAGTGAAGGGCTCAAAGGAACGGTGATCACAGCGTATTTCAAGGCGCGCAAGCCGCGAAGCGGTGTCCGCTTCAGCGATGGTTCGGCGGCGCGGAGCGGCACCGGACCAACAGCTTACCGCAACCCGTTCAGCCTCGCGGAGCGCGGCTGAACGTCCGCCATAACCGGCGATTTGGAGCGGTGGTTTTTGTGTGCTAGCGTAGCGACAGGCACACAAAAAACGCCACGGAAAATTGTCCGAGTTAATGGCGCTTGTTATGCGATTACGGTAAATCTATACAAACAAATGATTCAGGAATAATTTCATCATCATTATTTAAGTCAAACCTTAGTATTCTGCTCCCGCACTCCTGAGATTGCCAGGGTTTACAGTAGTTAAATATTAGACCGCACTTATTCTCAAAACAATCTAAGGATACAGTATTTCTAGTGTTATCGATGTTGGATTGAAAGATGCTTCCTAAGACAGCCCCAACGATTCTATTATCATCTCCTTCACATGAATAATTATGACTTTCGATTATAGTATTTGAAAATTTAAATATATCATCGAGGTTAACATCAAGATTTGATTCATTGTGTGATGGAAAATATGAATATACCCATGAACATAACCACCCAATGGCAATTCCTAGAAATAATATTGATATCTTTCCAATAATTATTTTCACGACCAAACTAACTCATATCATATGTAGTAAGTATTTTTATTCTTCGCATAACGAACAAGCTAACCTGGCCGCCCCACGAGAAACAATAAAACCGAAACGCGTCTTTTCGCGGTCGGTGTTAAGCGATGTGTTGGACACTGAAAGACTGCTTTTGCTTAATTTAAACGATACACCCGGACGCACGGCCCAGGCTTGAACCCCGAACATAAGCCCCGTTGTGACTTGGGACAGATGCAAAAATACTACACCGGATGAATATTTTTTGAAAGCCTAAAATCACAAAACGGAATCATCACCACGCCCCACACCCTGCCCCACACGAAAAAAAAGAAAACCCAAACCAGAATATCAGGGGCGCGCCTGTTTCAAAAACAAGCCCTGTAAAAACCCAAGAAACAAAAACACGTGAACAGGTACAACGGGTTGAGGTAAGCTGCACCCTTTTCAGCTTGAGGGCACAACGACGTTGTGACAGCAAGTGAAATAGGGCGTAGCCGCGAAGCGGTGTCAGCTTCA
>CALZIJ010000085.1 GCA_945787655.1 Nitrospiria bacterium | reverse complement strand
TTGTGTGATTCCGTCTTTGCTTCTTACTCATTGAACACCTCCTGAATGATTGATAATTCAATCTTAAGAAAGTGTCCACTAAAACCCTACCACCTCATCACGATCATTCACCTTTAAGCATTCCACGCTAATTTACGGCGTGTACATCAATAATCTTTCTAGTGCAGCAAGAGAGGAAATAAGCAGCGGACTCATTTCTTATGCTCCATATTTGGGATACATACCGACAACCTTCCAATCTCGCGCTAAAATATACGCCTCAACAACGATGTCTGGATTCCTTCTCAAGAAGGGAAGAACTATTATCATGGCTCACGAGGATGATAGATTAAACGCGGAGAATATAAACATCACGTTCTACAATTTTAAGCAATCTGGATATAGAGTTGCCAGTCTCCAGGATTACTACTTCAGCATTTTTCTTTCTTATAAAATTGAGCGCCCAGCGTTCTACATTGATACAACCGATATTGAGATTGCGCTCAATTCTATTACGAGCAACACCCGGCCTCTTGAAGAGCTGGATGTGATTTTAGATGATGCAAAGCATGGCTATCTTATGAGTGAAAAGCCAGGGAAGATGAAGAAGGCCGGGCTTGCAGAGGCTGATCGCACTCGAATTGAGTGCCTCATTAAACAAAAGGTGTCGAATAGTTATATTTACAACCTTGTGTATCTTGAAGATCATGATGTTGTGAAATTTAATATCATGCTGGAACTTGAGCGCGAGGAGGGCTATCCTACGAGAATGACAGCGGCCCTGGAATATATGCCTAATAAGAACGCACTAAGAGTTATAACTCTTCACTAATGAAACCTAACAAGGCAAATCAACTCGGACGCACTACTTGCTCGCGCTCGTAATGCGCCGGTTATTTGCGGCGTTATATTTTTTCTGAATAACCACAAATAACCTTTAATATTCGGACAAAGAATGTTCCTATACCCGCCTTTGAAAAAACGTTCTAAGAATTTTATATCCTGACCATCGGCAATTGACAAAGCAGACCGGGATTCACTACCCTGAGCGAATCACTATGGAAAATTTCATCAAGCGTTATCAAAAAGCGGCTTTGCCTGTCCTTGCCCTAGCAGTCTTGCTGAGTGCGGGGAAAAATACATTCGCTTTATCGCCCTCTTCCTCCGAAAAACACAACACACAAAGCCCTCCAATTACCCTTCAGGAGGTAGTCAGAAACCTCCATCAGCCTGTGGCGCTCGTGCATGCCAATGATGGCAGCGGCCGCCTCTTTATCGTCGAGCAGGCCGGGAAGATCAAGGTTTTAAAAAACGGATCTGTATCCAAACAGCTGTTTTTGGATATCCGTGACCGTGTGGACGCTGGTGGAGAGACTGGGCTTTTGGGCTTGGCCTTCCATCCTGATTTTTCCAAGAATCGCCGTTTTTTTCTGAATTACACGGCATTTAAACCCCGCTTGAAAACCTTCATTTCCGAATTCTCCGCCTCGGACGATTTTAAAACAGCCGACCCGAAAAGTGAAAAAATCCTGATGGAAATTCCGCAGCCCTTCAGCAACCACAACGGGGGTCAAATTGCTTTTGGACCGGATAAGAAACTTTATATTGGGATGGGGGACGGCGGCGCAGGGAACGATCCCGAAGGAAACGGGCAAAATACCTCCACATTGCTCGGCAGCCTGCTGAGAATCGATGTGGACAAAAAAACAAAAGACAAAGCCTACGGCATTCCCAAAGACAACCCTTTTCGAAGACAACGCAAGGTCGCGCCTGAAATTTGGGCCTATGGGCTAAGAAACCCCTGGCGATTTTCATTTGACTCAAAAACAGGAGATTTGTATCTGGGCGATGTGGGACAAAACCGCCGGGAAGAAATCAACCTCGTCCGAAGAGGCCGCAACTACGGATGGAATGTCATGGAGGGAAAGATTTGCACACCGGGTCTGTTTCTGCCCTGCGACCCCAGTCGTTATACCGCGCCGCTTATTGATTATCCGCGCTCGGAAGGCACAACCGTGATCGGGGGTTATGTGTATCGGGGCAGCGCGATCCCATCCTTGGTCGGCGCCTATCTTTACGGAGATTTTGGCAGCGGCCGGATCTGGATGCTGCGGCACAAAGGCAAAAAAGTAACCGAACAAGCCCTTCTGCTTGAAACCGGCCGCCTGATCAGCGCTTTCGGCGAAGACGAAGAGGGGGAACTGTATGTCGTTGATTATAAAGGTAAGATTTTAAAGATGGTGCCCAAGTAACACGTTAAATTCAGGCCGTTTTTGAGCGCGCTTTGTAGCGCAGCTTCGCATCGATAAATTCCCGATGTGAAAACTTCAGGCCATAGGCGATGTCACGCGCCGCCTCAACCTCCGCAAAAGCCAGGTCATCGTCCGCTCCGGCTATATCAAAAAGACAGTCCACCAGCTGCTCGCGCTGTTTTTTGTTGCTGCGTTCGTAAAATGTCCGCGTCATGCGAAAGACATCCAGTCCGCGTTGGGCGGATTCCTCGACTACGGACGCCACCACTTCCACCGCCTCCGCATCAAAACCGGCCGTCTCTTGCAAATGCCGCCGCAACACGGCCATCTCTTCCGCTGAAATGCCGTCATGCACGGCGGCCACATGGCCCAACAATCCGCCAAAAAGCGCGGCATAGGCCAAAGCCTCCGGATCGGCCTCGATGTTCAACTTTTCCCGTTCCATCTTCCGGCGCACGTTAAACAGCACCCGGTTGTTTAAAAAATCTTCCAGTTCCTCTTCTCGTTTTGTGGAAGCTGCAGGTTTTAAGACCGCTTCCTGAAACAATCCGCGAATCCGCCCGATGAGCGCTGACGCCGATCCGGTTTCCCGCAAAATGGCTGTACAGCGTTCCAAAAAGGCTTTCTCCGCAGGTTCCACGACGCCGTCGGCCGACACCAGTCCCTGCAAAAATTCAATCACTTCCTCCCGTTCTCTCGTCCCGCTCAACCGCGTGACAAAATCCTGAATCAGGGATTCCGCTTCCGAGGGCAGGACCGGCTCTTCGAGGTACATCTCGATTTTGGCCCAGTCTTCCCCGGTGAGATCCAGCTTGAAAAAGAAGTCTTTCAAGTAGTTCATTTCATCATTGCTGATCTCGCCGTCGGCCCAGGCCAGGGCAATAAAAAGACGAATCAACGAAAACTGTTTTTCAGTCGGTCGATTTTTCGACATGGCAACTCCTTTTTTTCGGGATCGATAGCCGAAGGATAACGGGTGAATTTGTGAAGTGTCAAGGGAGGAGTGGAAGTAGACTGCCTCGAAACCATCCAGAGAATACTTACCAAATTTTAAAAGCACGGCCGCCCACGAGGTAATTTCACTTTTTTCCGCTTCATTTCAAAAAATAATTGGCTTACTCAAATATGTACTTCTCAATGATAAATTCAGTTTTCTCAAAGAGGGGTCACTACTTCAAATCACTTGCATCTTCCCCTACGCCGCAGATTCCGCTTCAACATCCCAACCCGGAAACACCAGCACTGCGGGATGGCATTTCAGCGCGCGGGCAAAGACCTTCGCGCGCTCAATGCCTAATTTCACCCGGTCGTTTTCAATGGCCGAAATCGTGGACTGGGGAATACCCGTAATGTGTGCCAACTCATTTTGACTCATTTCCTGCAACTCCCGTAAAATCCGAACCGACTCACCCACGGAAACATCGACTTTTTTTTGGGCCTTTCGGTAATTTTTCATATTATTTTCTCCGATAGTCATGCGGCGAAACATGAACCACTTGCACCATGACTTTGCTTTTTTCAACTTTGTAAATAACGCGATATTGAAAATTCAAACGCGAGGACCTAAAACCTTTCCATTCACCCCGAAGCACCTCATCATGAAATCCTTTGATCCTTCGCAATGCCTGCGGCCCTGCAATCCCGACGATATCCTTCCACTTTTCATAACGTTTAAGGATATCAATCGGAACGACATCCAACTGCTTCTCGACCCGCCTATGCTCATAAATCTCCCACATACTTTATTTAAGATATACTCTATTTAGCATGCAAAAAGAAAGCTCAAAACCCCCTAAAACACCGTCTTTTCCCGGTATTCCCCAAAGACATCTTTGAAAACGGCCGTGATTTCACCGACCGTGCCGCCCGCGCGCACGGCGTCCAGCACCAGCGGCATGAGGAAGGTTTTTTCCTCGGCCCCCTTTGTAAGCCGTTTGAGGCTTTGGGTGAGTTTTTTTGTATTGCGGTTTTGTTTGAATGTTTTGAGGCGGGCGACCTGCCGTTTTTCAACCGATTTTGAGACCTTGAGAATTTCGACGGGCCGGTCTTCTTTTTCGATAAAATCGTTCACGCCGACGATGATGCGCTCTTTGCTGTCGATTTCCTGCTGGTATTTCACGGCGGCGCGGTGGATTTCGGACTGCGGAAACCCCTTTTCAATGGCCGCCGTCATGCCGCCCATCGCTTCAAGTTGATCGAAATACTCTTTGGCCTCTTTTTCCATCACCTCCGTCATCGCCTCCACATAATACGAGCCGCCGAGCGGATCGACCGTGTCCGCCACCCCCGTTTCGTGGGCGATGATCTGCTGGGTGCGCAACGCGATGGAAACCGCCTCCTCGGACGGCAGGGCGAGGGTTTCATCCATCGAATTCGTGTGCAGTGACTGCGTGCCGCCCAAAACCGCGGCCAGGGCCTGAAGCGTGACGCGGGCGATGTTGTTGTAGGGCTGTTGCGCGGTGAGGGAGCAGCCCGCCGTCTGTGTATGAAAGCGCATGAGCAGGGACTTGGGATTTTTGGGCCGAAAGCGCTTCTTCATCTCTGTCGCCCACAACCGGCGGGCCGCGCGGTACTTGGCGATTTCTTCAAAAAAATCATTGTGGGCGTTAAAAAAGAACGACAGGCGCGGCGCGAAATCATCGACATCCAGTCCGGATTTAATCGCGCTTTCCACATAAGTCAGTCCGTCAAAAAGCGTAAACGCCAATTCCTGAATGGCGGTCGATCCGGCTTCCCGAATGTGGTAGCCGCTGATGCTGACGGGATGAAACAGCGGCGCTTCCTCGACGCAAAAACGGATGGTGTCATTGATGAGTGAAAGCGAAGGCGCAGGCGGCACAATCCATTCCTTTTGCGCGATAAATTCCTTGAGAATGTCGTTTTGAAGCGTGCCCCGGAGTTGATTGAAGGCGACGCCCTGCCGCTCCGCGACCACCAGGTACATCGCAAACAAGACAATGGCGGGGCCGTTGATCGTCATTGAGGTGCTGACCTGATGCAGCGGGATGTGATCAAAAAGCCGGGCCATGTCTTCAATCGAATCAATGGCGACGCCGCACTTGCCAACCTCGCCCAAAGACTTGGGATGGTCGGAGTCGTAGCCCATGAGCGTCGGCATATCGAATGCCACGGAAAGCCCCGTCTGCCCGTTTTTGAGCAAATAATGAAAGCGTGTATTCGTGTCTTTCGCTGAGCCAAAACCGGAAAACTGCCGCATCGTCCACAATTGCCCCCGGTACATCGTCGGATACACGCCACGGGTGTAAGGATACCGGCCGGGTTTACCGGGTTTTCGCTTGGGGGGATCGCTGTACAGCGCTTTGATTTTCGTTCCTGAAAGATTGGTGAATGCGGCCTTGCGTTGGGGCTTTTTTTTCTTCATGAGGTGTCCTCACGCGTCTTTAAGTAAATCCCTCGCAATCACCATGCGCTGAATTTCCGAGGTGCCTTCGTAAAGCGTTGTGACGCGCGCGTCCCGATAGTATCGCTCGACGGGAAATTCCTTCATGTACCCATAACCGCCAAAAATTTGAACGGCTTTGTAGGCCGCGCGGTTACACATTTCCGAGGCGTAGAGTTTGGCTTGTGATGCCGCCATGGAAGCCGCTTCGCCTGCCTGCCGCAGCGCGGCCGCGCGAAAAGTCAGCAGACGCGCGGCGGAAAGTTCTGTTTTCATATCGGCCAGCATAAACTGTATTGCCTGAAATTGGGCAATAGACTTTCCGAATTGCTCCCGCGCTTTTGCATAATTGATTGAAGCTTCCAAACAGGCCTGGGCAATACCGAGTGACTGCGCCGCAATGCCGATGCGTCCGCCATCGAGCGTCGCCAGGGCGATTTTAAAGCCCTCGTTCAATTCGCCGAGCAGGTTTGTTTTCGGCACGCGGCAGTCCTGAAACACCAGCTCCGCCGTATCCGAGCCATGCAGACCCAGTTTTTCTTCCACTTTTTCAACGATGAATCCGGGCGTCGCCGTTTCAACAATGAAGGCGGAGATGCCCTTTTTCCCCAATGCCGGATCGGTTACGGCATACACGAGGGCAATATCCGCATGGCTGCCGTTGGTGATAAAACGCTTCGTCCCGTTTAGGACAAAATCATCTCCGTCCGCCGTCGCACGGGTCATCATCGCACCGGGGTCAGACCCGGCGGCAGGTTCGGTGAGGGCATAACAGCCCAGTTTTTTTCCTTGCGCAAGGGGTTTGAGATATTTTTCGTGCTGTTCGGCATTCCCGTAACGGTGGATCGGGTCGCACACCAGGGAATTGTTGACCGTCATGATGACGCCGAGCGAGGCCCAGGCTTTTGAAATCTCCTCCATCGCCAGCACATAGGTGACCAGATCCATGCCGGAGCCGCCCGACTCCATCGGGATGAAGGCCCCCATCAATCCCATTTCTCCCAGTTTTTGGACCAGTGCTTTGGGGTATTCGCAGGCATGATCCATTTTGGAGGCGACCGGGTTGACTTCTTTTTCGGCAAAGGCCCGAACGGTCTGCACCACCATATCCTGTTCTTCGGAGAGACTGAAATCCACTTTAAAAGAAATCTCCTATTTCGTTTCGTAGGTGTAAAATCCTCTGCCTGTCTTTTGCCCGAGCATGTCGGCTTCGACATATTTTCTAAGCAGCGGCGCGGGACGATACTTGCTGTCGCCGAATTCACTGTGGATGATTTCCATGACATCGAGGCAGACATCCAGGCCAATCATGTCGGCCAGCGCGAATGGGCCCATGGGAAGTCCGCCGCCGAGCTTCATTGCGGCATCAATGTCCTCTACCGTACCCACCCCTTCAATCAGGGCAAAAATCGCCTCATTGATCATCGGCATTAAAATCCGATTGACAATAAACCCGGGGTAATCTTTGGACACCACCATGGTTTTACCGAGTTTTTTGACAAATTGTTCGATTTTATTAAAGGTGTCATCCGAGGTTTGCCAGCCGCGGGTCACTTCCACCAGCGGCATCTGAGGCACCGGATTCATAAAGTGCAAGCCGATGAATTGCTCCGGCCGGTCTGTCCCGGATGCCATGCGCGTAATGGGCAGCGAGGAGGTATTACTTGCAAAAATCGTTTCTTTCGGGCAGATTTCATCGAGACCTTCGAAAACTTCCAGCTTAATTTCTTCCTTTTCCGGGACGGCTTCAATCACCAGGGGACATAAGGCCAAATCTTCGAATTTTCCTGTGGCTTTAATATTTTTAAGTGTCTTTTCCCGGACCCATTCCGTCAGCTTTTCTTTTTTGACTGCCTTGTTCAAGTTCTCTGTAATTCGCTCCTGAGCGTCTTCAAGCACATGTGGGTCGAGATCATACATCATAACGTGCAGACCCGATGAGGCCACCGTTTGGACGATCCCCCGGCCCATTTGCCCCACGCCCAAGACCCCAATCATATTCCAATCCATTCCATCTCCTACAATCATTATGTTCGTTCAATTAAGAGGGCAAGCGCCTCGCCCCCGCCGATACAAAGGGATGCAATCCCTCGATCAAACTGATGATCTTCTAAAAGATGGACCAGTGTTGTCAAGATGCGGCTTCCGCTGGCGCCAATGGGGTGGCCGAGGGCAATGGCTCCGCCGCGCATATTAATGTATTCGGAGCGAAGGCCTAATTCCCGCATTACTGCAATGGATGAAGCCGCAAAGGCTTCATTAATTTCAAAACAATCAATCTTGGAAAAGGTGGTCCCGGTTTTTTTCAAAAGCGTGGCGATGGCCTCGGCAGGGGCCGTCGTAAAAAGGGCCGGTTGAGTTGCAGTCGCGGTATACCCTTTAATTTCTGCTAAAATAGAACTTTTATATTTTTTCGCCGCTTTTTCAGACATGAGTACCAGTGCGGATGCGCCGTCACTTAATGGGGAAGCATTACCGGCCGTGATGATACCATCCGGCGTGAACGCCGGTTTAAGTTGCCGTAAATGATCAAAATCAACCCGGCCCGGCTCTTCATCTTCAATGAAGTCCTGTGTGCTGGTTTTCGAATGCAGGGAAACAGGAACAATTTCCCGCTTAAAACCACCCTGTTTTTGCGCGGTTTGGGCCCGTTGATAGCTCTCGATGGCAAAATCATCCAGCTCGTTTCTGGAAAGCTTGTATTTTTGGGCACATTGCTCCGCCGCGATGCCCATATGAAAATCGTTATAGACGTCCCATAAGCCATCATGAATGAGGCTGTCTATCAGTTTGCCGTGACCTAAGCGATACCCTGATCTTGCCCGATCCAGAAGATAGGGGGCATGGCTCATACTTTCCATGCCGCCCGCAACCACAATATCGGAATCACCCAATGCGATGTCTTGCGCCGCCGCCATCACCGTTTTTAATCCGGAGCCGCACACCTTGTTCAAAGTCGTGCACGGGGTGTGCTCTGAAAGTCCTGCCCCCAATGCCGCCTGGCGAGCCGGCGCTTGCCCCAGCCCGGCGGAAAGGACGTTACCCATGTACACTTCATCGACTTGATTCGGAGAAATTCCTGCACGCTGTACCGCCTCCCTGATCACAATACTGCCTAACCGGGTTGCTGATTCAGAAATCAGGCCGCCCTGAAAACGGGCTATTGGGGTACGTACGGCACTGGCAATGAATACTTTTTGCATATTGAGCGCCTGAGGAGAAATGAAATCTTTGATAATTATAACATACTGCGCTCTCAGCCCTCTCAAAAGCCTGACTAAAAAGACGTTTTAATAACTGGGGAAAAAACAGGTGATTTCAGCCCGACAATTCAGGCTTAATCTTGAAGGGAACGGCCTCTGCGTCCTAAAAATTCGGGGACTTTAGAAGCGAACATCGGTTGACCGAAGAGAGGGCCTTGAAAAGCAAGGCACCCCATATCTTTCAGTACTTCAAACTGGGCTTTTGTTTCGACTCCTTTGGCCATTACCTGAAATTTCAGATGTTTTGCAATGGCAATCACCGTTTGCACGATTTCAGTATTTTCTGCATTTTTATCCAGTCCGCGGACATGTTGTTCATTGATCTTGATGTAATGGACCGGGAGCTTGGAAAGTGCGCTGATTGAAGACCGGCCACAAGCAAAGTTATCGATGGAAAACCGGATGCCAAAGGCAGAGAGGAGCTTCATTTTTTTAAGTGATTCATCAAAACGGTTAAATATCATTTCTTCGGTTAAGTCAAATTCGATTAACCGCGCATCAAGACAACACTCTGAAACAATCTGCCCAACCTGTTGGACAATATTGGATTGCAAAAAAAACTGTAGACCAATATGCAGGGAAAGTCGTTGAACGGAAAGCAGTTTCATCTGCCAGGATTTTATCTGAAGACAGGCTTCTTTTAATTTCCACCGACCGATGGACAGCATCAAGGGTTCTTCCTCCGCACATGAATAATGGCTTAAAGCTTCCGTG
>CALZIJ010000084.1:10279-14197 GCA_945787655.1 Nitrospiria bacterium | reverse complement strand
GCGGGATTGGCGGTAGAACCGCGGAAGTGCCGAAGAAAGGCACACCGGGGGCGCTATCCGGTTTGGACGATGAAGCACCGGGACCCGTCTCCATGATTGAAAAATAAGTATTCAATCAGGTAATATAGAGCAATAAGTTTGGGGCAAGGGTGAATGGAGTTTTACCCCTTGCCCCAATTTATTTTCTGAATATTAGGAGTGAACAAATGAAAAATAAAAAAATATTTTGGCTAGGCATGATCTTTTTATTATCGTTTGGGATCTTCAAGATTCCAGGTGCCTTGGCATATGAAGAAGTAGATGTTGTCAATGCTGGGTCGATAGCGGGAAAAATAACTTTGAAAGGAAAACGCCCAGAACCCAGGGTTTTTGCATTGGTCAATTATCCATTCGGTCCGTTTTGCAAGAAAATATCTGATGGAAATGGTTATGTCCGTTTAAAAGATTTTATAGTCGATAAAGATAAAGGGCTCTGGGAAGCCGTCGTTGCTGTTAAAAACGTGGATAAAGGGAAACCTTATCGGCCAACAGTGGCTGATTTTGTTGCGGTGGATTGCATGTTTCATCCGACAGATGTTGCAGACAATGAAATGTTTTCTGTGGATGAAGATGG
Source organism: Nitrospiria bacterium (assembly GCA_945787655.1). Lineage (GTDB taxonomy): Bacteria > Nitrospirota > Nitrospiria > SBBL01 > JAADHI01 > JAADHI01. Next base: position 13,584 of record CALZIJ010000084.1, on the reverse strand, counting down.
GCAAATGCGCCATGAACACCCTAATGTGGCAATTATTCATAACCATCAACGCATGAATATGATTAATCGAGATCCTGTGGTTCATAATATTCAGGTGTTTCAGAATGAAAGAGGAAATATTATTTTAAATTCCCCCTTACCCATATCAGACAAGCCGCGAGGCGGGGTACTCCATTATAGAAAGGGAAAGCGAATTTCCCAGATGATCTGCGGTATGCACGAATTTATGCAAAGCTGGGGTTTTGTTGTTGATAATCCATACTATGCCAAGACGGAAAAAGATGGCTCATATCGCATTGATGGATTATTACCTGGAAAATATATTGTTAATATTTGGCATCCACACTACAAGGTGCTTGAAAAAAAAGTGACAGTAAAAGCAGGAAAAACAACAAAGTTAAATTATGCTTTTGACGGGAACAAAATAACAATCCCCACTTATGAAGCACAGACGACTTTTAGGGTAGATACTGCCACTCCGGAAGAAAGTCTTCTAAAAGAAGGGGATGAAAGAATTTTTTTGGATTAAGAATCAAGAGATGTCTATGTTCACAAATTTAATGATTCCTATCCATATAACAAGCTATAGACTGTATTTATAGGGGTTTGCTCTTTATCATGACTTGACTCATCCCCTTTATTTTTTATATCTTGGCTATCAGATTAAGTGGCTTGGGATCATAAAAGATGAATTTACAAGAAGTCAAAACTATAAAAAACTTCTTTTTGGTACTGTTTTTCATCTCATTTTTTTTATTATTGAAGGGAAAATCCCTGGCGTATGAAGAAGTTGATGTCAGCAGGGCAGGAAAAATAGTCGGGAGAATCACATTAAAGGGCGATATTCCTAAACCTCGTATATTTTCACTTTCTATATATCCGTTTGGCACTTTTTGTAAAAAGATTTCAAATGGGAAAGGACATGTTTTACTTAAGGATTTTATCGTAGGAGAAAATGGGGGCCTATGGAATGCCGTTATTTCAATCCAAAATATTACTAAAGGGAAGCCGTTTCCACTGATTCAGAAAGAGTTTGTGGCAGTTGATTGCATGTTTCATCCTGCTGATGTTGCAGCAAAAGAGCAATTTACAATGGATGAAAACGGCCAAATGCACCATGAACACCCCAATGTGGCGATATTGGAAAACCACCAGCCTATTTCTATAATCAATCAAGATCCTATTGTCCACAATATTCAGGTGTTTCAAAATGAAAGAGGAAACATTATACTCAATACGCCACTTCCAGTTTCTAATCATCCAAGGGGCGGTGGTCTTCATTTTGACAGGGGAAAAAGAATATCCCAGATGATTTGCGGAATGCATGAGTTTATGCAAAGTTGGGGGTTTGTTGTGGATAATCCGTATTATGCATTGTCTTCAAAAGATGGGACATATGAGATTGATCAGGTCTTGCCCGGAGAATACATAGTCAGTATCTGGCATCCCCACTATAAGATATATGAAAAAAGGGTAGTTGTTCCTGAAAATGGGAGTACTCGCCTGAATTTTGAATTTGATGCAAGCCTTGTAAAGCGTCCGCTCTATGAATCTCAAACAAGGTTTAGAATGGACACGGCTATCCCGGAGGAACACTTGTTAAAAGAAGGAGACGATCGTTTGATAATAGACGATTAGCGTCTTAAAGTATAAAAGGCATTCTTATGAGATACATGAGAGTGAATCCATTTAACTGAAATTAATGAACTACTGGAGTACGGAGATGTTTGGAAAGCACATATACAAGTTATTCTTGTTAATATTATTGATATCCACTCCAAACATATGGGCCTATGAGGAAGCTGTTGTAAAAAATGGCGGTGCCTTAAAAGGAAAAACATATTTAAATGGAGATAAACCTCCCGCCCGCGTTTATCATTTGGTTTTTTCTCCAAATATTGATTTTTGCAGTAATATTTCAGATGGGGAAGGAAATCGACTGTTATATGAATTTAAGGCCTCTAAAGAAGGGGAATTTCAGGACGTCATTATTGCCATCGTTGGAATAAAAAAAGGAAAGCCTTTTAATTTAAATCCCATAATATGGCTGGAAGATTGTCAGATAAGGCCATTTGTTACCCCTGTTCGAAATAGACATCCAGTGACAATCGCAAGCAATGACCCGGTGATCCATGATATTCAAGGATATTCACTGAATGATAAATATACATTTCAGATGTTTAATAAACCGGTACCCGTTAAAGCGAATGTAGAAAAAAAGATAAAATTCCGGCCGGGCCATTATATTTTTAGAACACAGTGTGGTGTCCATGATTATATGCAGTCGTGGGGAATGGCTGTGGGAAATCCTTATTACGCAGTGACGGATGAATCGGGTAATTTTGAAATTACTGAAGTCCCTCCCGGAACTTATTATGTATTGGCATGGCATCCGCATATGGACATCCAGGCACAGATTGTTACGATTAAACCGAATGAGACAACTGAAATAGGGTTTATATTCGAAGCCTCTGAAGTCAATATTCCTTTACACGATTTGCAAACCAGTTATCGCTTGCAAACATGGTTGGAACCAAAGCATTTGAAGCCGCCCAAGGTAAAGTTACAGGTTCATGATGCGCCGGAAAAACTCCTAAAACCGAGGGCTTGGAATGATCGCCTGGATTAGGATTTAATTTTGAACAGTCTCAAAATATGCAGCGAACCCTTCTTTAGCCAATTGTGGGGCTAAAATATGCCAAACAGGGTCATTGACGATCATCGCGGCAACTACAATCTCAGGGTCATCTAAGGGAGCCAAACCGATAAACCAAGTATACCTGCCGGGTGGGTTTTTCCCACGCAGGGATCCTGTTTTTCCCCCTATTTTAATATTCCTGATACTTCTATCTAAATGACGTTTCTGAAAGATATCTTTAACCGTTCCATTTTCGACCGTATTAAGCATCATGCCACGAATCACTTCTGCGGTATTTTCAGATATGGAGTGAGTTAATATTCTGGGTGTGCATTCGTATAAAATACGGCCATCCTTGTCACTAACAGACTCGATCATGCAGGGTTGAATCATATCGCCATTATTCGCAATAGACGTTCCAATGAGGGCCGCATGTATGGGGGAGAGTCCAACTTTTCCAAATCCAGCGGCGGATCTTTCAAGTCCGCCTTCGGTGGGGGGGATATCCATGGGACTTGTTTCAATAGAACGTTCGAATGGAATGATTTGATTAAAATAAAAACGTTCTCCATATTCAATTAAAGTGGGGAGATCAAGCCATCGGTGCGCTATTTTGGCAAAAACCACATTGTTGGATTCAGCAAAAGCATCAGAAAAAGTCATTTTA
>CALZIJ010000084.1:0-10249 GCA_945787655.1 Nitrospiria bacterium | reverse complement strand
TCAGAAAAAGTCATTTTAAGCTGATCTTTGGTGGGATGGTTTTTCCAAAGCGCCGGTTTGAGGCGGTTAAATTTACCACGATAAGAAATACTAAGGTCGGGTGAAATATTTTTTTCTTCAATCGCCGCCGCCGCAGTAATTAATTTAAAAATAGATGCAGCAGGGTAAGAGGATTTATAGGAGAGGCTGGAGCGGTCAGGCTCTTTGGATGAATAATCAACAAGAGCAATAATTTTCCCTGTTTTTGGGGAAATAGCCACAAAAGCACTATAAGGGACTTTAAAGCGTTTTAGGTAGGCCTTGATCCGGTTTTGAATGTCTAGATTCAAGGTATAAGTAACAGTGATGCCGTTTTCAAAACGCGTAATGTATTTCCTGTCTTCTTCATGATTAAACGTTGGATGAAATCCTTGAAATGTTAACAAATCGTCATTAAGGCGGAGTGGGGTGTTTGCAAAAGGATCATCTTCAGATGCTTTCAAGCCATTGTTGAGCAAAAATATAAAAAGGGAAACACCAAAGATAAAGACCATGAGCCGGGAAAATTTTTGACGATGTTTTGTCCGGATATATCGGTTTTTTTTCATGGCCTTACATTGAATTCACCCTTTATATTAAAGGGGTGCAGGATTAAAATCCTAAATCATGGTGTTCTTAAATAGCAATGAAGTCATTGATTTAAATCTACCTCATTTTTTACGAAATATTTTTCTTTCAAGCCTATTGATGCTGATATTTGAACCCTCGAAAAATTGAGATAAAATCTGTGCTGACGGCGCTGGCAAAGTCTATAGTGCGTATCAAATTGAGTGAGTTGACGTTTGAAAAAAGCAGATTAAGAAAATTCAACTTAACATTTAGCGGTATATGGACGATACGTATTATTTCTAATGGAGAATTGTTTTATCAGCCAAAAAATTCCAGTGTGAGGAATACAAGCTGTCAGCATGATATGAAGAGACTGTCAATGCCCTAAATATTAATATTGTTTTGCCGGTCTGAAACTTCATCTGGAGACTCCTTGCCGTCCCATTCAAGATCCCGTTCCAGGCTTTGGATCATATTCCGTATTTTTTCTACTAAAAAGCCTTTAGCACGTTGAAGGTTCATAATTTCCCCTTGAAGCTGGGTTTCTCTTCTTACCGCTTCGCTGGTAATTTCTTCAGCACGAACCTCCGCCTGACGAATAATCAGTTTTCCTTCTTCCTGTGCGTTATTTTTGACATTCTCCATGGCTTTTTGGGCCATTAAAAGGGTTTCTGTTAATGCCCCTTCCGTTTTTTCAAGCTCACTGATTGTCTTGGCCTGATGTTCCAGTTGTTCTTTAAAATCGGAATGCTGCCGGAGCAATTTTTCCAAATCGTCGGCCAAGCCTTCAATAAAGGTATCCACTTCTAAAGTGGAGTACCCTCTAAAAGATTTTTTAAAAGATATTTGTCTAATTTCAAGGGGTGTTAATTTCATGGTATCCCTCACTTTTTATCATTGATGAAAAAGGCCGGATGTTGTCATTCGACCTGGATTATCCGAGTCGCTGTGCGATCCCGAATAATGTTCCCACCAAAAACCGTTTTAAAAAGATAATCATTAAAATAGCAATCATCGGAGAAAGATCGATTCCGATGTTGTAACTTCCCATAATACGACGAATCGGGTAAAGCACCGGTTCGGTCACTTTGTTTAAAAACTGGACAATGGGATTATACGGGTCCGGACTAACCCATGAGAGAATCGCTCTGGCGATAATGACCCATGTAAAAAATTCAAGAACGATATCGAGGATATTGGCCAGTGCCGAAATAAAATTCCCTGCTATAAACATAAATCAGCTCCTGATGGGATGAACAAAATCATTTTAACAAAAAAAACGTTATTTTTCTCCTAATTCTCGTGAACGCTTTGCGGCGGCGGAGACCGCGCCCATAAAGGCCGAACGGCAATTGGCGTCTTCGAGATGATGGATCCCTGAAATGGTCGTCCCGCCTGGAGAGGCGACGAAATCTTTAAGTTGAGCAGGGTGTTCCCCGGTTTCCAAAACCATTTTTGCAGAGCCAAGAACGGTTTGCGCCGCGAGGGCAAGGGCAATTTTTCGGGGCAGCCCTTCTTTGACGCCGCCGTCCGCCAGAGCTTCGATCATCATAAAAGCAAAGGCGGGTCCGCTGCCTGAAAGGCCGGTTACGGCATCCAGAAGGCTTTCCTCTAAAACCCATGTTTTCCCTATCGCGTTAAAAATAGAAAGGGCACGTTTTAAATGATCTTCATCCACGCCTTTTCCGGGTGCGAGCACTGTTGCTCCAGTTAGGACTTTGGATGGTGCATTGGGCATAGCGCGAATAATTTGTGCTTCCCGCTCCAAGCCTGCGGCCAGCCGGATAAGGGGTACCCCTGCTGCGACCGAAATCAGAAGTTTTTCTCCGAGTTCTGAGCGTATTTCTGCGAGTACTGCGCCTGTAACATGGGGCTTTACCCCAAGAATGACACATTTGGCTTTACGGACTGCTTCCGGATTGGAATGTGTTGTTTCGATTTTATAGGTTTCTCGAAGTTTATTTAAACGGTTTTCAGAGGTATCCGAGGCGAGCAGTGTTTCAGGAGTATAGAGTTCAGCACTGATCAGTCCTTTAATAATGGCTTCGGCCATATTGCCCGCACCAAGAAAGGCAATTTGAGGTTTGGATTTTTTTTGACGTTCTTTCAATCTGTTCTTCTCCCGAAAATAGCGGTTCCGACCCTGATCCAGCTGGCCCCTTCTTCAATGGCGATCTCAAAATCCGAGGACATGCCCATTGAAAACTGGTAAAGTCCCAGATCATGGCCCAAATGTCGCAAGGCCGAAAAATAAGCCCTGGTTTTTTCCGCACTTTCCGTCATTGGGGGAATCGCCATCAGGCCTCGCAAAGAGAGGTTCGGCATCGTGCGAAACGCGGCTGCCAAGCGTGGTGTTTCCTCGATACTTGCACCGTGCTTGCTCTGTTCCGCTCCAATATTCACTTGAATCAATATCTTTTGTTGAATGGACAGCTTTTGGGCTGCCTGGTTAATTTTTTCGCCAAGCTTTAAGGAATCGACTGAATGGATTACGTCAAAGACACCAACTGCTTTTTTCACCTTATTCGATTGAAGCGGTCCAATCAAGTGAAGGCCCTCGATCTTTCTAATCAATCCGGTATCAATAAATTTCTTTATGCTTTCCTGAACACGGTTTTCTCCAAAATAACGGATACCCCAGTTAATGGCTGATTCGACCTGCGCGGGAGTGGTTGTTTTTGAAGCGGCAATCAGGGTGATATCACCCGGTGATCGTCCAGAACGTTTCGCCGCTTGCTGAATCGCATGAGACACCCGATCCAGAGCATCAGCAATCGCACTCATGGGCCTAGAGTAACATAATTCCACTCACCATGTTCCCTATCTTTTTCTGATCTCTTCTAAAGGAATAAAATAAATTAGGCAGGCAATGCGTACATAAGCCTGCCGCTTCAATTTGATGTGCCGGAACGCCTGCATCAATTAATTGCAAGCGGTTCAGCCGTTCAAGGTCCAGCCGTTGTTTCTCTGCGCCATTTTGAATTTCCTTTTGGGAAAAAACCCACTCCCCATAGGGGGTGTTTTTAAAAACCGAGTCGATGACATCTGGTCCCACCTCAAAACAACAGGGTTTAATGGTCGGTCCGATCCCGGCATAAATATTGGCCGCGTCACACTGATAATCAACAATCATCTTCTGGACTGTTTTCCCGACGATATTTAAAACGTTCCCTCGCCAGCCGGCATGAACCGCTGCACAGACCTTATTGATGGGGTCGAGCAACAGAATGGGGGTGCAGTCTGCAGTGCCCACGGTAATCAAGCGATTCGTGTCGGACGTGATCAGCGCATCCCCGGGAATCGCCTCAAAAAGTAGTGGATCCTGGGTTTTGTTGACCATTTGAATATGATCACCATGAACCTGCCTTAAGCGAATGACCGGATAGTGATCCCGCAGTGTTTCCGGTGAGAGCAGCTTCGTCCCGAATAAATGGAAAACATTGGGGTGATTCAGCGCGGGAAGCTGCAAATAGCCTTGGCCGTTGTTTTGGACCCACTGATAGGATTGGTGCTGCGTTTCAGTCAGCATTAGTCCACCTGGTTTCTCAAAAAGGTCGGAATATCCCACAAATCTTCTCCAAGCTGAGTGCTATCCTGTCGTTCTTCACGGTAAACCTTTCGAAGATGGGCGACCTTTTCGCGATTACTTTGATTGATTTGAGCCGGTTTTTCCTCTTTTTCCACGGTTTCAGCGGGAGCTTCCTGTGGCGCAGGTTTATCCACCGGTACATCTTCAAAGCCTGTGGCAATGACCGTAACACGAACCTCATCAGAGGGCATGTGTTCTGAAATGACGGCACCAAAAATAATGTTCGCTTCGATATCGACCGTTTTTTGAATAATGGATGAGGCTTCGCTCACTTCATGGATTGAAAGATCCCGGCCGCCTGTCACATTTAAAAGCACCCCGCGGGCTCCATCGATAGAGCTTTCTTCCAAAAGTGGACTGGAAATCGCCATGCGTGCGGCTTCCATTGCACGGTTTTCTCCCTTTGCGATTCCCATCCCCATGACGGAACGGCCCATGTGGGACATGACCGCACGAACATCAGCAAAATCCACATTCATCAAACCAGGAGTGGTGATCAGGTCCGAAATGCCTTGCACCGCCTGTCTGAGTACATCGTCAATGACTAAAAAGGATTCAACAAGTGGTGTCCCTTTTTCAACCACATCGAGCAGACGCTGATTAGGAATAATAATAACGGAATGGCATCCTTTTTTAAGCTCTTTCAAACCGTCTTCGGCCTGCCGAATTCTTCTTGGGCCCTCAAATTCAAAAGGCTTGGTGACAACGCCAACGGTTAATATCCCCATTTCCTTGGCGATATTGGCAATTACCGGCGCTGCGCCTGTCCCTGTTCCGCCACCCATGCCCGAAGTGACAAAAACCATGTCGACATCGGTCAGCATTTCCCGGACCAGATCAATGGATTCAAGTGCGGCCTCCCGGCCGATCTGAGGTCTTCCACCTGCACCCAATCCACGGGTCAGCTTGACGCCGAGTTGTATTTTTTGTGGCGATTTAGAAAGGTTCAAAGCCTGTATATCGGTATTGGCTGCAATAAAATCCACTCCGACGACTTCGGAAAGAATCATGTTATTGATCGCGTTACATCCGCCGCCTCCAACGCCGATGACCTTGATTCTGGCCGCTCTTGAATTTTGTTCCTCCTCGTCAAATAGAAACATATGACCTCCTTATTGGAAGGAGAGACCCCCGCTCTCCTGATTAAAAATAGACAAACTTGATCCTGGTTTAAAAAAAGCCTTTGACCCAGGTTTTCATTTTTTGAAACATGCTTTGTTTCCCGTTTCGATGGATTTCTTTTTTCTTCTTGTTTCGAAAAGCATAGAGGGCAAGCCCCACACCTGTCGCGTATTGTGGACCGCTGACCACATCGACCAATCCCCCGACATCCGTTGGAACCCCGACCCGGACGGGCAGGCCCAAGACCCGCTCTGCAACTTCGATCAGGCCATTAAAAGACGCGCTGCCCCCGGTTAAGACGACACCTGACGCGATACGGTCTTCGTCTCCCATTTTTTCAATTTCCTGCGCCACCAGGGCAAAGATTTCTTCCGCGCGCGGCTCAATGATTTCCGCTAAAAGCTGGCGGGAAAGCTGGCGGGGCGGCCGGCCTCCGACGCTGGGGACTTCAATTTGTTCATTGCCCTCCAGCAAATCAACCGAAGCGCAGCCATACTGGATTTTTATTTTTTCGGCTTCCGCCCGCGGAGTACGAAGTCCGATGGCGATGTCATTTGTAAAATGTGCCCCGCCGATCGGGATAACAGCCGTGTGTCGAATGCCCCCATCTACAAACGTGGCGATATCTGTGGTGCCGCCGCCGATATCCACGACGGCAACACCCAGTTCCTTTTCTTCCGAAGTTAAAATGGCTTCAGCTGAGGCAATGGGTTGTAAAATCATTTCCGCCATGTCAAGCCCGGCCCGATTAATGCTTTTTTCGATGTTTTGTGCGGCGGTCACAGCCCCTGTAATAATATGGACCCGTACTTCAAGCCGGACGCCGGACATCCCCAACGGCTCTTTAATGCCGTCCTGGTGATCAATAATAAATTCTTGCGGCAAGACATGCAGAATTTGCTGGTTCCCCGGAATCGCCTGTGTTCTGGCCGCATCAAGTACGCGGTCAATATCATCGCGGGTCACTTCCAGTTCCTTGACCGCGACCACTCCGCTGCTGTTTAACCCCTTGATATGTCCTCCGGCAATGCCGGTAAACACGGAACCAATTTCAATACCCGCCATTAATTCGGCTTCTTCGACGGCCCGTTTGATCGAATTGATTGTGCTTTCGATATTGACGACCATGCCTTTCTTCAATCCTGTTGAGGGGTGGCTCCCAATACCGATAATGTCAATTTTTTTATTATCGACCACTTCGGCAACGATCGCACAGATCTTGGTCGTCCCCACATCCAAACCGACTAAGATTTCTTCTTCCTTGGACATAGAATGTCCTCCCTTAAAAATAAAATGTATCCGGGCTGAGTCCGGATTCACCCTTTTTTACAATGGCTTTCCCGGAAAACTGAAGGTCGATCTCCCATGTTGGAAACCCCCGTTTTTTCAGGTCGCGCTCAATGTGTAAAAATTGCTGCCATTTTTCTGGCAATTGTTTCTGACCTAAATGCAGTATGCCGATTTTTCTTCCGTCTTCCGGGTCTGTAAAATAAACTTTTAAATTTTTATGATCAGACAAATCAATATAAGCCCCCCGGTAGGCCTTGACGAGGTGGCCGATCGAGAGCGCGGCTGAGTAAGATTCGGGGTTTACATTGAGCAGGCGCGGAAGTCCTGGGGGAAAAGGACCCCCTTGCTGTAAGATAACACCTTCCTGGTCAATCAAATAAGGCGCCGTTGAAAAGTCCACGAGGGCCCCGAATTGTGGGTCATGCTCGTATTCAACCGAGGCGGGCTTCCTTTCAACGACAATCACCACCAGGGTATCGGGAAATTCCTTTTTAACCGTCGCGGATTTTATCCACTGATGGGTCAGAAGCCGGTCGTGAACTGTTTTGATATTCAGCTTAAACAGATTTTGGCCGAGAAGACGATCAAATTTTTCATCCATTTTTTTGTCGGTTAAATGGTGAAGGCCGACCCAGCGTATTTCCTGAACCTTAAATACCGATAACTGGCTGAGTTTCTCAAATCCAAGACCCAATGAGAAAATACCTGCACCGACGACGAGACTGACACCCAGAATACGAAGTGCACCTTTAAGGGATGTTGTAAACAGTTTTGAATTCTTTTTTTTGCCGGCCTTTACATTTTTCCGCCGTCGATTGACTTTATGACGCATCACGTTTTCCAAAAGCAGTGCTTGCCGTTTCTATAATTTTTTCAACCAGCATATCAAAATCAAGACCGTTTTCCCGGGCCATTTCAGGCATCAGGCTGGTTTCTGTCATACCGGGCAGCGTATTGACTTCCAAAATAAAGGGGTTCATATCTTTATCCACCAAGAAGTCGACCCGGCTGTAACTGTCGCACCCGATTACATTATGGGTTTTTTCTGCAAGATCAAGGACGGTTTTATAAACCTTTTCAGGCAAAGGGGCCGGGTAAATATGGGTTGACATCCCTGGTACATATTTGGCCTTGTAATCATAAAAAACGCCTTTCGATTTTATTTCAATCGCACCAATCGCTTTTTGGTCCAAAATACCCACATGCACTTCCATACCGGAAATATATGGTTGTATGACTATTTCCTCCCCGTACTGAAAAGCCGTTTTTAGAGCCTTTGAAAAATCATCTGAATTTTTAACGATGGAGACCCCGACGCTGGAGCCTTCTGAAACGGGTTTTACGACAACGGGAAAATCAAACGGCGCGCGCTTTTTTGGAGATAAATCAGCTTCTTCCCGGTTTAAAATCAGGGTGTCGGGAGTGGGCAGTTGATGCGCTCTGAAAATATCATAGGACCGTGATTTATCCATGGCGATGGCGCTGGCTGTGATTTTGGATCCGGTATAGGGAATTTGCATGATTTCAAGTAAACCCTGGATCGCACCGTCTTCACCATATCGACCGTGAAGCGCGATAAATGCGGCTTCGATCCGCTCCCGTTTTAAAGTGGCCGCAATATCACGGTCCACGTCAATCGGGATTTGCGTATACCCCAGCCGCGAAAGTGCTTCACAAACGGCTGCGCCGCTTTTTAGAGAGACCTCCCGTTCGGAAGAGAGGCCGCCCATCAAAACGCCAATGCGTTTATTTTTAAATCGATGGTGAATCAAGCCTTAATCCTGTCCGATCACTTTTACTTCCAGTTCGAGAGCAACACCAAAAAGATCAAGCACGGTTTCTTTCATTTTTTCGATGAGCGCAATGCAGTCTTCCGCCTTGGCGCCACCCCGGTTGATGATGAAATTTCCATGCCGCTCTGAAATTTCAGCGTCACCGATTCGATATCCTTTCAGGCCGGACTGATCAACCAGCCGCCCCGCGTGCAGGCCCGGCGGGTTTTTAAAAACCGATCCGCAGTTTGAAAAACTCAAGGGCTGAGTTTCCTGCCTTCTTTTTAGGTAGGCCTTCATGGTTTTTTCAACCGTTTCCCGTGGTGCCGTTGAAAGCGTGAAAATAGCAGAAACAATGACACCCTTCGGCAGTTTTGCCGAGCGGTAGCCGAACTTCAGCTTCTCGGCTGAAATTTTACAAAGCTTTCCTTTTTCGTCGACCAAGGAAATACTTTCCAAAAGAGGCGCCGTTTCCAGGTTTGGAATACCGGCATTCATGACGACTGCGCCCCCGACCATACCGGGAATTCCGGCCGCAAATTCAAGCCCGGAAAGCTCTTTCTCCATCGCGTAAATCGCAAGTTTGGGATAGGAAAGGCCAGCTTCTGCTTCTAGCCGGTGTTCATCGAGCAGTTTGACCCGGTTTAAATGTTTGAGATGAATGACCACACCTTTAACGCCGCCCGGTTTAATGAGGATGTTGCTTCCGGCACCCAATACAAAATAGGAAAGGTGATGTTTTGAGAGCAACTGCATGAGTGACGAGAGTTCTGAAACAGAACGTGGAAAAACCATGAGGTCTGCCGATCCACCCACCTTCAAAGAGGTATAGCGGGAAAGCGGTTCGTCCCAACGGATTTTACCATTGAACGATTTAAACAATGTTTTCAGTTTTTTCTTCAACGCGCTGCGCGCGATTTTAGCCTCATCTAATTCAGTCACGATCATCTTCTTTTGTCCTTTTGTTTTTAGGGGTGTCTGATAAAAACTGCTGACCGACTTTCCAGATATCTCCGGCGCCAAGCGTCAGCAACATCATGTCCGGTTTTATGACTTTCATGAGCGTGTCTTTAATTTCGGCGAAATCCTTGAGGAAAGTTGTTGCCTGTTCCCGATGTTCCGAGATTTTTTGAAAAAGCCGCTCCCCGGTGATATTGGGGATCGGGGCTTCTCCTGCGGGATAAATCTCGGTCAGAATCAGGTGGTCCGCCTCCTCAAAAGCGGTGGCCAGGGTGTCAAGGCAATCCCGTGTCCGGGTGTATCGATGGGGCTGAAAAATAACAAGCAATTCTTTTTTCCAGCCTTGTTTGGCCGCAGCGATGGCAGCCTGTATTTCTGTGGGATGGTGTCCATAATCATCGACGACGATGACGCCGTCTTTTTCTCCCCGAAGCTGAAAACGCCGTTCAACACCGGGAAAAGCGGCAATTCCTTGTTGTATGACTGTGGCCGGAAGGTCGAGCTCGATGCCGACCGCGATGGCGGCCAGGGCGTTTAAGACATTGTGTCGGCCGGGCGCGGGGAGTACAAAATGACCCATCGGCTCACCTTGCAAAGTCACATCGAAGCTGCTCTTCCAGGGATGATAGGTAATAGCTTCCGCGCGTAAGTCGACGGATTCAGAAGTGCCGTAAGTGAGGCTGCGTTTTTCAAGGGAAGGGACCATGTCTTTTAATATCGGATCATCTCCACATAAAATCACCAGACCATAAAAAGGGACTTTATTCATGAAATTCAGAAAGGTTTGCTTTAAGACATCAAACGTCCGGTAATAATCCAGGTGTTCGTAATCCAGGTTGGTGACCACGGCGATACTGGGAGAGAGTTTCAAAAAGGATCCGTCGCTTTCATCCGCTTCTGCGATGAGAAATTCTCCTTCGCCTTTTTT
>CALZIJ010000083.1 GCA_945787655.1 Nitrospiria bacterium | reverse complement strand
CATCCCGACTGATGACACGATAGTGGTAAGTGGTTCCGGGCAACAGGCCAATGAGGGTTCGGCTGTGCGTCGTCATCAGTGTTTCTTGCACATCCGAGCTTTGTCCGTAGCTTGGGCTTCTCCCGTATTCGACCCTTGAGGTCGCCGCTTCATTGGTGTTCCATTGGATGATTGTGCTCACATTGGTGGTGTCTTGTGTTGTGATGTTTGTGAGAACGGGGACCGTCGTATCCGGAGTGACGGACCCGGATGTTTTAAAGGTGAAATTCCCGGAAACAGCGGTATTTCCGGATTTGTCAGTACTCATGACACGGTAGTGATATGTTGTAGCAGGAGCCAGGCCGGGAAGCGTATGGCTGTGTCCAATTTGAAAGGCGTTGTTTAAGGGTGAAAGTTGACCATAACTTTGACTGATTCCATATTCTACCCTGGAGTTTGCGGGTTCGTCAGTGGTCCAAGTGATCGCCGCACTGGTATCCGTAATCATTTCCGTCGAGATGAAAAGAAGTGACGGGGGAATCGTTTCCGAAAAGGTTTTACTGGCTTCACCGGAAAATCCGCTTTCGTTTCCGGAAGTATCATAAGCCGTGACCGCAAAATAATACGTCCCGATTCCTAATCCTGATAATGTGAACGTGGTCTGGTTCCCGGCATCTCTTTTGGTCACATAGTCTCCAGAGCTTGTCCCGTAGTGGACAGAGTATCCGGCCAGGTCCGGTTCATCATTCGGAAGCCAGGACAGGGTGACATCTCCCGCGAGAACGGAATGAACGGGAAGACTGAATAAGAAGATAAAAAAGAACCCTAATACCCAAAAGGTTTTATCCCAAAACCGGGTTTTTTGGCATTTTGTTTTTTCTATACGGGGTGTTATGAAAAGGTTTAAAAAATGGTTTTGCTTTTGACCGGAATGCAAAAAACGAGTTGTCTGAAAAAACATAAGCTGTACGGATACTCACATCAAGTTTATAAAAATAACAGAGTGTGCCTCTATTCATGGCACTTTGCGGAAAAGTAGCAAAATCGGGGCCGTTTGTTTTTCACTGTAATATCAATGGGATGAGTATTGTGTTAAGCGGGTTGTGTATTTTTGTGTTGTTGATTGGCGACAGAAAGATGGTCTTGATTGGTATATTCGTAAGTATTTCGGTGCCTTAATGGTAGAAAATAAAGGTCTAGGGTTTGGGAGACCTGAAAAGAGAGGGATCCAGTTTATGCCGGTTAAGCAATTTGTAGAATTCGGTCCTGTTTCTTTTTGCAATATCCGCCGAGCGGCTGACATTGCCGTCTGTCATTTGAAGTAATTGAATCAGGTATTCCCGTTCAAAGGAATCCCTGGCACCGCTGAATGAGGGAATTTCGTCCGGTTCATCGCGTAAGGCTTTTTGAATCATCGAAGCGGAGATGATAGGAGATGTCGAGAGCGTGACCGCTTGTTCAACCACGTTAAGCAATTGCCGAACATTCCCCGGCCAGGGCGCGGCGATTAAGAGCTTTATGGCTTGCGGGGAAAAGCCGGTGATTTTTTTGCTGCTGCGTTGGACGAGGGTGTCCAGAAAATATCTGGCCAATAAGGGGATATCCTCCCGGCGTTTGGAAAGGGGAGGCACTTCCAGGGTGACAACAAGCAGTCTGTAGTAAAGGTCTTCCCGAAAGTCACCGGTCTTGATATTTTCTTCAAGGTTTCGGTGTGAGGCGGACAAGATTCGGACATCGATCGGGCTGGTCCGGGTTGTGCCAAGCGGCCGGATCTGTTTTTCTTGTAAAACCCGCAGGAGTTTTCCCTGAAGCTGGGGCGGCATATCCCCGATTTCATCCAGAAAAAGGGTTCCGCCATTTGCGGCCTGAAACAGTCCCTGTTTGTCTTGCAAAGCCCCTGTAAAGGCCCCTTTGCAATGGCCGAACAGTTCGGACTCCAGCAAGGCTTCAGGAATAACACAGCAGTTGATATCGACAAAAGGTTTATTCCTGCGGGGACTTGCGTTGTGAATGGCCCGTGCGAGGACTTCCTTGCCAACGCCGGTTTCGCCATGAATAAAAACAGAAGTATCACTTGCGGCGACAAGGTTTGCCTGGCTGAGCAGCTCTTCCATAATAGGGCTTTGTGAAATAATATTTTTTCGCCACTCTGTGGGTTCTTCTCCTGTTTCAGAGGTTTTGGGGTGTCCGCTTAACTGAAGCGCTTTTTCGATATGCCCTAAAAGAATTTTGGTTTCAAAAGGTTTGGTCAGAAAGCTGAATACGCCTTCTTTAATGGCCGTTACTGCTTCCGGAATTGTGCCATGAGCGGTCAGAATAATGATGGGAAGCCCCGAATGCTGCTTGTGAATTCTTGCGGACAAGGCCATGCCGTCCATGCCGTCCATGCGCAGGTCGGTGATCACAACATGCGGGCGAAAGGCGGGAAGGCGGGCTAAAGCCCCTTCGGCACTTTCTGCTGTTGCGACTTGATACCCTGTCGCCGTCAGCCGAAGTTTCATAATGCCTAGCAGTGATGTGTCGTCATCGACAACGAGAATGCGCTGTTGCTTTTGCTGTATTTGAATTGATGTGTCCATGTTTAACTCGCTTCATCCCGTTTCATAATGTTTTCTTCAATGGTTTTGAGTTCTTCTATCATTTTTTTTAGTTTTTTGTTTTCCCCTGCTTCTTTTTTGAGTTTAATTGAAAGGTCCGAATGGTGTTTTGCTTCTGATTGACGTTCCTGTATCAATGTATACAAGAGAAACGAAAAGTCTTTTAACAAGGGGTCCTGATCTGGTTTATCGAGGAAAGCGGCCAGTAACGACAGGGATTGGTCGGTATCCCGATGACGGCTTTTACTCAAGCCGAGCAGCATAGCGAGTCTCAAGCGGTTCACAGGATTATTGTTTTGTTTAAACTCTTTTTCAGTTCGTCTGTGTTCCTGGGCGATGGCTTTTTCCGGGAGAGAATTTAAAAATCGAAAATAGCTGACGATGATGGCCAGGTTGTCCATATTGTCAGGGGACTCTTCTCCCTGCGTTTTAAAAAATCCCTCGGTTTCCTGTTCTGTTGGAGGGACATCACTTTGAGGCGGTGTTCCCGGGGGTTCCTCTTTGTGTTCGTCAATGACTTTTGGGGTTACGGTTTTCGCGGAGACCTTCTCTTCTTTTTTTACAGGAGAAACCGAAGAAGACCTCAGCTTGTCCAAAATATGACAGCCTGGAAGGAAGAACATGAATAACATCAAAAAAGTTACAACAAACAAGCGCGTGCGAAACATCACATGTCCCTAAAGGGGTTGAGGGGAAGGGTAACCTGAAGGTGAGCGCCTTTAGAAGACCCGTCTACAATTTTAATCATTCCATGATGCGCCAAAACGTATTCTTTCGCAAGAGAAAGTCCAATGCCGGTTCCGTCGATATCGGCGTTGGGTGTTTGCCTGCCCTGGTAAAAGGGATCAAAAACCCGGTTTTTATCTTCGGGGTCGACACCCGGCCCGGAATCAATCACATCCATTTCAAGCAGATCCTTTTTACGGCGCAGTCGAATTTTTATTGTGCCGTTGACTGGCGAAAATTTAACTGCATTTGAAACAAGATTGTCAACTACCGCCATCAGTTTGTTTTCATCTCCGGAGATGGATTGGTCGATGAGGTCTGCGTCAACCTTAATGTTTCTGGCCATCAGGGCCAGCTGATGATCCGAAATAACTTTTTCAACCAGCTGGCTTAAGACCACAGGTTTCAGGGTGAAGGTGGCATGACGTTCAAGAACCACGCTGAAGTTCAGCAGGTTTTCGATCATTTTTTGAAGCTGGATCATGCTTTGATGGAGAATCTGTACCACATTATGCTGCTCCGGGTTGAGTTTTCCGACGACTTCGTCATTAAGGAGTTCTGCCCCGGCGCGAGAGGCGGTAAGGGGGGTTTTCAGCTCGTGAGAGACGTGTCTTAAAAACTGGATTTTCTGTTCTTCGAGTTCTTTTAAGCGAGACCGCAACCAATCCAGCCGCTTCCCCAGAATTTCAAGGTCCCGCGGTCCTGAAATGGACACTTCGGAAGTCAGGGTCCCATCGCCTAATTTTCGAATGGCCTGATCAATCTGTTTGATCGGACGGGCAATAAGAAAGGTGAACATGACGACAAAGGCCAGCACAATAGGCGTCACGCCCATGGCTTGCCAGACGAGAAGCTGCTGTGTTTCTTCTCCCTTTTGTTTCATTTGCTCAATTCGCAAAGTGACTAGCCGGCGGTTTTCAGACAAAATAGATTGTGCGAGCTCCGAGAGGGTTTTAAAAGCCAAAACGGCGATTTCACCCTCTTTTGAATTATGGGGAATGCCTTTGAGTGTGCCAAAGAGTTGTTGTTCTTCTTGCGCAAGTTTGTCTACAAGGTTTCGCTGTCTCTCTTCGATGGACAACTGCATTAAATCGCTGGCGGTCACTTGAAGTTCGCTGTGCGATTTTTCATAGAGTTGAAAAAGGGTTTTGTCCCCCAAGACTTGAAATTGTCGGATATTCCGTTCCATGTCTTTGATTTGTTCAATCAGCGTTAAACTGCCTTTTGTGGCCTGGACCGCCTGAAAAACGGCTTTTTGACTTTGATCCAAAAGACGATCTACCGAGATGACTGCATAAATTAAGGAGCCAATCAGGGGAAGGGCGACAATAGAAAAAACGATTAAGACCAGACTTAAAAACGATTTTGGACGAAAAAGCCTCATTTAATTATCAGGCTCCTTATGCTAAGCCCTCTGTCATCGGGGTTCATGTGCTTCCCACAACCGGGTTTCGATGGTTTGTAAAAGTGGAAGCAGGCTGTTTTTATCCAGGGCGGATATTCCGATCGCATGATGCCGCCCGCAAAGGGTGGCCGCCGTTTCCGCTTTTATCTGGTCTGTCTTATTCAAAACCAGCAGACGCGGTGTTTTTGAAAGGTGAAGATCTGTGAGAATGTCTTCAACGGTTTTAATCTGTTGTTCAAGGCGTGGATTACTGATATCTGCAAGATGGATTAAAAGGTGAGCGTCGCAAAGTTCGTCGAGTGTTGATCGAAAAGCGCCGAGTAATTCCGGCGGCAGGGACTGAATAAAACCGACCGTATCGGTTAAAATAAGTTCCCGTTCTTTTGGAAAGCGTAGTCTGCGCGTGGCGGTGTCGAGGGTGGCAAAGAGCAGGTTTTTGGTCTGGACGCGGCTTTCAGTGAGCTGATTTAAGAGGGTGGATTTTCCTGCATTGGTGTAGCCGACGATGGACACAATAGGGATTTCATTCCGGCTGCGTTTATGTCTGCGTTGTTTCCGGGCAGCGGCAAGATGTTCGTGTTCTTGCTCAAGCCGTGCGATCCGGTCCCGCGCACGGCGGCGGTCTATTTCAAGCCGGGTTTCACCGGGCCCTCTTCCGCCTATTCCTCCAGTCAACCGGGAAAGGGCGGTGCTGCGTTCCGCGAGCCGGGGGAGGCGGTAGCGCAACTGAGCCAGCTCGACTTGCACCTTGGCTTCCCGGGTTTCGGCGCGTTGAGCAAAAATATCCAGTATTAACTGCGTTCTATCCAAAACTTTCATTTCAGTCACTTCTCCAATGGTGCGAACTTGAAGCGGACTCAGGTTTTGGTCAAAAATCAGAAGGTCGGCCCTTTTTTGGAGGGCCTTCATAATCACCTCTTTGAGCTTGCCTTCACCCAGTAAATATTTGTGATGCAGCTTTTTGGGACGCTGCATCACCATTTCAATTGGAGTGATGGCGGCGGAACGGGCCAGTTCTGCCAATTCCGCCATTGATGCGTCCTGATCCATCCTGGCATTTTGTGATGCGCTGATGAGTATGGCGCGTGTGCCTTGACGGGTTTTTACGGTCTGGTCTTGACTCCGGTCAAACTCGGCTTCCAATTCTTGCAGAAAAGGAGTGAGTTCGATTTTAATCTGGTGGATTGGTTGCGGGGGATAAACCTCATACACCCTGCCGTCTGGGCTGGGTGGAAGCAGGTGGGCGAGGAAGACCACTCCCGGCTGACCGTCTGTTTTTATGGTAATCGCGGCAATAAAATCAAGTCGAAGCAAGGCCAGGTCGGTCAAGTCATCCTGGCTGAGGGCTTCGTTATTCAGATGGGTGTGAATCAAACGGACTCCCCGTAATTGGCGTTTGCCCGGCTTGAGTTCCGAGAGATCGGGAATCATGAGTTGCCGATTGTCTCCCACGATGACGGCGTGGATGGTCCCTTCTCGACTGGCCAAAATGCCGATTTGACGGTTGATATCCGAAGAAAGTGTGGTCAGGAGACGGGCAAGTTCAAAGGGGATCACTTGGTCTGATTTGATTTTACGTCGCCCGATTTGGTCTAGCCGTTTGAGCTGGAGTTTTTTTAACCCCCGCGTCATGCCGTAAATGTTCGTGAGAATAAACCCTTTACAATTGAGGTCGTTGATATTTTAGCGAAAGAACGCAATACTCAGGCATTTTAACATCTTATGGCTGAGAAATCGAACGAAGATTGTTTTTAAAGACACGCGATGGTAGTATACTCCTTCGTCGGAATCTAAAAGATTTAAGGAGTTTTAAGTGTTTGTTTTTTTGATGTCGAAGTGGGGAAAAGCGGGACTGTTTCTTGTTTTATTCCTCATCGCCCCCGGCGTGTGTGCTGCGACGGCGCTGGAAAAAGAAGCCGAGCTGTATTTTGAAGAAGGCAAGGCCCTCAATAAGCAGCGTTTGTTTAATGAAGCCATTATACAGTTTGCCCAGGCGATAGAACTTAATGTGAATGAACACAGGTATCACCGGGCCTTGCAGTCCACTTATATGGCTACCCGGAGAGGGCCTCAAGGGGTGCGTTATTACAAGAATTTAGTACAGAAACATCCGAATAACGCGGTTGTTCATTATTGGCTTGGACGTTTTTACCTGTCCAATAAAGGTCTTGATAAAGCAACGCAGGCATTTAAAAAAGCAATAGCCCTTGCCCCGAATGATGAACATGCCTATATTTCATTGGGGCACATCTCAACACGTTTGGGCAGACTGGATGAAGGCTTGGAAGCCTACCTGAAAGCGGATGAAATGGTGCCGAATATTCCAGTGGTTCAAGTCGGTATCGGCAATATTTATTTTGAAAAAGGCGAGTATAAGAAAGCAGAAAAAGCCTACAATATTGCCCTCGAAAAAGATTCGGCTTATTTTGAGGCCCGCTATAATCTGGGTTTGATCTATGAAAAAAGAGGAGATTATGGAGACGCGGCGGAACAATGGCAGCTGATGCTGGATGAAGACCCCAATGAATCTAAAGCCAGGGAAAAGTTGGCCGAGCTTTATTTGCGGGCCAAACTTTATATTGATGCAGTCAGGGAATATGCCACCCTTTCTCTTGTGAAGCTGGATGACCCGAAAGTGTTTATGGCGTTGGGCGAAACACAGGTCCTGGTGGCGGCGGAATTACCTGATCCGGATGATCGCAAAATATTAAAAAAGAAAGCCATCGAAAGTTTTACCCGTGTCCTTGAACTGGAGCCGAATAACAAAAAGGCCCGGGAATATCTTGATCAACTTAAAAAAATCAAGATCCCCGGTGCAGAAGAGTAACAAGCCTGCTATCGAGGGGGATGCGTAATACTATTTGAAATGGTCGACAAAAATTGAGAGGTTTGTTTTGAAAAGAATAAAAAATGCCATGCACTACGGGCTCTTTATCCTGATCTTGGGTGTGATCTTGGTGCCGGACCACGAGGGCCATGCCTTCGTAGCCAAAGAATCCTATGACTGCAATGCCGAAGGCAACCGGGCCAACGCCACCACGATTGAAATAAAGGTCGCAAAAAAGAAATATCGCAAAAAGAAACGGGAGATTATTAAAACGATTAAAGGGGAAGATGCGGATTTAAAAGTCCGTGTTCTGTTTTTACCTTTTCTGGACCCGCCTTTGAATTTGGGAATCGGCAAATGCGTTTCTGCTGAAGACGGCCGGCATGCCATTAAAAAAGCGATGAAATATAATGGCGGTGTTGATCACGTGATTATGCAGGAATTCATGCCGCACCATTGGGTTAAAATTGGCGCCACCGACCTGGCGGAGTTGACTTTTATTCCGATTACTCCGGACCAGCTTGCCCAATTGTCTGATCCTGCACTTGATGATGCCCAGTTTCAGGCACTCTACCTGGAGCTTTCCGCCCTGAAGGAACGTGTACTCCCTTTTGGGCTGGGTACCCGGAAAATAGATGTGGATCGGACTAAATAGACGTTTTTGTCTAATGAAGTGGTTTTTGTTCTTCCTCTTATTTTCGACGAGCCTGCCGGAGTGGGAGCCAACCGTCTTTTTTAAAACATTTGGTGCTAACGCCATCGCGGTCGCCGCCGACCGGCGCGACGCCTCGATGATCGAGGTGGTGCAGCATGGCTATTCTATTGATGAAACCTGGGAAAAAATAGGAAAGACAAAATATATTTGGAGAGTGACTTTTCAAAACCACGCCAAAGTCCGAAAAAGGGTTTACGCCTATTATTATTTATTGGACGCGGAGGGCGTCCCTTTAGCCCGAAATGTTGCGAATCGGTATGTCGGGCCGGGACAAACCGTGGAGATCATCGCCAATTCCTATATTATGACCTTCAAGGTTCCCGAAATCGACCGTAGTGAGGTAAAGCTAAAAGTTGGATTTCCAAATTAGTATTAATCTTTAAAATAAACCGTCCTTGGTTTTTCCCATATAGCACCCCTGCTATTTGAAATAGACATTATCAGTACATCCTGATATCGATTTGTTCTTGTTAAATCTTGAAAATATGAGCTTCATCTAAACACGCTCTAAATCCTTAAGCAAAACATACATGTAAAGGCTTGGTTGTCTATTGGAATAAACATGTAAAAATTGCTTGACACTTTTTTTGGCCCATGTTAGATTTTGCCAGTTTTTGGCAGGGGTGTGGGTAAAAATGCAGGAGTTCAAGCCGAATATGTTTAGACATTGTGACGTAGTCATGCCATGCCAAATCAGCACCAGTTTTTTTTACCAATATGTTCAATTTGCATATCAGCAAAATTTAATCAAGATAGATAACAACGAAGAAGGGAAAAGGAGAGCATAATAATGAATGACACCAAAAGATATTCTTTGAGTGTATTCTTGGCTTTCGTTCTAATCTTCTCGTCACAAGCTTGGGTATCCGCCAGCGGAGACGACCATCATGAGCATGCTGAGAAATCAGAATCCAAAATGATGGCTTCCGCTGACTGGAAAGCAAAATTAAAAGCCCAAATTAAGCGAGAAGAGACGAAAGAGGGAGATACCGGTCGTTCTTCCCAAGTGGATCGGGCGATGAGTTCTTTGATGAACGATATCAAAAACCATGCAGAAGAGACAGGGAACACTGGCCCGTTCAGTAATCTGAGTGCGATGCAGCAGATGGACCGGAGCTGGTTTCTTGGTCCGACCGGGGCAGGGGAATCCGTGACCGCAGGCGGGCGTTGCCCAAGCAATGCTCCTGTGAAGGAACTCGATATTACCGCGATCAATGTTGAAATTACCTTGAACCAATGGCTCGATTTTCATCCGGGATATATGTATGCGATGACAAAAGACCTTCCCAGGATCCGTGAAGAAGAAAAGCTTAACCGGGAAGCCCGTGAAAAGCCGGGTTTTGATCCTGGCGCAGTCTCTTTAGGTCTTCAGACGGACAAGATTCAGCCCTTGGTCATTCGTGGAAACCAGGGCGATTGCATGATTATTACCCTTCGTAATCAAGTTGAAGATGAGGACGTCGGGCTGCATATTCATGGTTCCAGCATTGTGATTCAATCCACAGGCCAGCCGGCAACGTCGGTGAACCCAGATTCTACTGTTCCTCCTGAAGGAAGCCAGGTTTTTGAATGGTACATTCAGCCGGACGAGCAGGAAGGCGCGCATGTTTTTCATAGCCATGTTGGCCGTGAGCCGGGTAGTTTAGGACTTATCGGAACCTTTGTTGTTGAGCCAATGGGTGCCATTTATCTTGACCCGACTACGGGTGAGGAGGCAGAGAGCGGCTGGCAGATGATGATTGCCTATGATGACAAGATTGATCCGGTGTCCAAGGATTTTCGCGAATTTGTTTTGGTCTACCACGAGGTCGGGGATGAATCTTTCCGCCCCTTGAACCGTGACAGTGAAATGATCCCGCAGCGTGATCCGAACACCGATGCCTATCGGCCTTCGGCGCGGGCGTTGAACTTCCGAAGCGAACCTTTTGGGATCAACAACCTGGCCATGCAGGAAAAATATTTCCACATGGAAGATGAGTCCATGGCCTACAGCTCCTATACCTTTGGGGATGCGCCGACGACGATTCCACGT
>CALZIJ010000082.1 GCA_945787655.1 Nitrospiria bacterium | reverse complement strand
GCCCACAACCACCAACTGCTACGTCTCATCTCCAGCCGCACGCAATTAAAAATCAGTTTAAGAAAATATCAAGAGAATGGAAGATTGGAATTCCGTGAAAAAATGAACACGATTTTAAAAGACGCCAATCACTCCATCTCATCCTTTGAAGCCATCTCTGTAATGAATTACAAGGGTGTGGTGGTTGCTTCAACCGATAGAGAGAAAATAGGAAAAAACTTATCTGACAACCCTGTTTTTATTCAGGGCCAGAATGAAAACAAGGTGGATTATCTTTTCCTAGATGAAAAACAAAATTTAATGGCACATTTTTCTGGCCCCTTGCGGCTCAATGGGGCGTTCCTGGGAGTGGTCTTAGTGACTTCACATTTAAAGAATTTAATCGCTGCCGTTCAGGATTATTCTGGCCTGGGCCGAACAGGAGAAACAGTTCTGGGTAAAAGAGATGATAAGGGGAAAATAATTTTTTTGGCCCCCCTAAGGTTTAATCAGGATGCTGTGTTAAAAAATATATCTTTGGATACCCACTTTGCTGTGCCTATGAACGAAACCTTAAGTGGCAAAGAGAAGGTTATGCCGGATTCCGTTGATTATCGAGGGGAGGCCGTGCTTGCCATTACAAAATATATCGATTCAGTCCAATGGGGCCTGGTCGTAAAGATCGATCGTTCTGAAGCATTTTCCACGATCGTTCGGTTAAGAAACGAGCTTTATGGACTGGTTGCATTCTCTCTTGTCTGCGCGATATTGATTGCATTTTATCTGGCCAAAAATATTGTTGAGCCTATTTCAAGAGTAACGGATAAAGCCCATTATATTACCAATGAGGTATTATCAGAAAATGTCATCAAAATTGAAAAAAATGAAGTGAAGAGCCTGGAAAGGTCGTTCGAGCAGATGACTGAAGGGCTTTTAAACGCGAATAAACAACTTAAAGAAACACAGTCTCAGCTTATACAATCTGCAAAATTGGCCTCCTTGGGGGAGTTGGCCACAGGTGTGGCGCACGAATTGAATCAGCCGCTTCAGATCATACAAATGTCTTCGGAGTTGGGCCGAATTCACTATGAGAATGGCAATTCTGAAAATTTAAAAAGTCATTTTGAACAAATTGATTCCCAAGTCAACCGTGCGGCGAATATCATTCAACATTTGAAATTGTTTGCAAGGGACTCCAATTTACAAAACCGTGAAAAAATCAATCCGAATGAAATTGTCCATTCTGCTTTATTTATGTTTAAAAACCAAATAAAAAATGATGGGATTATACTGGGTTTGGATTTATCTCTAGATCTTCCTCTCATTTTTGTAAACCGTGTAGAAATAGAGCAGGTTCTGGTCAATCTGATCAGCAATGCGAAAGACGCACTTAAAGAAAGTCAGGACAAAAGAATTATTCTTCGAACCTCGGAAAAATATGGGCAGGTGACGATAGAGGTTGAAGACACAGGGAGTGGTATTTTAAATACACTCCAGGAAAAAATTTTCGATCCTTTTTTTACGACCAAGCCGGTGGGAGAAGGGACGGGTTTGGGTTTATCCATTTGTTATGGGATCATAAAAGACCACGGGGGTAAGATTGAGTTAAAGAGCGAATATCGGAAAGGAGCGATTTTTAAAGTCCTTATCCCTGTCTATACCAAGAAGAGGACCGTATGAACATCCTGGTTGTTGATGATGAACAGCAGATTATTCATCTGCTCTCCAGTTTTTTGAGGTCTAAAGGCCATTCTGTAAAAATCGCTTCAAGTGGGGAAACCGCTCTGGATGCATACCATAACGACTCGTGTGCCTTTCAGTTGGTCATTTGTGATATCCGTCTGCCTGATATCGATGGTTTAACACTCTATCAGCAGATTACGAAACAAAATAAAACCTTGCCGTTTATATTTATGTCGGGGCACTTGGAGCAGGAGGAAATTATTCGTTCCTTGGAAAGTGCTGGGCCTGTAGAATTTTTGTTGAAACCTTTTACATTGAAAACGCTTTATTCAAAAATACAAAATTTTTTATGATCATTTTTCAGAACCAGATCGCCTTGTTATATGCTTATTTAGTATATAAATAAAGGCTCAGAGTGTTATCACTGTCCTTTTTCTAACAATACCTGGGCGATGTGTTTGACCTTTGCGGACCCCTTGAGTCCATTATTCAGCTGGATCATACAAGCAGGGCATGAGGTGGTAACCGTTTCGGCCCCGCTTTTTTCAATACCGCGCCGTTTTCGTTCAAATATGGCTGAGGACTGTTCCGGATTTTTTATGCAAAAAGTGCCTGCGCCCCCGGCACATCGGTCTGCATCCGGCATTTCGACGTATTCTATTAAAGGATTGGATTTAAGTAATGCCCGTGGCGCTTTGCTGACTCCGGCAGCTCTAAGATGGCAGGAAGAATGATAGGTGACCCTTTCTTTTTTGGTCTGTCTATTCGTCATGGTTTTAGGTGAAGGTTCAGTCGGCAGGGGAGCAGTGATGATTTCAGAAATATGCACGACCTTTTGGGCCAGTTGTTTTGCTTTTTGTTGGTAGGCCACCTCTTTCGGATCATCAAACAAGGCGGCATAATCCTTCAGCATAAAAGTGCAAGAGGCGCATCCTGTGACCACTTTTTTGTATGAATCAAGCTGGTCGAGATTAAATCGTGCGTTTTCCCGTACCTGGTCGTTTAGGCCATAGGTTTGAATGGGTGTGCCGGAGCAGCGCTGGGCGGGTAGTGCTGCTTCAAGTCGATGTTGTTTTAAGAGGGCAATAACGGCATCCCCCACCCCGTCGTCAAGGTAATTGGCTGCGCAGCCGTGAAAATAGGCCAGGTCGGATTTTAAAATCGTTTTTTCAGAATGCCGCTCTCTGAGTGTTTTCCGAGCAAGGCGTGGGAGGACCATCTTTGCCGGAATGCGCGCAGTCGGCGCGAGGCCTTGTAAAACAAGATGCGACAGCGGATCAAGGATTTTTCGGATAAGCGGCCTGTCCCAAATGGTTTGTGTCCAGGCGGCGGCTTTAAGCAGAAACTCAAATAACGGGGTGTTGGCTTGAAGCCTGAAAAGGTTTCGCGCGGTTTCGTTTGGCCGGGCTTCCCGGGCTTTTAAAATATATTCTGAAACGTCAATCCCAGCCGGGCAGACTGTTCGGCAGGATTTACAATTGATGCAGGCCTCTACGACACGGGATGCGTTTTCATAAGAATAATCCGGGTCGGTGAGAATATGAAACCATCCCCTGGCGGCATTGGATTCTTCGCGCTCTACGTCGTATACGGGACAAACAGCGTTGCACTTTGCACAGGTGGCACACTTTTTCGACAAACGGTGCAGATCAATATTTTCGGTAAAGGAAACTTCTGATATTTTAATGCCTGGATTTAAAACCTGATCCGGGTCAAAAATCTGTTTGACCTTTTTAAAGAGGGTATACAGTTCGGGGCCATAAAGTTGTTGGAGAAACTCGGCCCGAACGCGTCCATCGCCGTGTTCGCCGCACAGGGAACCGTCAAATCGCTCGATAACGGTTTCATGAATTTCACGGGACAATTCAATCATCCGGTTGAAATCAGCGGGATCATTCAGGTTCAGGAGTGGATTAATATGGGCGTTTCCGTCACCGATATGTCCATAAATGGCAACCGCCACATCTTTCTCCAAAAAGAGTTTTTCAAGATATTCGACCAGTTCGGGGATCCGTTCTGCGGCCACAACCACATCATCAGCAAAATTAATTGGTCGTTTCTTTTCATCATACCGGTAAAGGGTGGGATACATGGCTTTTCGGACTTGCCATAGCGACGCCGTTTCTTCAGGGTCATAGGCGACGATCATGGGTGAGGCGAGTTCAAACTGTCTGACCCGGTCTTGGGCCGTTTCCATTTGCCTGCGTGCGTTTTCATCAAATTCCAGTAAGAGCATGACCGCGGCTTCTTTGGGGATGTTAAAACGATCCCGCCCCACCAGATCAAGGGAGTTGGCATCCATCATTTCCAGTGCGCTGGGCCTCAGCGGCAGCAGGTGTCTGACCACCGCGCCAACCTCTGAAAGTGATTTTAAATAAATCAGGCCTGTGGCCACCTCTTGGGGCTTGGGGGTCAACCGAATTTTAGCCTCAAGCGTTAGCCCCAGCGTTCCTTCGCTGCCGATAAAAAGCTGATGCAAGGGGAAGCGCCCCTTATCCATGCCTTCCGCCAGGTCGAAAAGATTGTAGCCTGATGAATTTTTAGAGACTTTTTTGCGTTGAGACAAGATGAGGTCTTTATTGTCTGTTATTAAATGATAGAGGGCCTTGATCTGTGGGTGTTCCTGAAAAAGTGATTCCAACTTCGGGTCGTCGAGATCATATTCCTTTGCGGTAATCCATTTTCCACTGGACAACAGGATTTCCATTTCCAGCACATTGTCCTTGGTTGCGCCGTATTTTAGGGTGTGTGGTCCCGCTGCGTTGTTCCCCAGCATGCCGCCGAGTTTACACATGTCACCGCTTGATGGATCGGGTGGAAAAACCCAGCCGTGCTCTGCCAGTTGTTTGTTGAGTTCGGCATAAACCATGCCGGGCTGAACCCGCGCCCAGCCGGCATGGTCATTGCGTTCGAGGATTTGGTGGAGCTGAGAAAATTCGAGAATGATTCCCTCGCCCACGGCATTTCCCGTCAGATTGGTGCCGCCGCTGCGTGCAGTGAGCGGGATGTGACGGCTTTTGGCGTATTGCAGGGTTTGTTCAAGATCTTTCGCGTTTTGGATTAAAACAACAGCTTCGGGCACGGCCTTGTAAATACTGGCGTCGATGGAATAGGCCGTGCGTGTGGGGGTGTCCGTCAGGACTTTTTCTGATCCAATCGCCTCACGCAAGGTATTGAATTTATTCATCATGGGAGGAGTATAACAGGGCGGCCCGAAGCTTGACAATTGGGCCTTGGTCTTCTCTGGTTTCTTTATTTCAGGATCTGGAAAAGGGCCGCTCCAAAGGTGATGCCGGTCACGTTATAGCCCACGTCCCACCAATCAAAAACGCGGCTTGGCAGAACCCATTGTATGGCTTCATCACCCAAACCAATGAGCGCGCCAAGGCAGATCACCCAGGCGATCCGAGTCACAAGGGCTCCTGTCGTTTGGAAGGCCCAGGAGATTAAATAACCCAGCACAGCGTACTGGAGAAGATGCATGCGTTCTTCCGGGATAGGCATTTGAGCTGCGAGGAAAACCAAAACAAGAAGCACGCCCATTGAAGACCAGAATGCGGTTTTGGCGACTTTCCTCGAAAGACTGAAGACAGTCAGTATGCCAATAGAGAGAATGAAAAAATTGAAAGTCAGATTAAAGTCAGCGCCCAGCTTTTCCCGTAAAAATTGCTGCCAGGTCCGCGCAAAGGGTAGTGAAGCATAAATCAGGAGGGTGTAGCCGATGACAACAGCCCAGCGTTTCATGGTTTTGCTGTGACCGCTTGAAGGGTTTTTCCGTCACTGGTGATGTGGACCGTCCCGTGCTGATCTGTTCGGAAAAGCTGAGCCCCTGTTTTTTGATAGGCCTCCAGGATGTCTAGATTGGGAGCATTGTAAGTATTTGGGCCGATGGTGAGAATGGCGATTTCCGGATTGACCGCGTTGATAAATGACGGGAGAATCTCCGTTTCATTGGCGTGATGCGGGATTTTAATCAGGTCGGATTGCAGTTGCGGTCCGTAGCGTGCCACCAAGGTTCGTTGGGTTTTCGGTCCGGCATCCGCAGCCAATAAAAAGCTGAGCGCGCCGTGAGTCATTTTAAGAACAAGCGAGTCTTCGTTTTGGTTGCCGCTTAGAATTTCGGGATGCAGTATTTCGATCAGAACATGTGGAGAGGGTTGTAGCTGCTCTCCTTTTTGAAGGATTTTGATTGGGTATTGTTTAAGCATATCAATTGTCTGCATGACTTCTGGCTCGATTTCCATTTCAAAAGGGGAAAAGGGGAGTCCGATCCAAAGTTTGGGTTTAAGCGAAAAATAATTTTTTAAAATGGGTGAAAGTCCACCAGCGTGGTCTTTATGGAAGTGTGTGAGTATGACTTGATCCAGTTGTTTAATGCCCAGGGTTTCCAGTTGGGCGATGACTTGTGGAGCCGCTTCCGGTTTTCCGCTGTCGATGAGAAGGGTGCCGCCATCCGGGAGTTGAATGAGAATGGCGTCTCCGTAACCGACATCAATAAAATAGATGTGCAAGGAGGGAATTGCAGATACCGAAATGGGAGTAAACAGGAGTGAAAGGCCCAGGGTGATCATGGAGAGAAGCTTTCGTTTACGACGCGCCGCGGCCTGCCAAAACGACAAAAATCGTCTTTAAAAAGATTTTTATATCCAGTTGAAGAGACCAATTGTCAATGTAGCGAAGGTCCAGTTCCATCCATTTTTTGAAATCACTGATGTTGTTCCGGCCCCCGATTTGCCAAAGGCAAGTTAAGCCCGGTTTCATCGAAAGCCGTCGCCGGTGCCAGCGTTTATACTGGCTGACTTCTTCGGGAAGCGGAGGCCGCGGGCCGACGATGCTCATATCCCCAATAAGCACATTATAAAGTTGGGGGATTTCGTCCAGACTCATTCTTCGGAGAAAACATCCGATAGAAGTCAAGCGCGGATCGTTGGCGGCTTTGAATGCGGGACCATTCATTTCATTGAGGTGGGCCACCTCATTTTGCCTTTCAACGGCGTCTTGACACATCGAGCGAAATTTATAAAGTGTAAAATGGCGTCCATTCAGTCCGACCCGGGTCTGCTTAAAAAATACAGGCCCTTTGGAGGTCGATTTGATTGCGATCGTAATCAGGATAGTCGCTGGAAGAAAGAGAAAAAAGAGCGTCAGGCCGACCACGATATCAAAAAGCCGTTTGGATAAAAGCAGAAATTCATTATGTGGCGTGGTTGTAAAGGTGAGCAGCGGGACTCCGTGAAATTCATCAAGATGAACCTTGGCAAGCATGTGTGGAAAAAAATTAACGGCAATTCGGGTCCGAATACCTTGCTCTTCACATAAGAGAAAAATTTCCTCCATTTTTTCAAGGCGTTTTCTTGAAACGGCAAAGATCAATTCATCGATGACATGTTGTTCAAGCATTTGAGGCAAATCGTTCAGCGTGCCGATGACAGGAACATCCTTGATTTGTTTGAGGCGGATTTCCGGCTGTTCACTGACAAAACCGACCAAGCGTAATCCCCATTCCTTGTGCTGGTCGATTAAATCTTTCATCTCCCTTGCACGTCGGCCCGTGCCGACGATGATGATATTTCTGAAGTTATATCCCATGCGCCGTACGTATCTGGCCCACAGTCGGAGAAAGCAGCGTTCGGTGATCAAAAAAACCCAGGCCGTGAGCCCAAAAATACCCACTAAAAGCCGACTGATATAGTCGACTTTTAATAGAAAAACAAGGGACATCAGGATGAGTGGTCCAAAAAACGAGACCCCTGTAATTTTCCAGGTTTCTTCTCTCAGTGTTTTGGTCCGCTGTGATTCATAGGTTCTAAAATAAAAGAGAAGGATAGACCACACCGGGAGAATGATGTACAACAGCCAGCGGCTTTCCTGAATGGGAACGACGGGGCCAAAATAGGAGGAAAGATAAGCATCCCGAATATAAAAAGAAAGATAAAACGCGATGATGAGGATGGATATCTCAGTAAGATAAAGAAAAATAGCAATCAATTTTGCTTTTTGCTTGAGCATTGTAACCCCGGTCTGAGTGATCACATAAGTAGATAGAGGTAAAGCATAGTGTTGGAGAATGAACTTCCATGTCAGTATTAAGATACTCCCAGACTTGCTAAAAGGCAAGAAAGGAAGATCCCACTACGGAGATCCTGAATCATTATATATAGATAATATATGAAGGTGCTTACTTAATTCTAGTTGTGAGCCGCGCCTTCGGCGATGAGGGGTTTAGGGTCACTGAATAATATTGAGAGAGATTTTTTCAGAATTTTTTGAGGCCACTTGCTCTGCCAGGTTTTTGGCAATTTCAATAAAGGCCAGCGACTGAGGGGAGTCGGGGTTAGAGGTGACAATAGGGTGCCCGGTGTCTCCGCCGATGCGAATGGCCGGATCGATAGGAACTTCGCCGAGAAAAGGGATGTCTAATTTCTCAGCTGCTGACCTACCGCCTCCGCGGCTAAATATTTCGGTGGACTCATGGCAATGCGGGCATTCAAAATAACTCATGTTTTCGATAATGCCCAAAATAGGGACATTGACCTTTTTAAACATGGCGAGTCCTTTTTTTGAATCCAGCAGGGAGACTTCTTGCGGGGTGGTGACGATGATGGCCCCGGTTAAGGGCACAATCTGAGCAATAGAAAGCTGTGCATCTCCGGTTCCCGGTGGCAGGTCAACGAGGAGAAAATCAAGATCCCCCCAAGAGACATCCCGAATTAGCTGTTGAATTGCGCCATGGACCATGGGTCCTCGCCAGATCATTGGTGTGTCTTCCGGAACAAAAAAGGCCATTGAAATAAATCGGACGCCGTGATTTTCCGCCGGAGTAATTTTTTCTCCTTTGGGTTCCGGAGGCGTTTTGATGCCCATCATGAGGGGAATATTGGGTCCATAAATATCTGCATCGAGCAAACCGACACGGGCTCCAGTTTTTGCCAGCGCTACAGCCAGGTTAACACTGACAGTTGATTTTCCCACGCCTCCTTTGCCGCTGCTGATGGCCACAATATTATGAACGCCGGGCAACAGCCCTGATGAAGAGGGATTTTGTTCAGGTGAAGCGGGTGTGGGAAATGAAATTTTGATCTCTCCAATATCCGGAAATCGACCTTTTATGGCCTGATTTGCCAGCCGGGTGATTTCGGTTTTTAATGGACTGCCCGGTGAAGGTAAGGCCACATCAAAGGAAACGTTACTCCCATCGGTTGTAATATTTTTTACCCGGCCCAAGGTGACAATGTCATCCGTCACTCCGGGTTCAATGACTTGTTAGAGTGCATCTAAAATCAATGGTTCCGTTATTTCCGGCATACCTTACCCCACATCAATTCTTAAGTCTACGACCAATATTAACGTGCTGTTAGATCTGTTGTAAAGCAACAATCTTTACTGGAAGGAAATTTTTTTGGACCGGGTTAACGTAAAGGTGGTAACTTACTTACGTTTATGTCTCAACTTTTTTAATTGTTTTCTGTGTTTATGTTTTCTCATTTTTTTTCTGCGTTTCTTAACAACTCGTGACATAGATACTCCTGTTTTTCATGATAGACTGGTCTCCTGTAATGAAATTTTCCCTCTTTTTTCCCTGACAATTAACACGGGGCATTCTCCGTATTCAATAACTTTTAAGGGAGTGCTGCCCAGAAAAAATTTTTTTACGGCAGAACTCCCGCTTGATCCCATCACCACGATATCGTGATCCCGGGCTTCGTCGATTATTTCTTCAGAGGGCCGTCCGACCCTCACTTTTTGTTTGGCTTTAATCCCCATTTGGGCCAGAATCATTTCTGCCCTGCGGGCAAGTTTTGCGGCTTCATCTTCTTTTGATTTTTCTTCTGCGATTGACAGAATGGTCATTTTTGCGCCTAATTTTTGCGCCATTTCTGCCCCTGTGATTTCTGCTTTTTCAGAAAGTCTGGAGCCATCGGTGCAAAGTAAAAAGTCGTCATCTTCCTTAATATTTTTTGCGATCAGTACACTGCAAACCGCAAGATCGGCAACTCGAAGGGCCGTGCTTCCGACAAAATGGGTCGAGAAGCCTTTGTGTCCACGAGATCCGACGATTACAAGGTCATAGTCCCCCAGGTCAGTTTCTTCAAGGATTTCATCTACGGGATGTCCTTCTCTCAAACGAAGCCGAACCAGCTCTCCTTTCAAGCCGATTAAATGAAGTTCCGTCGCACCGTGTATTCCGATACGAAACGCCTGGCTGAGTTTCTCTTCCATAATGGGAGAGGTTTTAGTGAGTCCAATGTCGGCAAGAATTTCTTTCGCCCGAATTAAATAATCGACGCCCGGAATCTCAAGGTTCCATTCCCCCAGTTTTTTTCGTGCAGTGGTCAATTGTACCCTGTTTCTCGGAGAAATGGGCGGGCGCACATGAAGAACACTGATATCCGCACTCATTTCCTTGGCGAGCCGTCCCCCAAAGCGGATTGCGGATTCCGCGTATTCCTCACCATCGGTGCACATTAGAATTTTCATCGCGCAACGATCCTAATATGTTTAAAAAACGCCAATATCCCACACTGATCAATTGAATTAATATAAACGAAACAATGACCAGTTTCCATCCCGCAACGATCCTATACCCTTGCTGAGGTACCCGCTCCCGTACATAATATTACAGGCGGGTGAAGCGATGGTGGTTAAAAAACAAAAAGAAGAAGAGATGACTGTAATAAACCCGGCTACGATGACTGAGGTACCGGATAAACTGGCGATATTGAGCGTAATGGGACCCAAGACGCCTACCGTTGCACCGCTGCTCATAAATGAGGCCATCAGGATGGTCATAAAACTGATGGCGATGAGAAGGGGAATGCCTTTATGAATACCAAAAGGTGCAACCCACTCCAGAAACGCATGAGAAAGCCATTCGGCCACTCCTGTCCGTTTCATCATAATGCCCAGTGAAATTGCCCCGCCATAGATTAAAATTGTCCCCCAGTTCACATTATTATTTAAGTCTTCCCATTTAACAACACCGGCCACTAAAAATAAAAGGATGCCAATTAAAGCGGTGATGCCGAGGCCGATTGTATCCGAAATTGTCATCCACATCAATACCGTGAACAGGAAGATCACTATTGCAAGCCATTCCTTTGACGAGATTGGGCCCGATTCTGCAACTTTTTCCTTGAGTGCGGCCACGGCGGGAGAAAGGTCTTTCGTTTCCGGGGAAAAAGTGCGGTAAAGAATGAAGCCGATCACTGGAACTTCGATGAGAAGCATCGGATAGGCAAATTTAATCCATTCGAAATAGGTCATGTTCACTTCGAACAGTTTTTTCCAATAGGCGAGCATAATCGCATTTCTTGCCCCGCCGGACGGGGTTCCGGCCCCGGCGACCATGGCGCCATAGGCAATCGACAACAAGATGAGCGTCGAGAGGTTTCTGATTTTTCTCCAGTCCCGATTGGTGTAATTGATTAATGCGGCCCCAACAGGAAGCATCATGGCCGCAACGGTATGCTCGCCTATAAAGGAAGCCAGAAGCGCGGAAAATGCAACCAGGGCAAATACAATCCGGTGTACACTGGGACCGGTCATTTTTACGATGGCAAGAGCGATACGCTTATCGAGATTTTGTTTGACCAATGCGGTAGCGATCATGAGTGACCCCATAATAAAAAAGACGGAATCACTCATAAAAGACTGCGCCACGGCAGTGGGTCTTTCAAGGCCGAGTAAAACTTGACCGATCGCAATAAACAGGGCTACCCCCGGAAGCGGAATGGGTTCCGTGATAAAAAAGATAAAGACCACGATGACCAATGTGAGCGCGCGCATTCCCGTTGGGGTCAGCCCTTCTGGTACGGGTCCAGATAATAAAGCTGCTCCGACCAACAGGCCGATAAAAAGCCATCTTCTCTTTGCAAGCTCTTTCAGAAAGGACATTAGGTGTCAGGTCAGTTAAATACGGGATATTGTATGCTTTTATTTTATAATAAAAGTCGGCTTGTTGTTATGTTATACATTAAACTGACGTAATTATGAAGCGGGATTTATATAAAAATAAAACAAACCAAAGTTAGTTTTTAAAAAATAATGAGGTGTGGCAAAGGCCTTAATTTGACACTGCCCTTGATATCGCGGCGAGAGAAACATAAAATAAGGCCTTTTGAATCTAATGATCTGAAGATGACTGTAATAAAAGAAAATTTAAAGCGGCAAACCGAGATCGACGAAGAAGTGATAGATGTTGTGCGTCAGCTTTTGATCGAAAGCGGGGGACACCGTGAAGCCGGTCTCCTCACTTCGGCGGCTTCATTTGAGCGAGATTTAGGGCTTGGCAGTCTTGAGCGTGTGGAGCTCTTGATCAGGATTGAGAAGCATTTTTCCGTCAGCCTTCCAGATACGACTATTTCAGAAGCCGAAACACCGTCGGATTTGGCGAAAATTGTTTCGAATGCAGGTCCATCAGGAGGCTATCAAACCAGGACTCGCAGCAAAATCTTGAAGAGTGGCGCGGCCCAGACGATTCGCCCGGCACGGACCTTGACTGAGGCGCTGATCCGCCATGCCGAAATGAATCCGGACCGGCCACATATTTACCTGACTGGTGAGCAGGAGAGTGACAAGATCCTGACCTATCAGGATTTGCTACAGGAAGCCATGGCCGTTTCAGCTGGTCTACAAGAAAAAGGTTTGCAAGGGGGTGAAACTGTTGCCATTATGCTCCCGACCGGAGCCCATTTTTTCTATGCTTTTTTAGGCATATTGCTTGCGGGAGGCATTCCCGTCCCGGTCTATCCCCCATTTAAACCCAATCAAATAGAGGTCTACGCCCAGCGTCAGGAAAATATTTTAAGAAATGCCGAAGCCGTTTATCTGGTCACCTTTCAAAGAATTGAAAAGCTGGCGCACCTTTTAAAACCGAGGCTTCCGAGGTTACGGGCTGTCATAACCACTGATATTTTGTCGGCCTTGGGAAAAGGAAGATCTGTCCCTCCTGTTTTATCTTCGGAAAAAGATCCAGGATTAATACAATACACTTCAGGAAGTACGGGCACGCCAAAGGGCGTATTTCTGACACACGAAAACCTGCTGGCCAACATCCGGTGTATGAAAAAGGCCATGAACATTTCTCCCATGGATATGGGGGTGAGCTGGCTCCCGCTTTATCACGATATGGGATTGATTGGTTCATGGCTATTTTGCATGACAGAAGGCATTCCGCTCGCCGTTCTTTCCCCGATGACTTTTCTCAGCCGGCCCGAAAAATGGCTTTGGGCCATACATCGATATGGTGGAACACTTTCTGCGGCCCCTAATTTTGCTTATGAGATTTGTGCAAGCAAAATTAAAGATGAGATGATTCAAGGCCTGGATCTGGGGTCTTGGCGTATTGCACTGAATGGCGCGGAGCAAATCAAGCCGGAGACATTGAAACGGTTTACGCAGCGTTTTTCCCCCCATGGCTTTAAACCGGAAACACATCTTCCGGTTTATGGGATGGCGGAGGCATCTGTTGGCATTGCTTTTCCGAAACTGGCGGGCCTTCCAAAAATTGATCGTGTTTCCCGCGAGCGATTCGAGAGGGACAAAGAGGCTTTTCCCGCTCATCCCTCAGAGGTCAATCTCCTGGAATTTGTCTCCTGCGGTTTCCCGCTTCCGGAGCATGAAATTCGTATTGTCGGGGAGTCAGGTGAACCCTTGGGAGAGCGGGTTGAGGGCAGTATTGAGTTTCGGGGCCCTTCTTGTACTTCAGGGTATTATCGAAATCCAAGGGCATCCGAAACGTTATTTCATGGAGATTGGTTGGTTTCAGGAGACTTGGGGTACATTGCGGATGGAGAACTGTACATTACCGGCAGAAAAAAAGATGTCATTATCAAAGGGGGACGAAATCTTCACCCACATGAAATAGAACGTGTGGTTGCGGAGGTAGCAGGGGTCCGTAAAGGCTGTATTGCAGCTTTTGGCGTGCCTGATGAAAAATCAGGGACGGAAAAGCTGGTAATTGTTGCTGAAACAAGAAAAAAACAAGCGGCGGAAAAAAGTGCACTCCTTTCTTTGGTAAACGAAAAAATAGTGGATGCCATTGGGGTGCCGCCAGATGTGGTTTATTTGGCCTCACCCGGGAGTGTATTAAAAACCTCGAGTGGAAAAATAGCACGGTCTGCATGTCGAGAGGCCTATTTAAAAGGTGAGATGGAAAGCCGACCGGCGCGAGTATCATCTCAGTTTGCCCGGCTTTTTGTTACCTGGCTCAAGTATTGGAGTATCCGGGGGGTGTCGAGAATCGGCCGTTTATTTTATGCCGCATACCTCGTTACCGTTCTTGTCTTGCTCGGGATTCCGGTTTGGTGCCTCGTTTGGCTTTTGCCAGCGGTTTGGACGGGGAGGTTTTTAAGGGCCGGGGCCCGTGTCTTTTTAAAACTTGCGGCGGCTACGCCCAAGATAGAGGGAATAGAAAACCTGTCACAGTTGGATGAAAAAACGCCGGTGGTCTGGACTGCGAATCATGCCAGCTATCTTGATGTTATGTTTCTTGTTTCCTGTCTTCCGGCAGGGGTGCATTTTGTGGCAAAAAAGGAACTTTTAAAAGTGCCTTTCCTAAAGACCTTCCTTATAAAAGGAAGACATGTTTCTGTAGACCGTGAAGACGTGACGAAAGGCTTAGCCGAAACCGAAGTCATTACCGCACTTTTGAAGCAGGGAGAATCCGTCCTGATTTTTCCCGAAGGAACGTTTCGACCCACTGCGGGTTTGCGCTCTTTTAAATTAGGGGCCTTTAAGGTGTCTGTCGAAACAGGTTTCCCGTTGTGCCCTGTGGCTTTAAATGGGACGCGCGAGTTTTTGAGGGGTGATGAATGGCTTCCCAGGCGGACGCCGGTCACACTGACTTATTGCCCGCCTATTTACCCTGAAGGGGATGCCTGGCGTGAGGTTGTTCGACTTCGAGAGGCCGCTCGAAAATCTATTGCTGAACACACTGAAGAAATCGTTTTAGGGTAAACCATAGGCCTTATTCAGAAAAATACGATTGTGAGTGTTTCCAAAAAAACGGGCCTTACCCATTTAATTCATGCCTTTAAATGGTCTTTATCAGGTATAAAAACAACCTTCCGTGATGAAGCGGCTTTTCGCCAGGAACTCTGTCTTATTGTCGTTTGTTTTCCACTTGCGCTTTGGCTGGGCCGGACAGAGACAGAGGTGATCTTGATGATTGGCAGTCTTATTATTGTTTTAATCGTTGAATTTTTGAATACTGCCATCGAAGCGGCGATCGATCGTATCGGTTTGGAACACCATGTTTTGTCTAAAAAGGCGAAAGACGCCGGGTCGGCTGCCGTGATGTTTTCTATACTCAATGTCTTTTTTGTTTGGGGGGTGATCTTGATTCCCCAGCTGAAGTAGGACCACACGTTCTGATCATATGTTATGCCAACGAAGCACTGATCTTGACTGAAAAGACTTGGACCTGTTATAAGATTGGCCTTCTTTTGTGAGACGTCTCTTTTGGGATGCCGGAGTGGCGGAATTGGTAGACGCAAGGGACTTAAAATCCCTCGCACCGCAAGGAGCGTGCCGGTTCGATTCCGGCCTCCGGCACCATCTCATGTCCTGAATATCATTATTCTCATTTATAAAGAGCCTTTTTCTCCTTAAATTTTTATCGGAAACAAGAGCTAAGGGACAACAGGCTGTTGTGTTTTTCATTTATGATAAGGAAAATCCAGATAAAAAAGGGTTTTCCGGGCTTTGGGGATCATTTAGAATGGTTTAGGAGCCGGGTGGATGATCCCTGGGTTATTTTAAAAAAAGTGCCATCGTGATTTCTTTTTTTGAGCTATACTTATATAAATGGCGTGATGTCCATCGGTTTGTGCTTGTCGAATGAATATGGAGAAAGCACACGCCGTGGTGGACGACAGTATTTTCAAGTCTGT
The DNA here is from genome assembly GCA_945787655.1 of Nitrospiria bacterium. Classification (GTDB taxonomy): domain Bacteria; phylum Nitrospirota; class Nitrospiria; order SBBL01; family JAADHI01; genus JAADHI01. The sequence continues at coordinate 2,057 of CALZIJ010000082.1, read as the reverse complement.
GGCGAAAGGGGTGTAAAATAGAGATCAGAGAACCCTGACAATGAATAACACACAGGGTTTGTCACAAAATCCGGGGAAAAATAATTATAAATATCAAAATGATGCGTCTAAGAAAAATAGATGAAAACTCGTTGACTTGGCGAGAAAGGCTATGCTATTTATCTGATATGTTATCTACTTTAGACATCCCTCCAGGGAAGGGATTTCCTGTGATGTTTCTCCATAAGGTTTCTTTATTCGCTCGATGTGAACAGTGCGATGCGGAGCTCCTTTTTCGTAAGGAGTTTTTCTTCTAGTGAATATTCTTCTTAGAGTCATCAGTGCGTGCTTGAAAGTAGATGTGTGTCCCACAGGTGTCTCGTATCATCAACCATCAAATAGTCGTTTAGAAGGGGATTCGGTTAATGCCAAAGTATAGTGTAATGAAAGGTCCGGAAGCTTTTTTGCCGCCGGCAGCAGCGTGTGAAGGGGTTGTCCTTCCCGATCCGGGCCAAGGTTTGATTCATGGGGATGTTGCTCATGAAGAACTTGTGATGGAAGAAGCCGCAAGACAATTCTTGTCGGCAAAAGTACCTACAATTTTCCCGGGTCCGCTTGTTTTATGGAATTGGAACGAGACGGCGGCGAAAAAAGCGGCAGCGATAAAAGGGCTGTATGACACGATAAAATTATATAATCCTGGGGCGCTTCATATTCCGATGCCTGATTATCGCCCGAAATACCCCAAGATTAACCCTGAAATTGAAATTAACCCGAATCACCCAAACCTCACAATCTGGCATAACAAAATTGATGTATGCATGTTCGTCGGTGTTCATTGTCATATGGCAAACCTCTCTTTGAAAATTATTCGGGGTGGAACAGATTGTTATACCATTGCAATGTGCGCACAAGCCGGGCATGAAGACGCGATGCTGACCTTTCGGGATGCGTCACCGGATAAAATCAACAGGTTAACCGAAACGGTGAAAAGGGTGAAGGCTTCTGGGGATTATTAAAAGTTATCAGAATTTTTTGATTGCATTATCAATAGCGACTTAACTGAAGGAGGGAAGAGATGGATTCAAAATCTCTGATTGGTACCTATAATAAAAAAGGTCAGAAAATTGTTGACCCCGATTATCTATTCTACGAAGCTCCGAGAGAACGTTTTTTTATGACCGGGAGTGAAGTGGTTCGTGAAGCGATTAAGCGGGCGAATGTTGATGTTTCCATTGCTTATCCGATTACCCCGCAGAGTGAAGCCGCGGCAATGGTCGGCGATCTTTATGTGGAAGGGTATGTCGGAGAATATTTTCGAGGTGAAAATGAGTTTGCGGTCATGTCTGAATGTGCCGGAGCGTCTTTTGGCGGTGCTCGTGTTTTCACAACAACCTCAGGGCCGGGTACACTCAGGGCGTACGAAAACTTCCCGATGTGGGTTGGGTCACGCCTTCCAATCATGCTGAATATGATGGTACGGGGGGTTAATTCTCCTTTAAGTATTCAACCGGATACCTTGGAAATTGGATTGATTATTGATACGGGTATGTTGATTTGGCATGCAGAAACTGCCCAGGAGTTTTTTGATTTTCTTTTGAAAGGGTTTTTGGTGGCCGAGGAAGCGGATGTTCATTTGCCGATTGCGATTTGTATCGACGGATTTTTTGTGAGCCACACAAAAGACGATGTGTATATCCCTTCTGAGGATCTGGTATTGCCTCCCTACAATCCTTATCGAAACCCCATGCCGGTGATGGATATGGAAGTGCCTCCTGTCCGGATGATGCGTGATCCCTTTGTGATGAAGAGTAACTACATCAGCTATGCAACACAAGCCAGTTGGCAACAGGAAACCCGGGCGGCTTGTGAGCGTTCTCGAAAACACTCCATCCGTCTTTTAGGGGGGTTGATCGAAGAGGAAAATGCAGATGCTGAAATACTGATTGTTTCCTCTGGAACGGCAGTGGCTCAAGGCCGTGAGGCAGTTCGACTTTTGGCGGAAGAAGGGATTCGCGTCGGGGTGGTCAAAATAAAAACAATACGGCCTTTTCCGCATGAAGAAGTTCGTCAGGCGA
>CALZIJ010000081.1 GCA_945787655.1 Nitrospiria bacterium | reverse complement strand
CTTGTGCCACCTTTTAATCTCCCTAAACTAACCGAAAAAGCAGTACTGCCTCTGATTTACCCATCCTGACCAAGTCTTTCAATACGATGTGACCCACCTGAAAGTTAAAGGGTGATTATTTGATTTCATGTTGTGAACTACTGAACCGCTGTACCCGATAATCCGGTTTTCCTTCATGAACCGGCGCAGAAGTCAATGTGCCCTATATATACCGACTATTTAAGCCGTGGACAAGGATTTTTTCTGGATTTATCTAATTTTTCCGGAGATATCCGTCTTTCTGAGGGGCATGGAAGAATTGATACATAAGAATAAGATCAACCTACTTTTTAAAGCGGTGGTGAAGAGAACAAGGCTTGTGCTTTTTTAAGATCCGTTGCTGTGTCGACAGAAAGGCTCTGCACATGATCGACGATCGTGATTTTAATGTGGATGCCATTGGCCAATGCACGAAGCTGTTCCAGCTTTTCTGTTGCTTCCAAAACGGTTTGAGCCAATAAGGAAAGGCGTGACAGTGTATTGCGTCTGTAAATATAGACACCAATTTGCACCAGTGCGCGCTCAGGAAAACCACCTTCTTGTGTCACAGGAATGCACTGTCTTGAAAAATAGAGCGCATTTTGTTTCAGGTCCGTCACAACCTTTGCGGTGGAAGCACTGCGCAGGATTTCCGGATCACTGACCCAATGGGAAAGGGTGCCCATTTCAGAATGTGGATCTGAAAGAAAATCATCAACCAGAGCATCCACATGATCTGCATTGAGCAACACTTCATCCCCCTGAATATTGACAAAGCAGTCCCCGTCTTTGGAAGATTTTAAATATTCGGCAATGCGTTCCGTCCCGTTGGCGCAGTCCGGAGAAGTCATTTTGACCGAATGTCCGGCTTTTTTCACCACCTGGTAAATCCGTTCATCGTCGGTTAAAACCACCACATCGTCCAGTTTTTTCGCCATTTTGGCCCGTTCTGCCACATGCAAAATCATGGGCTTTCCACCAATATCGCAAAGGGGTTTTCCCGGAAGACGGGTCGATGCATATCGGCTGGGGATGCAGCCGATCACTTTAATGGAGGATTTATGTGAACTTTTTGGCATCTTCTAAAAACTTGGCAATCCCGGCATCGGTCAATGGATGTTTTTCCATCTGGGTCAATACCTTTCCGGGGATGGTGAAAATATCTGCACCGATCAGCGCCGAATCAATCACATGCATTGGCGAGCGGACAGATGCCACGATAATTTTTGTATCTATTTCAGGGTAGTTATCAAAGATGGACACAATTTCATCAATCAAGTCGGTGCCCGTCACGGAAATATCGTCCAATCGGCCCACAAAAGGGCATACATTGCTTGCCCCGGCTTTTGCCGCCAAAATGGCTTGACTGGCCGAAAAAATCAGGGTCACATTGGTGTCAATCCCCTCTTCTGAAAATCGTTTTGTGGCTTTTAAGCCGTCGTGGCACATGGGAATTTTAACCACGATGTTGTCTGAAATCCTGGAAAGTTCAAGTCCTTCTTTAAAGATTCCTTCTTCATCAAGGGACAAAACCTCGGCATGTACCGGGCCATCAACAATGCTGCAAATATCTTTAATGGCCTGCTCCATTGATTTCCCCGTCTTGGCAATCAGGGTGGGATTGGTGGTCACTCCGTCACACAGCCCCAAGGCCAGGGCGGATTCGATTTCTGAAATGTCTGCGCTGTCTACATATATTTTCATTCGTTTGCTCCAATAAAATAGTCTTCACTTGCTTTTAGCTTCCCCTGCGCCTCCAAAAGCGCATCTATCATTTCCCGTACAGCGCCGCCGCCGCCCATTTTTTCGGTCACCCAATCCGCTTCCGCTTTGACGCGGGGCCGGGCGTTGTTCGGGGCGATAAAAAGCCCGACAAACGGCTTGCAGACCAAGTCCAGAATATCGTCTCCCATGTACAGGACGGCATCTTTTTTAAGCCCGGCGTCATGGATCATGTTCACCAATGCGTCTTTTTTATAAAAGTGGCCGCTTTCATAATAGTCAAATTCAAGTTCTTTAACGCGCCGCGCCACCGTGTCCGAGACCCGGCCCGTTAACACCGCAAACTTTAAGCCCGCATGCTGAGCCATGGTGATGCCAAAGCCATCCTGCACGTTAAAGGCTTTAATTTCGGCATCCCCGTTGAGATAAGTAATCGCGCCGTCCGTCAAAACCCCGTCCACATCAAGCACAATCAGTTGAACAGCCTTAAACTTTTCTTTGAGTTTGGAATGAGTGATCACTTGCGATGGATGGGCTTTTGAATACAAAAAATGGCCTAATTGATGTCCCAGCTGCGTACAAGTTGGTGGACCGCGACCGCTTGCTGGACCAGAGATTCCATTTTATCGAGCGCCATGACTGAGGCCGCATCGCACATGGCCTCCGCCGGAACCGGATGGGTCTCGACAAACAGGCCGTGGGCGCCTGCCGCAATGCCAGCACGGGTGAGCGTGGGAATAAATTGCGGTTCCCCGCCGCGCGGGTCTTTGGAACTGATGCCGTAAATCCGAACAATGTGGCCTGCGTCAAAAATCACCGGATACCCCAAATCACTCATGATGGGCACGGCCCGCATATCCGCCACAAGCCGGTTATATCCGAAAGAAGATCCGCGTTCACAAAGTAAAATGTTGTGATTCCCCACTGAAGTGAGTTTATCGACAGCCGATGCCATATTTTCAGGAGCAAGAAACTGGCCTTTTTTGACATTGACCACACGGCCTGTTTCCCCTGCCGCAAGCAGTAAAGAGGTTTGCTGACAAAGATAGGCGGGAATTTGTAAAATATCGAGCACCTCTCCGGCAATCGCGCAGTCGGCTTCCCGGTGAACATCGCTGATCAGGGGGACGCCAAAAGTTTCACCAATACTTTGCAGTGCCTTTAAGCCTTCATCAATCCCCAATCCGCGATTATTGCTGGCTGCGCCGCGATTGTCTTTTTCATAAGACGATTTAAAAACATAGTTGAAGTCGTATTTGTCAGCGAGCTTCAGCATATGTTCCGCGACATATTTTCCCAACTCGACATTTTCCAAAAGGCAAGGGCCTGCAATTACGCAAAGCTTTTCCCCTTTGCCCACAACAAAATCTTTTATTTTTACTTTGTGCATCAGTTCTCCCTGAAAAATAGGGTTATTTAAGTGTTGGCAATTCTACGGAGAGTACGCCAAGGAGTCAAATAAAAACAGCCTTCCGCGAACCGGATTATTGGATTTTTCCGGGGGTATCGAATCATGTCTCTGCCAAAACTACAATTCGATTTCCGTGCCGTTTAAGCGCAGCCATTCACGGCGATCCTTGTAATCGGAGATGATTTTTTCGACTTCACGCCAAAACTTTTTGGAATGGTTCATTTGAATCATGTGGGCCAATTCGTGGACAACAATATAATCCAGTACCCGTTTCGGCAGCATCAGGCATTTCCAGTGAAAATTTAGATTCCCCTCCGCAGAGCAGGACGCCCAACGGGTTTTTGTTTCGACCATGCGAATCCGTCCGGCCTTGACCGACATGATGTCCTGATAATACTTGACCCGCTCCTGAATTTGCTTCAACCCTTTTTCGCGGTAAAACGTTTTGAAGGCGTCACTGGCGCTGGGAATGGCGCGATAGTCGGACCTTAAGCAAAATGTCCCCGCTTTGAGCAACAATGGCGCACTTTGTTGCTTCACGATTTTTAAACGATAGGATTTTCCCAGGTAGGGAAAAGGCTCCCCGCTTAAATAACGCCGTTCGTTTTTTTTGGCGTGCTGCGCCCGCCAAGCCGATAAGTGTTTAAAAATCCATTGTTTTCTTTGTTCAATCAGGGATTCAATCTGAGATATGCGGGTTCCGGTGGGGACGCGTAACAATACCTGCCCGTCCGCATCAATTTGGATACAGGCCGTCTTTCGCTTGCTGCGAATTAGTGTATATTTTATTTTTTTGTAAACCAGATTCATCATAAAGTGTCGTTCATCATATCAAAACTGACATTAAAAAATAAGGACAAAGCGATTTAAATGTTCCCCGTCCTTTGGAGGCGGGTTTAGCGTTAAGAGGAGAATCGTGTCCGGTAAAAATCCAAAAAAGTCCATGGTCTGTATTCGAGTCTGAATGCAGTCAACCGGTCATCCGCTCCGGAGGTCTGCCATCCTGGCAGGCCGGAGATCGCTTCAGACCGGCGAATTAAAGGTGTGAATACACCAATATTATGCTGTATTTTAATCCTACAGAATCTTTGAGCGCAAGACCTGCTGACAGGATTTTAGGGCTTTAAACCGGGACAAGCAGCATTTTCTTCATGCCGCTTGCCACTTGATATCTGAAAATCGGGAAAGCACGTAAATGTCCCCGCATCTTCTTTCGATTAATCCGGTCTAAATCACAGCAGGGATAAGACGCGAGCTCGGTCATCCAAGTCATCAGTCTCGATGCATTTCCCGGTTTCCGTGACATATATTGGTATCCCATAAACAGCAAGGCGCCGTTTAAAATCAGCACCGCCACCTTTATTAAAGGCATCGCACCTGAATAGTCGGCCTGAATGGCTTGCATATTGACAGCAACCGATGCCACAACCCACGTCATGCCCATGACGAGCGCCATAACAAGGGGGTTTACTTTTTTAAAAAAATGCCCAAACATGTGACCCCTCCTTTCAGTGATGGTCTTGTTTCATAAAACCCTTCACTTCAATAAAGGAGCAAAAGTGATGCCGTAGTCACCAATAAAAAAAATAAATAATTTTATTTATTTTCATATACTTATGCAGAAAAAATGAATGTCATTGATAAGGCCTGGAAAGACAGTGTAGAAAAAAGAAACACCGCCTCTGTTTTTTTAGCAAAAATTTTTGCTAAAAAAGGTTGAATGCGCCAACCCCGGCCCCTCTATGCCCTGTTATGGCCTTCCGGTGTCAGAATATTCCGCGTTAACCCTCGATGGATTGCGTTCACATCCGGGTGTCCTTTTTTTCCACACTGCGTCCACTTATTCCATAGCCGATTGGAAGAAAATGACAAAACCGCTTGAAAAACCGCATGGAAATCTATCTTGAAAGCCGCTGGAATATGGCATCGTGCTTGCTTTATCAAATAGGCAGGAGCAGTAAAAGAGGAAAAAGCAGGAGCGGACAAGCATGTTTCAAACATCAAAACAGCTCATTGGTTTCCTATTCATCCTGGTGGTGGTTTTTGCTTTGGAGAGCCCTGTTTATGCGGCGAAATTCACTTCAAAACCACTGATGCCCCAGGAGACGCAGTCCACACCGTCTTTGCAAGATCAAAATCATGGAGGAAACCGCGCGGCAGAAAACCCGGTTTACCAGCGATTGTCCCGGCCCTATTCAGAATATCTCCTCCATCAGCAAAATGTGACACTGCCGGAATCTTCAATACAACACATTTCTGATTACCCGGTCTACAATGGCGCACCCATGCTGTCTTTTTATCATGGCAGCACCTTGGAAGGCTTTCCAAACACACCCCACAGCGCCGCTCAAATTCAGTTTAACCGGATTTTTTTCACCTTGTTTTGGGTTGCTGCTTTTTCCTTGATTTTAATTACTTGGTACCAAAAAACAGAGGCAAGGTCTGAGAAACCCAGGGCATTAATTTTTCCGATATTTGTAATACGGAAGGGAAAACATGCTCAGCGGCAGCCCCTGATTTTAAATAGCAAGAGTCATGGCCGTCACTCAACGCGTCCGGTAGTCGCAGAATTTTAAATGGGCGGTGAGTATGGACAACGATTGGACACAGGAGGATAAAATGGTCCCTAAAATAGAAACCTTGATGTCTCCGCGTATTTTCAGGATAGACGCCGGCCGTTCTGTGCAGGACGCCGTAGATGAAATGGCCCGGCTCAATGTCGGGAGTCTTTTAGTCATGCGAAACGGGAAATTTGAAGGCATGCTGACCGAAGTGGATATTGTTCGAAAAGTCGTTGCAAAAAAACGCATGCCCTCCGAGGTGTTGGTGGAAGAAATCATGGCATCACCCTTGATTACAATAGATGCTGAGGAAAGCATTGTTGAGGCCAATGCCTTGATGGAAGAAAAACAAATCCGCCATCTTGCCGTCACGCGGTCGGCTAATATCGTTGGTGTTGTATCCGTCCGGGATTTTCTACATCCGCTCACAATGGAGGATGTCCCTGAAGAAGGTGTGATGCAGATGAGCGGATAACCTTCGTCTTCGGAGCCTCCATCGTGGTGTTTCGCCTCCGCCAAACACCCGTGGTCTTTCGCCGGCCATCCTCCCCTCCTCTTGCCGGTGAAAGACCATTTTTATGAGGACTCAGCCCTTTTCCGCCATTGCCTCCTGCATCGCCTTCAGGGTTATCCCCGATTTGTTCTTCCATATCGTGCGGCCGTTGGCGGTTCGGCCCAGAACGACGGAAGCGGCGGTGGAGGGAGAACTAAAGCTGTAGTTTTGTGTGACGCGGTAATGATCGCCTTCGATTTTCATCACGCCGGAATCAATGAGTTTTTGTCGCAGTGCTTCAATCCCTTTCGACAAAGACGGCACGGCATTCTGGGCGACTTCCGAGTCTTCGCACACCACAAAACCTTCCGTGGATTCGTAGCCTTTGGCGGTTAAGCCTTTTGCTTCAATGAACAACAGATTCTTTTTCGAAGCCCGTTTGACCGGGGTTTCGAAAGCCGTGACACCGAGCAATGGAAGGATTTGCAGGATGTGTTTGAGAAAGACGGCCATGTCCGCTTGTTCGGCTTTGTTCAAACTTGGGAGCGCTCTATTGTTTTTGTTTTCGAGCGGCACGCGTTTTGCCGCTTGCGCCAGCGCAATCAGGCGTGCTTCCAAATATTGCACATGGGCCTTGTTCAATCCGCCGGGCTGCATGGTTACGAAAAAGACAGCACGATTCCAGAAATCTTCATTCAAAAAATGAATATTCAAGCGGCGGCGAATTTCATCACTTTCTCCGATGTAGAGTTTCTCGCCGTCTCCGTCGTCTTTCGGGCCAAGTAAAAAATAAACCCCTGTTCGTTCGAAGACGTCCCGTGTTTTAATCTCTGGAAAAAGTGACCGGGGAAATACAACGGCCTGCCCGTTCCAGTTGGAACGCTCAATAATGCGCAAACCGTCGGGGTCGCCGTCAGCAACGAAGATACGGATGGAAAAAGGGTTTGCTTTGCTCATGGCTTCAGGACAATTTCGAAATTAAATTAATCGGAAACATCACACTTTTTAATAAAGAGGTCCACGTTTTTTTGAAAAAGAAACAAGGTCGTATCTTTCACCGAGCCTTCTATCGCAGACTTTGCCGAATGTGCGATCTCTTCTTTTTTAAGCCCGTATTTATTGACGACAAACAAGGCGTCTTCGATGTCTTCTTCGCTGAAACGGCGGAGTTTTGAAATCACGAAATCGCTCGGCGACAGCACATTCACCTCCAGATATTCAGATCGAAATACCTGGGTCACGCGATCCCGGTAGCCTTCTGGCATTGCAACCACCGACCAGCCCGAGATGTTTTCGCTCAAGTCGGAGGGAATGTTTCGGGATTTTAAAAAACCAAACACGCCTTCCATGTCGCCCTCGATCTCCGCGTCCATGTCAATCGTGCTCCGGTTTTCCATCCCGTAATAATGTAAGGCCGGACCGTCTACAAGGATCACGCGCAACGGCGTTTTCTTTTGCGCGGCATAGGTTTTGAGCGCCTCAATGACGGACCGCGGATCAAGCTGAGACAAAATAAATCGCCTCCTGAAAGGTTCGGATTTCGCGTGCGTCAATCTTCCCCGCTCTGTGTTCGAGTGGTGGCCGTCCGATAAGGCCGTCAATCATGGTTTTATAGTGACCGTACCAGGTACAAGCTTTCTCGTAGGCGACCTCTACCTCCGGCCACTTCCGGTAATCTTCCCAGGGAACATCGCCATTGAGCAGAATTTCCAGCCAAAGCAAACGACGGCTTTGGGGATCTTCAAGCGCCGCCTCCACAGCGTGCACGCCGGTATAAAACGGGAGGATGCGAAGCGGGGTACTTGGGTGCGCGGTATTTTGTTGTTGTGTTTTCATCGGATTCGAAAGTGAACTATACCAAAGTTAGGCCTTTGTTGCCATTGGCGAGATTCGCCGATGTCGTGGCGGAAATTCATGAACGGTAAACATGTTTACTGTGGGTGACCTTCACGACCCAAACGGTCAATTTCTGGTCTTGAACGGAATACACAACAGGATACCTCCCCTGACGGCGTCGGAGTCGCTAGCGTTCTTGACCGGTGGGTTTTTGGCAGCCGACGGGCCGCGGATTTTCAGAATGTTTTTAGATGTGTTGCAGAATTTTTTCGAGGTCTTTTCGGAGGATGGCGGCGAAACCCTTCTCCACTCACCAGTGGGTTGTCGGACAGCGTACGCGAAAGCCGTGAAACGGCTTGTGATATTTCGATGCCGCGTTGTTTTAATCGTTTCTCGTTGAGGGTGTAGCCTTCAACGAGGTGTTGACGGAGCACTTGTGTGGCCCATTCACCGCGCTGCGATTTGACACGGCAGCCGATGGGAATGATGACGTCGAGATTGTAGTATTGTGTATCATAAGTTTTTCCGTCCTCGGGAGTATGTGAAAATTTTGCACATTGCTTTTTTTATCTAACTCCCCAATGGCGATTTGATCGTTTTCTATTCATTTTCCGACAAGCCATTCAACACTTCCCGGAAACTGTTCAAGCCCGCCTCGATATTTTCGATGATTTCGGCGGCCAGGATATCGGGTTCGGGCAGGTTGTCCAAGTCCGAGAGGCTTTTGTCTTTCAGCCAAAAAAGATCGAGGCTGGTTTTGTCGCGCGCGATGAGTTCTTCGTAGCTGTATTTGCGCCAGCGGCCTTCGGGGTTTTCTGTTTCCTGCCAGGTTGCTTTTCGTTGGTGTCGGTTTTGTGGATGGTAACAAGCGACAAAATCCTGCAAGTGCTCAAAGGTCATCGGCTTTTTTTTGAGCGTGTGGTGCACATTTGTTCGATAGTCGTAATACCACGTTTCCTTTGTCCACGGGTCTTTGCCGGCTTCGCGGTTATCGAAAAACAAGACATTTGCCTTCACGCCGTGGGCGTAAAAAATGCCGGTGGGCAGACGCAAAATCGTGTGCAGGTCGGTATTCTCCATCAATTTTTTGCGCACAATCTCGCCCGCGCCGCCTTCAAAGAGCACATTGTCCGGCACGACCACGGCGGCGCGGCCCGTGCTTTTGAGCATCGTGCGGATGTGCTGCACGAAGTTCACTTGTTTGTTTGAGGTTGTCGCCCAAAAATCCTGACGGTTATAAGTTAAAGAATCTTTTTCCTGCTCGCCTTCTTCATTCGTAAAAGTCATGCTGCTTTTTTTGCCAAAGGGCGGATTGGCGAGCACGTAGTCGTAGCGCGCGCCGTTGTCGGCGACGAGGGCGTCGTTGGGGGAGACCATGCTGTCGCCGTCGATTTCGCCGATGTTGTGCAGAAACATATTCATCAAACACAAACGCCGTGTATTGGCGACGATTTCGTTGCCGAAGAAGGTGCCGTGTTTTAGAAAATCTTTTTGCTTCGTGTCCAAGGGGTGGTTTTCTTTGAGGAAGTCGTAGGCCGCCAAAAAGAAGCCGCCCGTGCCGCAGGCGGGGTCGGCAATCGTGCGATTCGGCTCCGGCTGCATGCAGGCCACCATGGCTTTAATCAGGGCGCGCGGTGTGAAATACTGCCCCGCGCCGGACTTGGTATCCTCTGCGTTTTTCTCCAGCAGGCCTTCGTAAATCTTGCCCTTCACATCCGCCGACACATCGCTCACCCATTGCTGGCCGTCGATCATCACAATCAAGCGGTAAAGTTTGGCGGGGTCTTGAATCTTGTTTTGGGCCTTCGTGAAAATCTGGCCCAACATGCCTTTTTTTAACCCCAGTTCGTGCAAGAGGCCCACGTAGTGCACTTCCAGCGCCGCGCCGCGTTTGGACTTCAGGCTTTGCCAGTTGTAGTCGTCGGGAATACCCACATCGCGGTTGTAAGGCGCTTTGCTGTATTCGTCCGCCATTTTGAGGAAGATGAGATAAGTGAGTTGTTCGAGGTAGTCGCCGTAACCGACGCCGTCGTCCCGCAGGGTCGTGCAAAAGCTCCAGATTTTTTCAAAAATACCAAAGGATTTTTATCAAGCCAACGTCTTATGAGATAAAAGTGTTTGCAGGTATCGTCACTGGATCTACCAAAATCCACCTGAATTGAAAACATCAATAACATGGATGTACGTACAGACATTGAACTCATAGAAAAAGCTCGGGCAGGCGATCCGCTTTCTTTTAGTGCGCTTGCCGACCGTCATTATATGACCGTGTACAGGTATGCCTTTAAGTGGTGTGGAAAAAGGGAGGATGCTGAAGATATCACTCAGGAGGTATTTATTAAGCTTGACGGCAAAATGCACCTGTTTGACAATCGCTCCCGGTTCACGACCTG
>CALZIJ010000080.1 GCA_945787655.1 Nitrospiria bacterium | reverse complement strand
ATTTTTCCGTGTAAAAACATTTTGAGTCCCATCGGAATCATCTGGAGCATTTTGCCAAAATTTCCCCAGGTCATCAAGAGAGGCAGTTTTGTTTCATTTAAGCGGCCTTCTTCTCCCACGACTGCCTCAAACTCCGTAATATGCTTGGCACCAATGGTCTCTGTCATGCCTTCAGCGATTGATTTTCTCCGAAGCCGCACGATTTGCTCCATCGGCTCGACGTCCTTCGGGCAAACCTGTACACAGTAGACACAGCGCACGCAATCCCAAATACCATCTTCCCCCTGAAGTGATTCAAGGCGCTCAGTTCGTGTATCATCCCGCGGGTCAACCTGAAAACGATAGGCCTTTGCCAACGCCGCCGGGCCTAAAAAATCCTCCGAGACTTCAAAACTATTGCACGCCGACAAACAGGCCCCGCACATGATACAGGCATCCGCATTGTGAAGGTCTTCCTGAATGGTTTTCAATGGACCCGTCGGGGTGGCCTGATCCTCATTTTCGGAAACCACATAAGGCGTGATCGCACGGATTTTTTTCCAAAAAGGGTCCATGTCCACAATCAGATCCTTAATCACCGGCATATTGGCCATGGGCGCGACAACGAGTTTTTTGTGATGATTTAACTCTTCCAGCACCGGGGTCTTGCAGGCCAGTTTTTGAATGCCGTTGATCATCATTAAATCCGACCCGCAAATGGCGGCGCGGCAAGAGGCCCGAAAGGAGAGGGTGCCGTCCAGCTCTTCCTTAATCTGGGTCAGGGCAAGCAATACCGTGGTTTCCCGGCCGGCTTCGATCCCGTAATCCACAAAACGGGGTTTTACATCGGTTTCGGGGTTAAAACGTTGAATGGTTAAGGTAATTCGCATGGCATCCGTATCCAGTGCCGAACATAGAATGGAACTAAAGCGGGTCTTTCCTATCCAAATTTGTAGGAGATTCCAAAACCGCCCTTGGGATACTGCATCTCGATATTGTCAAACTCATTGCAGGCAACAACGCATGCGCCCATTTCCATGCAGTTTTCCCAGCCCAGAATAATTTTCTGACTTTCCTCATCCCATTTGTAGACACCAGCGGGACAGACCCAGGTGCATTGTTTGTGTTCACACTTCACACAAACATCCGGGTTTTTCACTTTAAGATGGGGTTCCGAATCAACTTTATATTGATCCAGAAAAAGCTTGTCTTCCAGTTTCATGCTTATACAGTCTCGATTGGGGATATCCAATGACGTTCAAATTCGGCAAGATGCGTCAGGGTCGAAAAATCATCCATCCGATCCAAAAAAACCTTACCCAAAAGGTGGTCCGTCTCATGTTGAAGCACCACAGCCAAAAAGCCTTCGGCATCAAAGGAAAGGGGATTCATATTCCGGTCAAAACCGGAGACCTTGATTTTGGCATGCCGCTTGACCTTTCCGCGCAGGTTATCGACACTCAAACAACCTTCCCAGCCTTCGATCATCTGGTCTGAAAGGTCTGTCAACTTGGGGTTCAATAAAATTAAAAGTGGAAAATCGGGTGCGCCCGGATATCGGAAATTGCCTTGGGATTTTAAAACCACGAGCTGTTTGGACTGAAAGACCTGGGGTGCGGCCAGTCCAAGGCCGTCCAGTTTTTCCATGGTTTCGATCATGTCATCAATAAAGCGCTGAAATTCGATCTTTTGGCATTCTTCGGATGTAACGGGTTCGGCGGTTTTCCTCAGGATGGGACTGCCCAGTTTTGCAATTTTTAAGAGTGACACAGCGTGGATTTTTCTCCTGACTTTTATACCAGCTTACCATGCGAAAAAGCGTTTGGCAACGCGGTATTTCGCCCCCTGACTTAAAATTGACACCCATTACCGCCCGCTGTATCATGTTTCAATTTTCCAAAACGGGGAGAGGCACAATGGCAAAGACATTCTTTATTATAGACGGCAGTTCATATATCTACCGGGCATTCTATGCCATACGTGAACTCTCCAATGCCGCAGGGCTTCCCACCAATGCGGTTTATGGCTTCACAAAAATGCTGCTCAAGATTATTAAAGAGAAATCACCCGACTATCTGGCCATTGCCTTTGATGCCAAAGGAGACACCTTTCGCAACGAAATGTACGCCGAATACAAGGCAAACCGACCTCCCATGCCCGACCCCCTTGCACAACAAATTCCTTATATTCATCAAATGGTCTCCGCCTTTCGGATTCCACTCGTACAGGAGCAGGGCCTTGAAGCCGATGATCTCATTGGCACCCTGGCGGAAAAAGGGGCCGACGCCGGATTGGACGTCGTCGTGGTGACAGGCGATAAAGACATGTATCAACTGATCTCCCCGCAAGTCACGCTCTACGATTCCATGAAAGATGTGAGCACCACGGAAGACACGATTCAGGAAAAATTTGGAATCGCCCCAAACCAGATCATCGACATGATGGGATTAATGGGCGACGCTGTGGATAATATTCCCGGTGTGGCCGGGATTGGCAAAAAAACAGCCATGCAGCTCATTCAAACCTTCGGCAATATAGACACCCTGCTCACCCGTTTAGACGAGGTCAAACAACCAAAACTCAGACAAAAACTTGAAAATGACGCAGAAATCGCGCGTCTTAGCCGGGATTTGGCCACCATCAAAATGGATTGCCCGATGGATTTTGATTTAAAACAATTCAAGGTCCAGCCGCCCGATGAGACGCAGCTCACGCCGCTTTGCCAGGAACTTGAGTTTTTAAACCTTCTCAAGGAACTGGTTCCAACACCGGATGCCCCCGAATTACACTATGAAATGATTAGTGAAAAAACCCTTTCCGCCTGTCTTTCCAAGGTCCAAAAAGACGGGGCCCTTGTCTTCAGGCTCTTTTCTTCCGAAACAAACCCCATGAATGCCATCCCGTATGGCCTCGCTTTTTCCACCCTTGCGGGCCAGCATTATTATTTGCCTCTAAAGGAAAAACCTGACTTTCCCAAGGGATTGAAACAATTATTCTCTTTGAAAGACCTTGTGTTTTACGGACACGACATCAAACCGGTCATTACCATTTTAAACCGGCACGGCATCCCGTTTTGCGGCAAACTCTTTGATACCAAAATCGCAGCCTATCTGATTAATCCCATGAGAAGAGACTATAGTTTAGAAGGGCTTGCACTCGAATACCTAAAGGAACAGGTTGAGTCTGAGCAAAAAGGCCTGTTTGAACAAACCGACACGTCCCCCGAAACCGCAGCGCCCATCATCTGCCGGGAAGCCGACCTGATCCGCCGCCTGATTGAAACCCTTAAACCGCGGCTTGAAACACAGTCCCTCACAAAACTGTTTAACGAAATGGAAATGCCGCTGGTCTTTGTGCTTTCCGGCATTGAACAAAACGGCGTTAAAATTGACACCGGCCTGCTTAAAAAGATGTCGATCGAGCTTGAAAAAAAACTCGCGGAGATTACCGAAAAAATTTATACCCTGGCCGGTGGTGAATTTAACATCAATTCCCCCAAGCAATTGTCCGAGATCCTCTTTGACCGGCTGGGGCTGACACCCATCAAAAAAACCAAAACCGGGTATTCCACCAATGAAGACGTGCTCACACAGCTTTCATTAAAACATCCTTTGCCTGCTGAAATTTTAAACAGCCGTCAAATCGTCAAACTGAAATCCACCTACATCGATGCGCTACCCAGGCTGGTGCATCCGGAAACCGGGCGCATTCATACCCAGTTAAACCAAACCGTCGCCGCCACCGGACGCCTCTCCTCCACAGATCCCAACCTGCAAAACATTCCCATTCGCGGGGAAATGGGACAGCGCATTCGCGAAGCCTTTATCGCAGCGCCTGGCAACGTGCTGCTTTCCGCTGACTACAACCAGATCGAACTCAGGCTTTTGGCCCATCTGTCCAACGACCCGGAATTACTGGATGCCTTTAAAAACAGGGACGATGTTCACACCCGCACGGCCATGGAACTCTTTGATCTGCCAAAAGACGCCGTCACACAGGAAATGCGCCGTGCGGCGAAATCCGTAAATTTCGGCATTATTTACGGCATCAGCCCCTTTGGCCTTTCGAACAACATCGGAGTACCACTACAAGAAGCCAAGCGTTATATCGACCGGTATTTTGAGCTCTATCGCGGCGTACAGGATTTTATCGAAAGTACCTTGAAAACAGCGACCGAAAAAGGCTACGTCACCACCCTTTTTGACCGGCGCCGGGACATTCCCGAACTCGCCAGTAAAAACAGTTTTACCCGCGGGGTCGGGGAGCGTTTGGCCATTAACACCCCTTTACAGGGAAGCGCGGCCGACATCATTAAACTGGCCATGATTCACATTTGGCGCTGGATGGCCGATGAAGGCCTCAAAAGCAAGATGACCCTGCAAGTGCATGATGAACTGCTTTTTGATGCCCCGGAAGAAGAGGTGCCGGCAATCAAAGACAAGGTCGTGTCACTGATGGAGGGCGTCGTCCAGTTAAAAGTCCCGATGACCGTGGATATTGGAGTCGGGAAGAACTGGGCCGAAGCCCATTAAATTATTTTTTTAACGGGGGAGTCTCATCAACCCTTCCCCGGATTAACCTGAAGGAAGAGAAACAATGTCTAAAAAAGTACGGACTTTATTTATTGTCTCAGGCCTCATTATTTTTTTCTCATGGGGGTTTCGCCTATACGTCTTGTATACCCGATGGGGAAGCGACCGTTTTTCTTTTGTCGATCTGTTTATTGTCACCCTGTCTTTTAGTATGGGCGTATTTTTATTATGGATGTCAAAACAGCGTGAAAAAGCCACAGCGCGAGACTATAGCCTGGTGATGGCCACCGCTGTTTTTAATATTTTCTGGTGGGGCAACCGCTGGATAAAAGTCACCCTGCACCCGGAGAACGATCCCAATCCACGGGCCCATTTACATTTGTCATCCTTGTATCTGGTGATCGGGGGCTTGCTCCTGCTGGCAGGCTGGCACGGGCGGAAAAAACGGCTTGAAGAAACCAGCCTGCCCTGATTTTTGTCAGTCGTAAAAGGCCGCTTGGCCTTTTTAGGACATCAAGGAGGCAACACATGAAATCCAATCTGCTTTTTATTATTGCCCTGTTGATCGTATCTACAGGATGCGCTGGCGTCCCGGTAACCACAGAGGAGAGTGTTCCGCCGCGGCCGGTCAGTGAAATGCGTTTTTCAAAAGATTATGATGCCGTGTGGGCGGCCGCGATCAAAACCCTGCCGGATGTCCCGGTGCTTTCCACCGACAAGGGATCGGGCCAGATTGTCGGCAACTGGAAAAAACTGAAAGACTCAAAACGTGAGCGGCTCGATATTCGTCTCATCAAAACCAACGAGGGCACCACCGTCAGCATCACCAGTCATGTCGAAGTCCTCATTAAACGCGCGCGGGTCAATACCGGTTTTGGCACCACCGTCAAAATGCCCATGTGGAAACCCGTCCCTTCGGAGACGCCCACCCCTAAACAGCTTTTTTTAAAAATCAACGAACAGCTGAACAAAAAACCGCCGGAACCCGAAGGGAAAGACAGCCCGCCCAAGGCGCCCGAAGCACCATAATATCTCTGTTTAAAGTTGAAACCGCATGGACTTGATTTTATCCTCAAGCTCCGCTTTCAGTTCAAGGGCCTCCGCAAAGTGGGGCGCATAATTGAGCGCCTCGTTAATGGCGCCTAGCGCTTCAAAATATCGGCCCAGAACCGCCAGCGCCGCGCTTTTGTTTTTCCAGGCTTCCGGGTCGGTCGGATTAATGCGGAGCACTTCCTCAAAAGCCTCCAAAGCGTCCAGCGTGCGTTTCAACTTGCTGAGCGCCATCCCTTTATTGTGCCAGGCCATCCCGAAGTTGGGGCGAAATTCGATGGCCGTGTCATAAGCGGTCAGGGCTTCATCATAACGTTCCAGTTTGGCCAGCGCCGCTCCCTTGTTGTTCCAGGTTTCCGCGTCATTCCCTTTTAAAATAATCGCCTGATTAAACGCCGTCAGCGCCTCTTCATACCGCCCCTGATTAAACAGTTTCAGCCCGTGCCGCCGCCAGGCTTTTGGATCGTCCGCGCGGTCGTTTTCAAACTCCAGGGCATTGGGCGGCAGATCCCCCTGAATACCGCGAGCCGTTTTCAGAAAATTGAAATCCGCCGTATTTTCGATGCGCCACACGGCTTTGGCCGAAACGGCCCGTGCCGTCCATTCAGGGTGTCCGGCCGCATCCACCGGGACCGCACAGGCAAGGCCCGCGCACACCATAAAAAGGATATTCCGCTGATGCATGGTTCCACCCTCCAAATTCAACAAAGCGTTCAGGGAAAGCCGCATCCTGAACAACCGGATGCCGTTCAATGTGTGATCTTAAAATTGTAGGGGAGAAGGACACATCTTCGCAAGACGAAAATAAGGAAGCGGCCAAACAACCGTTCATCTGATTTTGATTTTAGACCGCCAAAAGATTACAATCGGCGGGATATTTCGAGGGCGGCCCATGTGGATTTCAATCCGGGCACTGAAGTGTGGGCCTACGGTTCGCACATGAAAGGCACGGCAAGGCCCGCATTGGATTTGGTCGGTTTTTTGGGAGAAAAGGATTTGATGAAGCGCGTGCCCGATTTAAAAGAAGTCTTTGAAGAAAGCAACCCGCCGTTTCGAGTGGACTTTTTTGAGTGAGATGAAGTCCCGGAGGATTTTCGGGAGAAAATTAAGGCGGGGTATGTGGTGGTGCAAACTCGAAAAGAGCAAGACCATTGATTAATTGAAACCATGACTGAAAACCAAAATCCCGAACAAAAGGCCCGCGACAACATTGACCGCATGTTGAAAGCAGCGGGCTGGGTCGTGCAAAATCTTAACAAAATCAACTTGCACGAAGGCGCGGGCCAAGCCGTCCGTGAATACCCGACGGATTCCGGCCCGGCGGACTATGTTTTATTTGTGAGCGGACAGCCTGTCGGTGTCATCGAAGCCAAAAGACAGGAAATGGGAGAGAAAATCACCACGGTCGAGGAACAAACCGAGGACTACGCCGCCGCACAATTGAAATGGGTGCACAACAATGCACCCCTGCCTTTTTTGTATCAGAGCACCGGCGTCATCACGCGCTTTACCGATCAACGCGATCCCAAACCCCGCTCCCGCGAGGTCTTTCAATTTTTCCGGCCTGAAACCCTCAGCGAATGGTTGACCCAACCCTCGTCCCTTCGCGCCCGGCTGCAAAACATTCCGCCGCTCAATCCCAACAACCTGCCCGCGCGTGAACTGGGTCTGCGCAACTGTCAGGAAATCGCCATTCGCCAGTTGGAACACTCCTATAAAGCCGACAAACCCCGCGCGCTCATTCAAATGGCCACCGGCGCGGGGAAAACCTATACGGCCATCACCAGCATTTACCGCCTGCTCAAACACGCCGACGCCAAGCGTGTGCTGTTTCTCGTTGATACCAAAAACCTGGGCGAGCAGGCCGAGCAGGAATTGATGACCTACGTGCCCAACGACGACAACCGCAAATTCACGGAACTGTACAACGTGCAACGGCTCAAGTCCTCGTATGTGGCGAACGACAGCCAGGTCTGCATCAGCACCATTCAACGCATGTACGCCATTTTAAAAGGCGAAGAACTTGACCCCGCTCTCGAAGAATTAAACCCTGCCGAGCAACTCACACGCCCCAAAACACCTCTGCCCGTGACTTATAATCCTGAAGTGCCGCTTGAGTTTTTTGATTTTATTGTCATCGACGAATGCCACCGCTCCATTTACAATCTCTGGCAGCAAGTGCTCGACTACTTTGACGCCACGCTCATCGGCCTCACCGCCACGCCGGACAAACGCACCTTTGGCTTTTTCAATCAAAACCTTGTGAGCGAATACACGCGGGTGCAGGCCGTGGCCGACGGCGTGAATGTGGACAAGGAAGTCTTTGTGATCGAAACCGATATCAGCACGCGCGGCGGCACGCTCAAGGCCCGGCGGCTCGTGCAGAAACGCGAACGCCTCACCCGCAAAAAACGCTGGGCGCAACAGGACGAAGACGAGATGTACACACCCAATCACTTGGACCGCACCGTCGTCAACCCTAGTCAGATTCGCACCATCATTCAAGCCTTTCGGGACGCACTGCCCGCGATGTTTCCGGGCCGGGAGGAAGTGCCCAAAACCCTCGTCTTCGCCAAAACCGACAGCCACGCCGACGACATCATCCAAATCGTGCGCGAGGAATTCGGCGAGGGCAACGCCTTTTGCAAAAAAGTCACCTATAAAAGCGAAGAAGATCCCAAGTCCGTGCTCGCGCAGTTTCGCAACGACTACAATCCGCGCATCGCCGTCACGGTGGACATGATCGCCACCGGCACGGACGTGAAACCGCTCGAATGCCTGCTCTTTATGCGGGATGTCAAAAGCAGCAATTATTTCGAACAAATGGACGGGCGCGGCACCCGCACCATCGCCCCGGACGATTTGAAAAAAGTCAGCAAATCCGCGCGGGCCAAAACCCACTACGTGCTGGTGGATGCCGTCGGCGTCATGCGCTCCAAGAAAAACGCCTCGCCGCCGCTCATCACCAAACCGACCGTCCCGCTCAAGGACTTGGCGATGGGCGTGATGATGGGTGCGAGCGACGCGGACACCGTGGGTTCGCTGGCCGGGCGTTTGGCGCGTTTGAATACGCAGCTAAACCGTGAGGAACAGCAGCGGATTGAAGGGCTTTCTGGCGGCGTCACGCTCACCACGACTGTCAAAAACTTGTTCGAGGCGATTGACGCGGACCGGGTGGAAGAAAAGGCCCTGTCACTGGCTAACCTGCCCGAAGGGGCCGACCCCGGCGAGCAAAAACGCGAGGCAGCGCAAGCGGCGCTCGTGCGCGATGCGGCCCGTGTGTTCACGGGTGAGTTGATTGACGTGATTGACGATATCCGCCGCAGCCGGGAGCAAACCCTCGATCACGACAATATCGACCGCCTGCAAAAAGCGGAATGGGCGGCGGATACGCAAGCCAATGCCGAGGCGCTGGTGCGGGCCTTTTCCGCCTACCTCGAACAACACAAAGACCAAATCACAGCCCTGGCGATTTTTTACGATCAGCCCTATCGCCGCCGGGAGTTGACTTACGACATGATCCGCGCCGTGATGGATAAATTGAAAGCCGACAAACCGCAACTGGCCCCGTATCGTGTGTGGCAGGCTTACGCGCAACTGGACTTCCCGCGTCATTCCCGCGCAGGCGGGAATCCACAGCCCCTCAGCGAATTGACGGCCCTGGTCGCGCTCATCCGGCGGGCCTGCGGCATCGACGCAAGCCTTTCACCCTACGCCGACACCGTGCGGCGCAACTTTCAAAACTGGGTGCTCACGCACCACGCGGGCGGCGGCGAAAAATTCAACGACGCGCAAATGGCCTGGCTGCGCGACATCCGCGACCACATCATGAGCTCCTTTCATTTCGAGCGGGACGACTTGGAACGCGCCCCCTTTGACGCCAAGGGCGGGCTGGGGAAGATGCACCAATTATTCGGGTCGGAGATGGATGCCCTGATTGACGAATTGAATGAGGCTTTGGCGGCGTGATTCCAAATAGCTGGCTTGAAACAGACCTCGGAAATCTATTCGAGTTTGAATATGGAAAAAGTCTGACAAAAAAGGCTAGACATGAAAATGGAAATTTCCCAGTTTATGGTTCAAACGGCATCGTTGGCTATCATAATCAATTTCTGGTTGACGGACCGTGTTTAGTTGTCGGACGGAAAGGAGCGGCGGGGGCAGTAAGTTACTCTTCAAAATCTTGTTGGCCAATTGACACAACTTATTTCGTAAAAAAATCGGACTTCATCGATTTGAGATTTTCTTACTATCTCTTGCTATCCCTAAGTCTCGACAAGTTCGAAAAGTCCACCGCGATCCCTGGGCTCAATAGGAACGATGCCTATAGACAAAGAATTCTCCTCCCGCCCCTCAACGAACAACACCGGATTGTGACGAAAGTCGAGGCGCTTTTTTCGGAGTTGGACAAAGGCGTCGCTTGCCTGAAGACCGCCCGCGCGCAACTGGCCGTCTATCGTCAAGCCCTCTTAAAACACGCCTTTGAAGGCAAACTCACACAAAAATGGCGCAAAGAAAACGCCCACAAACTGGAACCCGCAGATACCCTGCTGGCACGAATCAAAGCCGAACGCGAAGCCCGCTATCAGGAACAACTCAAAACCTGGCAAAAAGCCGTGGCGGATTGGGAAGCAAAAGGGAAAGTGGGGAAGAAACCGGGGCGGCCTAAGAAACCGAAGGTTTTGCCCTCAGTAACTCAAGACAATTTGTCCGACCTGCCATCCGTACCTCAAAATTACGTTTATATTTGCTTATCAGATTTAGGTGAACTGGCACGAGGAAAATCAAAACATCGTCCGCGAAATGCCCCGCAGTTGTTTGGCGGGAAGTATCCATTTGTTCAAACAGGAGAGGTCAAAGCGGCCAATCACATCATAAAAACTTACAATCAAACATATAGCGACATTGGACTTGCCCAAAGCAAACTATGGCCAAAAGGAACCTTGTGTATCACTATCGCTGCAAATATTGCCGAAACTGCATTTCTGGGGT
>CALZIJ010000079.1:10807-11839 GCA_945787655.1 Nitrospiria bacterium | reverse complement strand
CTCTTTCCGGCTTTTTTAGTATTGAAAAAACCTGGTCGGGGTGAGAGGATTTGAACCTCCGACTTCCTGCTCCCAAAGCAGGCGCGCTACCAAGCTGCGCCACACCCCGTCCTATTGGTTATACCCAACTGGCAACAATATCGTTTTTAAGCCGTTTGAGCAATCATTTCCCTCAGTATAGGAAGCGCCGCATGAAGCGCCCGCCCGCGATGACTCACCTTGTTTTTCTGAGTGAATGTTAACAATGAAAATGTTTTCCCCAAAGGCGGATAAAAAAAGATCGGGTCATAACCAAAACCGCCCGAACCTTCCTCCGACATGGAGATTTCTCCTTCACAAACACCATCAACAACTTCAACCGGCCGGGCCGGATGGGTAACCGCTACGGTGCAAACAAAGCGGGCCGTCCTGGGTTCACCAGGCCGTTCACTCAATAGTTGCAACAACTTGTTTCGATTTTCCGCATAACTGACCCCGTCCCCCGCAAACCGTGCTGAAAAAAGTCCGGGGGCCCCGTCAAGGGCATCGACTTCGAGTCCCGAATCATCCCCTATTGCGACAGCACCTGTTTCTTTGGTCACGGAAATCGCCTTTAAAATGGCATTCTCCCGATAGGTTTTTCCGGTTTCGGGAGGGAGAAGCAGCTCTGGAAAATCAGAAAGCGTTTTGATGTCCAGAGAAATTTCCGCGTTTAAAATCGTTTTGATTTCCTTCACTTTATCCTGAGTCCCGGTGGCCAGCACAAGCAACAATTAAATTAAATCTCCTAAAATCTTTTTCTGCTCAACAATGAGTTCCCGGATGCCATTGGAAGCGAGGTTAAGCAGTCCATCCAATTCTTCTTTTTGAAATGGGTCCCCTTCAGCCGTGCCTTGCACTTCAATATATTTTCCTTGTCCCGTCATCACGACATTCATATCGACCTCAGCACGGACATCTTCACTGTAATTCAAATCGAGCAGCAACTTGCCGTCAACCTTACCAATGCTAATCGCGGCCAGATAGTCCTGGACCGGCATACTTTGAATTTTC
>CALZIJ010000079.1:0-10757 GCA_945787655.1 Nitrospiria bacterium | reverse complement strand
ATTGCGATAAACGCCCCGGTGATCGATGCGGTTCTCGTCCCGCCATCGGCCTGTATGACATCACAATCAATCCAGAGGGTTCTTTCTCCAAGGGCCGTCATATCCACTACGGAACGGAGGGACCGTCCAATCAAACGCTGTATCTCATGGGTACGGCCTCCCACCTTCCCTCGGGACGATTCCCTGGAAATGCGCTCCTTGGAAGAGCGCGGCAACATCGCATACTCCGCTGTAATCCAGCCTTTCTTTTGATCCCTCAAAAAAGGGGGCACGCGATTTTCAACAGTGGCGGTGCAAATCACTTTGGTATCACCCATTTCAATTAAAACCGCCCCCTCTGCATCTTTAAGATAATTTCGAGTCATCTTCAAGGGACGAAGGACATTTTCTTTCCTTCCGTCTATGCGCATTATTTATTTCCCTCTGTTCAAAAGAGCGAGATTATATCGGGTGCTCCGTTAAAGATCAATCTCATTATCTTGAAGTAGACAGGCTGAACCATTCTACCAGGTGATGATCCGTTCGCACTCTATTACAAGCCGGGCAATTCCTGCATAATTAATCAAAAAATAAGGGCTTTCCGCAGACCGGGCGGTGAGGTCTTCTTCGCAGACATAGGTTTCTTCGGGGAAATTTCCCTTTGCCAAAACCCCGTCCTGGATCAAAAGAAGCGCCACTGAGTCATTCAATAACCCATCTGCGATGACCTTCAATGCCAGGGGATCATTTATTTTCCTCAGAATATGCAGCGTTTTCATCGAAACGGAATCACCACATCGGCCCCTCTGATCAAACCCATAATCTCCTGATAAGGCAAAGACCGGCTTTCTTTGGGCGGGGTGTCAATATTTCTCCTGCCCACGGCTTCCTGATCGGCATACAACTTTAAACCGATTTTTTCAAAAACACCAATTACATCATAGAGAGAGGGACGGCCAATTTGATCTCCCCGAAGTTTTTTTAAATGAAACACACCATCGTCCAGCAAAATGATGCTGACATCATTACTCCCCAGTGTCAGACCAATGGCCATTCGAAACGCCTCACTGGGCCTGACCGTATTAAAAGGGCCTCCGTCAACCAGCACAACCACTTTCTTCTTTTTATTATGCATGCTTGCATCCATGAAAACTTAATCTCCAAAATTTAAAAAACGGTCGGATATCGCAACAATCCGGGCCAACTCACGCTGTGAAGCCCACTCGATTCCTTTAATGCCCTCTGCTTCAGAGACCCCGCGTTTTTCCGCAGACTGACTGCATATTGATATCTTGATGTCTTTGGAAAGCAAGTCTTCCAGACTTTCCGCCATGCCGAGTTTATGGTGTTTCGAAATGTGGAAAATGCCGTCATCCATTAAAAAAAGTGAAACCTGATGTCCACCCGCCAAAAATACATCCGAAAGCGCACAGACGGTGTGACCATTCTGGTGTTCCGGGCTGGTGGTCAACAAAATCCCGATTTTCAATGAAAGGCCCTTTTATGATAGGATTTTCACTGTTTATCACAGGCTCGGAATCTTGTCAACGCACGGTCATTGATCTCTATTTTGACATCGGATTGACTCATTCCCAACTTTAAAATATAGTTTCTTCTATGGTCTTACAGGGACAGTTTTTTTAAGGATACAAAATCAAGGTGTTTAGAGGGGAACAAGGAATACCAAAAACCGTTCAAATCGGGAAGCCGCAGTGGATCCTCTTTTTTTTCACCGCCATTCTTTTTTTTGCGGATGTTTTTTCGGCCCATGCCGGTGCGCAAATTCACCACGAGATGCAGGTCGTGGTAACACCCGGTTTAAACCGGATCACTGTCGTCGATAAGATTAACTTTTCACCAGACTTCATGCCGGATGAAGCAGGCAAGTATCACTTCTCCTTACATGCAGGACTCATCCCCATTGCCTTTACACCGGGGGTTGTCATTGAGCCGGAATCCGGACCGGAAACGGACCTTCCGGTGCCCCCCCAGGTTTTTGACATGGACATGAAAGAAGGCCCCCAGGCGGTACCGGTCACTCAATATGCCATGACCCTCCCTATTGGTTTGCGCCAAGTCATCATCGGATATGAAGGGATGATTTTTCATCCTGTTTCTGAAGAAAGCCGACCAGATCGCACGACATTTCCTCAAACATCCGGGATGATTTCAGAGGAAGGTCTTTTTCTGGCGGGTCAAAGTCACTGGTATCCCGATTTTGGCCAAAATCTCCTGAGCTTCACACTGAATATCTCCCTGCCGCAAGGCTGGCATGCCGTGAGTCAGGGAGAACAAAAAGAAACCCTTCTTCAGGGTCAAAATCAACACATCCGCTGGCAGTCCACAGACCCCCAGGAACAGATTTTTTTGGCCGGAGGAAAATGGACAGAATATCAACGAAAAACCGGACGTGTACTCATCCAAGTGTTTTTAAAATCCCCTGATCCCGCCCTGGCAAATACCTATCTAAAATCCGCAGAGCAATATTTAACGATGTATCAAAAATTACTGGGGCCTTACCCATACCAAAAGTTCGCACTGCTTGAAAATTTTTGGGAATCAGCGTACAGCGTGCCCTCTTTTACCTTAATGGGCCCCAAAACCCTGCAAAACCCTGCAACAATTGACACCCTCTATCCGCATGAAATATTACGAAACTGGTGGGGGAACAGCGTTTTTGTCGATCAAAAACAGGGCAACTGGAGCGAAGGCCTCACGGCTTACCTTTCAGATTATCTCAAGCAGGAACAAAAAGACACGGCACAATCTTTTCGACTGACCTTTTTACAAGAATATGCACAACACGTTTCCCCTCGAAATGATATCCCGCTGTCCCTGATTCACCCAGGGCAAGGCCCCATACCCCAGGCAATCGGCTACGGGAAAGCCCTGATGCTTTTCCACATGTTTCGCCAAACGCTTGGAGACGCGCGCTTCATTGAAGCCTTAAGAACTTTTTATCAGGAAAACCGGTTTCGGCACACCGGTTATGAGGCACTGGCACACGCTTTTAACCGGGCAGAGGGAAAACCGCTCTCCAATGATTTTATGGACTGGGTCACTCGAACCGGGGCGCCATCACTCCGTGCACGCCAGGTCGCTTCCGAAAAAACAGACACCGGCTACCTCCTGACTGCGGTTATTGAGCAACGACAACCCGGCCCGCCCTATCCCTTAAATATTCCGATCGCCGTCACCTTGCAAGGCCAAAAACAACCGTTTCAGACCACAGTGGTCATGCAGGAAAAATCCATCGATATCGAAATTGATTTGCCAAGACGGCCCGTCCGCCTTTTGCTCGACCCCGAGTACGATCTCTTTCGCGCGCTCCACCCCTCAGAAATGCCCCCCACGATTGAAGGCACACTCAACGCGGAATCCACCCTGATCCTGCTCCCATCGACTGCCCCCATACCACTTAGGCGGTCCTATCAGAAACTGGCGCGTTCGATGAAACAAGATTTCCCGGATCGTATCTCAATCGGCTGGGACAACGAGTATCCGACTTTGCCGGACGACCGGTCGGTCTTGCTCTTGGGTTGGGAAAATCGGTTTCAACGCACCATTTTAAAAGAGCTTGTCCGTTACAATGTTTCCACAAACAGCGCCATGACCCGCATTGGGGATATTCAGATTCCCCGGCGGAGGCACAGCATCGTTTTTGCGGCCCGGCATCCAAAAAAATCCCGCCTTAACCTGAGCTGGCTCGCCACAGATCAGCCGGCGACCATCCCTATTTTAGGGACAAAACTGCCAAAATACGGACCCTACGGATACCTGGCCTTTCAGGGAGAAACCGTCAAAAACATTGAAAAGGGGCGTTGGCCGCCCGTAGGTTCGCCCATGTCCATACGGATTAAACAAGCCGATGGGCGATGGATTAAGGAAGTCCCGACGGAGTTGGTCTCACGGCAGGCACTCACAACGGTCCCTCCTCTTTTTTCGGAAGAACGCCTGCGGCGGGATATCGCCTTTTTATCAAGCAGCCATCTCAAAGGCCGGGGATTCGGCACACCTGAACTGGATCGCGCGGCCGAGTACATCGCCTCTATTTTCCGTGAAGCGGGTTTAATTCCCGCAGATGATTCCGGCCGCAGTTTTATCCAGCAATGGCAGGGAAATCATTCCGGTTTGGGAAGCGGGATCTCCTTAAAAAACGTGGTCGGTTTGTTACCCGGGACCGGTCCGGGACTCGAAGAGGAATATATCGTCATTGGGGCCCATTACGACCACTTGGGCTTTGGCTGGCCCCGCGTGCATGAAGGAGATGAATCCACACTGCATCCCGGAGCCAATGCCAACGCCAGCGGCGTTGCGCTGATGCTGGAATTGGCCCGTGTATTAAAAAAGGACAAACCCTTGAAACGGCCTATTCTGTTTGTAGCGTTTACAGCCAAAGAAATCGGATTGCGGGGATCGGAATATTTTGTTTCTGACCAAAAATCCTTCGCGCCCGGCCGGATCTCCCTCATGATCAATCTGGATACGGTTGGACAAATGCGCGAAAACCGCCTGTATGTTCTGGGTACGGGATCTTCGAGAGAGTGGCCGCCGATTTTACGCCGTGTCGGTTTTGAGACTGGCGTGGAAATCACTGCTTTCCCTGAAGTATCCGGAACGAGTGACCACATCAGTTTTATAAAAGCCGGGATACCCGCCATTCAGTTTTTTACGGGAATAACTCCCGAAACCGACCGGCCGACAGATACCATTCAGGTCATCAATTTTCCCGGAATGCTCACTGTGGGACGGGTGGCTCAAGAAGTGGTTACAAACCTGGCCAATCATCCGGTGCCCCTTTCCACAGGTCTTGGACAAAAATCCACACCGTCGCTCATTTGGGAAAGACGCGACATTTCCCCATAATTTTTTCTATAGAAAACCCGCTTTTTCATATCTTTTTTTTCTTCAATATCTTGAATCCGTCAACAATTCAAATACCATAAAAGAATAATAATGCCTCCTTACAATCCCCCCGTCCGGGGGGATTGGTTATCTTTCATTTTCCGCTTAGAGTGGGTTTTGAACGGAAGGAAACCTTCCTTCCGGAAATAAAAACAACACAAGACCCTCAGTGAAAGGAGGTGAAAACCATGAAACTATCCAATGCCGCACGGGTGACTTTAATACTCATCGCCCTCACCATACCAGCATGTTCTTCTTCTGGCGGAGGCGCTCCGGCCGAACCGCAAGCCGATACCATCGCCGCCACAGACGACACCCTGAACAAAACAGAACAAGACCTGGTGGCCGCAGGACAACGCGAACAGGATGCCGTTGAATCCCAGGCCCCGCAGGAATAACGAAAAACACACACCGACATAAATAAGGAGAATACAATGAACTTAAAGATCACAAAACAACAACTCAGCGCCGCACTGGCATTCTTAATATTGACCAGTCAGGCATTCGCAGCCAGTCATCGGGAAGCCCCGCTCATCTCATTGGATCCCGCAGCGGACATTACCGATTTTTATCTGTTTCGTAGTCCGGAAAACCCTGACAACGCCATTATTGCCATGAATGTCATTCCGGGCCAGGAGCCGGGCAGCGGCCCCAACTATTTTAATTTTGACGATGATGTCTTGTATGAAATCTACATCGATAATAATAAAAACAACATCGCGAGAGATATTACCTATCAATTCCGGTTTAAGGCGGAAGTGCGCTCGCCAGGGGATATTTTCCCGCTTTCCTATCTAGCACTGCCCCCGATCACAGCACTTGACGGGCCGGGATCAGAGGGATTGCTTCTGCGTCAAACCTATACCGTCACGGAAACCCGTTTTGGTCAAAAACCGAAAAACCTGGGGACGGGAACCCTCTTTGCCGTACCCTCAAACGTCGGCCCCCGCACCATGCCGGATTATGAAGGGCTTGCAAAGCAGGGCATCTACCCCCTGAATAATGGCGGTCGGGTATTTGCGGGTCAGCGGGATGAAACCTTCTATATTGATCTCGGCGGGGTTTTCGACACCCTGAATTTGCGCAACTCTCCCATCCTCTCCGATGCGGACGACGCAGATGACGGAAACAATGTTGCAAATACTCCGGATACCTTCAGCGGGTTTAACGTCAATACCATCGCCATCGAAATCCCGCTTTCGGAATTAATGGGAAAAGACGGGAACCTGCAAATTGGCGCCTATGCCGCCACCAGCCGTCCAAGAGTCACTATTTTAAAACGCAAAAACAAAAAAGAGACCTCGGACTTCTATGCGCAAGTCGCACGCATGGGAAATCCATTGGTCAATGAACTGATTATTCCCACCCATCGTAAAGACGAATGGAACGCGGTTTTTGCCGAGTTTGAAGCTCAATTTGTCGAATACTATTGTAATCCTTCGCTGGCTGTGGCTTTAAATGTCGTTTTTGGCACAACCTTTCCCACAACAAACCGTGACGATCTGGCCAACCTGCTGCTTCGGTATCAGGATGCGCCCATTTCGGATATTTGTGTCCCTGGGGTCTTAAACGACCACCGCCTGGCCGACTTTTTACGCGTCGACTTGAATAACACCCCCACCTCTGCCGCGAGCCAAAAACGGCTGGGCGTGTTCGCCCGGAATGCCAACGGCGATCCAACGCCGGATATTAACGGCTGGCCGAATGGGCGGAGACCCAATGATGATGTGACTGATATTGCCCTGCGCGCGGTGGCCGGCGCCCTGCTGAACACCGCCACTCCCGCTTTGGGAGACGGGGTTAATTTCAATATCGGCGCACCCGGCACGGGGATTACGGCCAACGGCATCGCAACTCAATTTCCGTTTTTGCCGACACCGCATGACGGCCGAAACCGGCGTCATATCGATCCCTTGGAACAACCTTAAATCATCCGCCGGTTCGGGGCAGTGTATTTCCCCGGACCGGCACGGGAGTCTAAACCATGAAAACCCAGCGATTACAATCCGTTCAGAATATTTTATCAGGATATGCCTTCGTCAGTGCTGCGACAATCCTTCTGCTTCTCTTGAGGTCTAACCCGGTTTTTCCTCAAGAAAATGGCAGGACAAACCGAATCACCAAGCCACCGGACATCCCAGCCGTCATGGCAGAAATCCGGCGCGGTCAGGAAACCGGCGACGCCAGCTATTTTGTCCGCGCAGAAAAATGGCTGGAGAACATCCCGCCCAATGGCGCCGCACAAGGCCACATTTTAGGGCTTCGGGCCTGGATCGCACTTTTTCAACACGAATTTGAAAAAGCCGAACACCTCGCCGAACAAGCTCGGCGTTTACAGCCTCTTGTCGCCTTTCACTACGGAGTGCTCAGCGACGCGGCTTTAGAGTTGGGGAAGTATGAACAATCTCTTCAGGCCGCACAAAAGATGCTGAATCTTCAAGCCGACCAGGCGGCTTACAGCCGAGCCGCCCATTTAAGAGAACTTCACGGAGACAGCACAGGCGCCATTGAATTATGGGGAAAAGCCATCGCTGCCGGAGCGCGGACTCCTGAGTCTTCCACTGCCTGGTGTCAGGTCGAATTGGGGGATGTGTACTGGAATTTGGGTCAAATTTCAAAAGCGCACGACCTGTATCTTTCTGCTTTAAAGACGCAGCCCGGCAGCCATCGGGCTTTGGCCCGCCTCGCACGCATTCATGCGGTAAAAAATGATTTTGAAACAGCGGAACACCACTATCAACAAGCCATCGCCGCGCGCCCTTTACCCGAATACCTGGAGGCACTGGGCGATCTATACCTCACATTGGGAAGAGAACAGGAGGCTGAAAACCAGTTTGCCCAAGTGATCTTTTCAGCCCGGCTGGACGCGCTGGAGGGAAAACCGCCCAACCGGGAGCTGGCCTTCTTTTATGCCAGACACAACCGAAACCTGATGGAGGCGCTGCGGATCGCCGAAGCCGAAATTGATCGGCGAAAAGACATCATGACCTATGACGTTTTGGCCTGGGCGTACTACAAAAACGGCCGCTATTCGGAGGCCGAAACAGCCATTAATCGGGCCTTGCGTCTGGGCACGCCCTATCCCCGGCTGTATTTTCACGCGGGCATGATTGCCACAGCTCTGGGGAACCCTGTGGTAGCACACAAACATTTTAAAACCGCTCTCTCTCTCAATCCCCATTTTGATTTGAAAGCGGCCAAGGTCGCAAAAACACAATTGCTTCAACACCCCCATTTAAAAAAAGGAGGCCCCTCATGAAACAGCACCCGATTCTTGCGGCTCTTTTGATGCTTGTTTTTTCAGCCATGGGTGTATTCGCCCACCCCATGGGCAATTTTTCCATCAACCATTTTTCGGCCTTGACCGTGGAACCCCAAGGCATACAGGTCCGCTATATTCTTGATTTTGCCGAAATTCCCACTTTTCAGGAACGGCAAGGGATGGATCAAAACCAGGACGGGACCATCAGTACCACAGAACAAACCCGCTACCTTGAAGAAAAAGTATCCACGCTTTCAAACCGGCTTTTTCTAATAATCGATGGGAAACGACAGCCGCTCACGCCCTTATCCCACACGCTTGAATTTCCTAAAGGGGCGGGGGGCTTACCGACAATGCGTCTTGATATTGTCTACCAAACCCCGCCCGTTTCCCTGCACGGACGTGCTGAGCCCCAATCATGGATGCTGGAATATGAAGACAAAAATTATCCTCACCGTGTCGGCTGGAAAGAGCTGGCGGCCAAGGGCGTCTCCGGGATCGGACTTGAAGGATCCATCGTCCCAGAAACGGGCAGTGCCCTTCTTGATTATTCGGAGGCCGAAAACAACACGCCGCCCCAAATCCTAAAAACGTCCTTTTCCTTTCACCGTTCAGCGGGAATACCGCCTACAATATCCGCCGCTCCCAGACCGATGGCTCTCCCCGGATTGAGTCAGGAAGACGCCTTCACGCGGCTTATGGGGGAGCATAGGCCTTCCGGTCTAAACCTGTTTTGGATTTTAATCGTCTCTGCGGCCTTGGGCGCGGGACATGCCTTGTCTCCCGGACATGGGAAAACCCTGGTCGCAGCCTACCTCGTCGGCAGTCAGGGCACCTTTCGACATGCTCTGCTGCTGGGCATAACCGTTACCTTTTCACACACGATCGGTGTGTTTCTTCTGGGTTTGATCACCCTGTATTTATCAGATCTGATATTGCCTGAAACGCTTTACCCCTGGCTAAGCCGCTTATCCGGGCTTGGTATTTTGACCATCGGACTCATTTTATTCAGACAGCGTTGGGCCGGCTTAAAATCACACACAAAGACATCCCATCACCATCATCCCAAGACGAAACCGCATGATGCGGCGCATCCCCTCAAACATATTTTAGGTCTGGGGATCAGCGGCGGCATCATTCCCTGCCCTTCGGCACTCGTTGTGTTACTCAGTGCCGTGGCCTTCCATCAAGTCGGCTTCGGGATGTTGTTGATAACGGCCTTTAGTTTCGGTCTTGCCGCAACACTGGTCGCTGTGGGGCTTTCTGTCGTCTACCTCGGCAATCGTTTTAAAGGGTTCGGGCCGTTTGGCCCATTATTTCGTTTTTTACCCCCCGTATCTGCGGCGAGCGTGTCCATATTAGGCGGACTGATCGCCCTTGGCGGTGGCGGGTAGTCGTCATGAACCCGCTTCCCATTTGAGCAAAAAAATAACGAAAGGAGATCATTATGATTCAGATAATCGATCCCGGCATTGTGCACTGCCAAAGACCACATACCCGTCCTGCGGGACGAGTTTTCTAAAGCGTCAGCTGACCCGCTGAGACCGGGGCGGCTTACAAAATCCGGTCATTCATCAACCCGTCCCCTTCGGGGGAAATCACACAAGGAGGAAAAAATGAACGATGGAAATAGATCAAAACGAAAAACCATGACCGACAAAAAAGCACAGGATGAACAATTTGAAACCTTGAAAAACCTTGCGGAACAACTCCATCGCAGCGCTTTTTTAGAGGCGGCTGAAAGTTGCGGGGTGTTCTACATCAACGAAGAACGTTTCGAAAAAAACGAACAGAGCGATTTGTTGCTTGAGGCAATGGGCGGGCTGTCGCAAGAATGGATCGGACGAGCCGGTGTCGAAGCGGGCATTGTGCCGCACGACACCGACACCTTTTTAGTAGACAAGGCCCCTAAAAATGACGGACCCAAAGTCAACTGCGACAAGCCGGTCACCCTGTCTTTGAGGGGGCCCTGGATTGATCAAAGCAAAAAAGGCTGGGAACGCAAATGGCAAAAAAGTGCAATCAACCTCAGAAACACCCTTCTGAATCTGGCCAAAGGGGAGTGTGACAACGGGGAGTGTCCCGATAAAAAACCCTGCAGCTTTGTCGTGACAGACGGCATCGACTATAACAATGAAGCCGATATGCAGCAACGCACGATGCGCATTCGCGCAGTCGTGACGATTAAAGGCAAGTGTGCCTGCCCGAAACGACCGGCCACAGGCGGGGATCAATCCGATTAAAAGGATACGGCCACCGGGAGCCTGCAAGGTTATCCGGTGGCCATTTTTTTCAGTTTTTCATGGAACCTTTCAATCACCATCCATTGAGTTATTCTCTTAACTTTCTCTGAAATAAATTTTGTCGTCCTCACTCCCCCCGTTTCATCATGAGTCCTCTTTATCTGGTTTTAGGAGTAGATTTATTCACGATCGAGAATTCGGAGTCGGGCGTGTGGTTTCTTTGAATCCAAGGGCATGACACATGCGAACCGACAAATATGATGATCGTCGCGTTCGATCACTTAAAGGGGATAAATTGAAGGGTCCGAAACGTATTGTTCTTATTGTAGTTCTTCTTGTCGAAACCATATTCAGCCAAAATATACTGA
>CALZIJ010000078.1 GCA_945787655.1 Nitrospiria bacterium | reverse complement strand
GAAACGGTTTAAATGTCGCGCTCTGTACAGGGTCATTTATTTTAATTGTATTAAAAAGCATGAAGTGAGAAAAAGCAACTGGCAGCGGTGGTGCAATACGCTGTGGGGAAGTGAAAGTGACCTTGATCATTGTTTGAACAGGTCGTAAAAGGTCTATATTTCGAGGACTTCTTCCTCTTTTTTTTCCAGAATTTCATCGACCAAGTTAATTTTCTGGTCTGTAATTTTCTGGACCTGGGCTTGTTCGGTATGGACCATGTCTTCTGAAATCAGACCTTCCTTTTGTTCAGCCTTAAAGGCATCGTTGGCGTCTCTTCTTAAATTCCTGATGGCGATGCGGCATTCTTCACCCATGCGTTTCACGAGCTTAACCAATTCCTTGCGGCGTTCTTCGGATAAAGGCGGTACAGAAATACGGATCAATTTTCCATCATTGGAAGGAGAAAGGCCAAGGCCGGAAGACATGATGGCTTTTTCGATTTCCTGTAACTGAGAGACGTCCCAAGGTTGGATCACAATTGTGCGGCTGTCTGAAATCGACAATGAGGCCATCTGTTTTAATGGCGTGGGTGTGCCGTAAAAGTTGGCTTTGACCGAATCAAAAAGTGCCAGTGACGCACGCCCGGTTCGAATGGTGGCCAGCTCCGCCCGCAAATGTTGAAGGGCCGCGTCCATTTTTTCACTCATTTTACCTTTGATGTCATTTGACATGTGATTCCCTAACGCTTAAGACCCTAGTTTGATGGCGCTTTACGGATCAGGGTGCCGATCTTTTCACCCAACAGTACTTTCCGTACATTATCTTTTTCTTTGATATCAAAAACAATCAGCGGCAGACTGTTGTCCATACACAAGGTGACCGCGGTGAAATCCATGACATGCAGCCCTTTCCCAATCACATCAATATAGCTGAGTTCGGAATATTTCCGGGCGGATGGATCTTTCATCGGATCTTTATCGTAAACCCCGTCGACTTTTGTCCCTTTCAAAATAACATTTGCATTGATCTCCATTGCACGAAGCGCGGCGGCAGTGTCGGTTGAGAAATAAGGATTTCCGGTGCCGGCAGCAAAAATCACCACCCGTTTTTTCTCCAGATGACGGATGGCTCGCCTGCGGATATAGCTTTCCGCGAGTTCTTTCATTTCGATTGCGGACTGTACCCGGGTGAAAACCCCTTTCCCTTCCAGAATATTTTGAAGTGCCAGGGCATTGAGCACAGTGGCCAGCATGCCCATATAATCCGCCGAGGTTCGCTCCATGCCGGAGGCGCTTCCCGCAATACCGCGAAAAATATTCCCGCCGCCGATGACCACTGCGGTTTCAACGCCCAATGAGACCATGTCCTTAATCTGTTCCGCAATGAGGTCGATCATTTCGGGTTTAATGCCAAAGCTGTCTTCCCCCGCAAGCACTTCCCCGCTAACTTTTAACAGCACCCGTTTGTATTTTGGTTCAGACATTAATCCTCAACTGCCAGAGCAGAACGATTATCCTGATCGTGTATCGGAAAGAAACATGGATATTGCACACCAAAATCTGACGGAAAACCATAACACACTTACAATTAGAATCACAAATGTTATTCAAAAAATAAACATCTTATGTCGTCTGAAAAAGTATTGAGGTGGATCAAAAACGGCCGGAAAGGCGGGCATGCCCTTTCTTGACCGGAAATTAGTATTCTGTAATAATGACAACACTTTGGTCTACATAAAATAAGGGGTTTGCTCCTCAAGGGACAGCGTGTAAGGCGTGATAAAACTGGGTGTGAATATTGACCATGTGGCCACTGTACGTGAGGCCCGAAAAGGCACATCGCCTGAGCCGGTTTTGGCGGCCTTGATGGCACAGCTGGCAGGGGCCGACGGCATCGTTGTGCATTTACGTGAAGACCGTCGGCATATTCAGGATCGAGATGTTCGCATTTTAAAAGAGGTGATCGAAGTCCCCCTTTGTCTGGAAATGGCGGCTACGGATGAAATGGTGAAAATCGCCGCCGAAAATCAGCCTGACTGGGTGTCCCTGGTTCCGGAAAGACGCGAGGAATTAACGACGGAAGGCGGGCTGGATGTACTGTCCTGCCAAGACCGTTTAATCGAAATGATTCAAGCGCTGCATTCCGCAAAGATTCCTGTCGCGATATTCATTGACCCCGACCCAAATCAAATTAAGGCTGCCCAAAAAGTGGCGGCGGAAGCCGTCGAAATCCATACCGGCCGATATGCCAATACCTGCGGAAAAACACAACTGAACCATTTGAATGATATTTTGGAATCGGCCAAATTGGCCAAAAGCCTGGGAATGCGGGTGAACGCGGGACATGGTCTGGATTACCGAAATGTGACGGCCATTGCCCGAATACGGGAGATTGAAGAATTGAACATCGGGCACAGTATTATCGCCCGGGCGGTGTTGGTGGGAATGAGCGCGGCGGTGACCGAAATGAAGGCCTTGATCGTCTCGGCGTCCCGGTAATGATTCTTCTTCTGTTCCTTGGACGTACACGGCGTCTGCATATTCTGGTGATTTAAAATGCCTATTTTGGGGATTGGTATCGACATGGTCAAAGTGCCTCGGATGGAGGGAATCATCGAGCGGCGGGGACGGCCTTTTCTGGACCGTATTTTTACCGAGGCAGAGCAGCGCTATTGTTTTCAACATCGCATGGCGCCCCTTTATTTTTCAGGCCGTTTTGCGGCAAAAGAAGCGCTTTTAAAGGCGATGGGAACTGGACTGGGAAACGGGGTTTCCTTCAGAGAGATTGAGACCTTGCGGGCATCGACTGGAAAACCGTCAATTCAACTTTCCGGCCGGGTGCGTGAATTGGCTGATCAAAAGGGCGTTTATTCTATATTTTCAAGCATAACGCACGACGGTGATTACGCGATTGCCCAGGTTGTTTTAGAAGGAAAGGTCTAAATCACAATGCATGTGGTCACCGCAGCTGAGATGAAATCGCTTGATAAGCGGGCGAGTTCGGAATACCTGATTCCATCTCTACTGCTCATGGAAAATGCAGCGCGTGGATTTGTGGATCAGGTCGAGTCTCTCTTTTTCCCGGTCGAAGGCAAGCGGATTATGATCATCGCGGGCCGGGGAAATAACGGAGGTGATGGTTTGGCTGCCGCCCGGCATTTTCGAATGCGGCGCGCGTCGGTTGTGGTGTTTTTATTTTCGGAAGAAAGCCGGGTGGCCGGTGATGCAAAGGTGTCCCTGGATATCTGGCGAAAAACCGGCGGAGAGCTCTATTCAGAAGGGGCGTTTGATCTGGAAGACTTTTCTTCGCAGCTTAAAACGTGTGATTTGGTGGTCGATGCTTTTCTGGGGACAGGACTTTCACAGCCTGTCACCGGCGCCGCAGCGGATCGGATCGCGTTGTTGAATCAAGAAGCCAAAACCGTGGTGGCTGTGGATATTCCCTCAGGCCTCTCAGCGGACGACGGGCGTCTCCTGGGTGCAGCGATTCAGGCGGATGCCACTGTGACAATGGCGCTTCCCAAACGGGGACACTTGATGCAGGGTGGGTTGACCCATTGCGGAAAACTGAGCGTCGTGGATATTGGTTTTCCCGATGAGCTGATTCAGCAGGCGGACCTGAAGGTGTCCCTTCTGACAGACGCGGACTTAAAAAACGGTCTCCATCCGCGTGAAAAAGGCGCCCACAAAGGGACAATGGGGCATTTACTGGTGATCGCGGGTTCAATTGGAAAACAGGGGGCCCCTCAAATGACAGCGCGTGCCGCTTTTCGTTCCGGCGCAGGCTTGGTTACACTGGCGCTTCCAAAAACGATTGAATCCGGTATTGCCGCGCAAATGGTCGAAGTGATGACGATGCCGCTAGAGGAATCCAGCTCCGGATCCATTGCGGGTTCGGCAGAAAAAAAGGTTCTGCAGGCTTTGGAAGGAAAGCGGGTCGCTGCCATCGGACCGGGCCTTTCACAAGATCCGGAAACCCAGGCACTGGTTTTGAACATCATTCAAACGGCGGCCATTCCTCTGGTGATCGACGCGGATGGGATCAATGCAGTCGCGGGAAAGGTCTCTGTTTTAGGGGAGAAAAAAGGGCCGTTGATTCTCACCCCGCATCCAGGTGAAATGGGACGATTGATTGGCAAAACTGCCGCAGAGATACAAAAAGACCGTTTTAATATTGCGGCAAATTTTGCAGAAACCTGGGGTGTGATTCTTGTTTTAAAGGGTTCGCATACACTGATTGCTTTTCCGGACGGCCGGGTTTGGGTCAATAAGACCGGAAATCCAGGCATGGCCACGGCGGGCATGGGAGATGCCTTAACCGGGGTCATCGCCG
The DNA here is from genome assembly GCA_945787655.1 of Nitrospiria bacterium. Classification (GTDB taxonomy): domain Bacteria; phylum Nitrospirota; class Nitrospiria; order SBBL01; family JAADHI01; genus JAADHI01. The sequence continues at coordinate 15,053 of CALZIJ010000078.1, read as the reverse complement.
CTTGTATCGCCCAAGGCAGTGTCCCGGAAGATGCCGCACGCCTAGGGGTCTATCTGCACGGATATGCAGGAGATCTGGCCGCGCAAGAGATGGGGAAAACGGGGTTAATGACCTCTGATCTGATTGCGCATCTCCCGAAAGCCTTCTCGGATTATTTCAACAGAAACAAAAAAGGAGACTGTTTAATATGAGTCAATTGGGGATTACCCTGTTTTTTCTTTTTGTCATTGGCGTGATTGCACTGGCAATGGTCGTGCACGGTTATATCGATAAAAAAAGGATTCGGTCCAATTTCGAGCATTTGGCAAGTGATCTTTCTGGAAAAGTGATCCAGGACAGCCGGTTTTTTTACCCCCGATTTAGCGGAGAAATAGAAGGGCGGCAAATCGATCTCTTTTTTGAAGTGGTTAAGGTAGGCCGAAAGCACATTCTCTATTATATTTACAGTTTGAAATCAGAATTTCAGTCCAGTTTATTGTTGTTAAAAGCGGATGCCTACAAAAAATCGGTGGGAGCGCAGGACACCTTGCCATCGTCCGGCCCGCCACTGGCTGAAATTCGGGAAGGTTATGAGATTCGGTCGGAAAACAAGGCTCAGGCGGAGGAAATCTTTGAAAAAGCTGCGATGAAAGAACGTCTTCCTGCCTTGGAAGAGTTCTCCAGTCTTCAATTGGGACCGGACGCGCTCGTCGTTGGCAAGCCCTACGATGGCCTCCCGGATACGGAATCGGTCAATGTGATGAAAAATGTGCGCTCCCTGCTCAATTTGGCGAAAGCGATGGAGCAATGTCAAGCCGCCGCTTAAGCGAGGGGCCAGCCCGATTCATACAAAGCAGGAATCGGGAAGAAACCTTTCAGATGGGAGAAGTTTTCGGGCAAGAGGCCAGAGGTGGAGAAGTGGTGGCATTGATTGGGGTGTTGGGTGCAGGAAAAACCCAGTTTGTTCAAGGTTTGGCCAAAGGATTGGGGATTGATGAGTCAACCGTAAACAGTCCGACCTTTGCCCTGGTTCAAAGTTATGAGGGCCGTTTGCCCTTAACCCATGTGGACCTTTATCGTTTGGAAAACCAGGATGAAGTGGCTGAACTTGGATTGGAAGACTATTTCGAGGAGGGAGGTGTGACCGCTGTGGAATGGGCCGACAAAGCGGTACAACTCTTGCCGACGGGAAGACTCATGGTCACCATCCACGATCTTGAGGCCGATCACCGTAAAGTTGAGATACAGGCAACGGATGATTCCCACCATGCCTGGCTGGACCGGGTTTTAAAAAAAGGGGTGCCGGCTTTTTAAGCAGGCGGTATCGAAGGAAAAAGAAGTATTGGAAGAGATTTGGAAATATATTGAACGGGGGATAGACGTGATATGGTCTTCTCCATGAAAAAGGGTGTGTTTTGAGTCTAAACCTTGTCGATGCCAAAAGGAATTCAAATGAAATCAATCTGCTCACCCGTGAGATATGTGGATATATGCATTGGCTCAGGGCAGAAGGCATTGATTTTTGGAAGAAAACGGAATTAAGGCCCGCTGTTTCAGCACCTCAAACGCAAACGCTTGAGATGGTCCGGGCGGAAATGGGGGACTGCCAGCGCTGCAAGCTTGCACCGCTCCGTACGAATCTGGTCTTTGGAGTTGGTGATTCAAAGGCTGAACTTATGTTTGTCGGAGAAGGCCCTGGCGCAGATGAAGATATCAAAGGGGAACCATTTGTCGGGAAGGCGGGACAACTGCTTACGAAAATGATTGCCGCCATGGGGCTTTCCCGCGAGCAGGTCTATATTGCAAATATTATAAAATGCCGTCCGCCCATGAACCGGAACCCGGAGCTGGATGAAATTGCGGCTTGCCGCCCTTTTCTGGACCAACAGATTACAGCCATTGGCCCAAAAGTGATTTGCGCGTTGGGAAAATTTTCAGCCCAAACCTTGCTCAATACACAGGCCCGCATTTCAGATTTACGTGGAAAATTCCATGATTTAAACGGAGTGAAGGTCTTGCCGACGTTCCATCCCGCTTATTTATTAAGGAATCCGGGTGAGAAAAAGCGGGTTTGGCAAGATTTACAGGTGATTATGGCAGAATTGAATTTGACGCCTAAAGGACATCAATGAAAAGGATTTGGGCGCCGGGGCGAATTGAATATATTAGAGGAGAAAAACCCGTGGGGTGTATTCTGTGCGATAAACCCAATGAAGACAAAGACACAGAAAATTTGATTTTACATCGGGGAGAGCATGGATTTGTCATGATGAATCTTTATCCCTACAACAGCGGACATTTAATGGTGTGTCCATATGCTCATGTGGATAATTTGGAAGATTTGCCCGACGAGGTTTCTGCCAACCTGATGGTTTTGCTTAAAAATGCATCAGCGGCATTAAGAGAGGCGTTCTGCCCGGAAGGAAGCAATGTGGGCTTAAACCTTGGAAAGGCCGCCGGAGCGGGCATTGACGATCATCTGCATTTTCATATTGTCCCGCGGTGGACGGGGGATACCAACTTTATGACTGTTGTTTCGGACAGCCGTGTTATCCCGGAAGATATTGGCGAAACATACCGCTTGCTCAAGCCGCATTTTTAATGGAGTGTCCATGTTCCGATTATTATTCATTCTCCTGACAGGGACGGTTTTTTTAGGGGCGCTTTATAACAATCAGGAGCAAACGATTTCGCTCCACTTCTTTTGGGGCATGCAGACAGACCCCCTCCCTTTTTACTGGATTCTGATTAGTGTGTTTCTAATTGGCTTTTCCCTGTCGGCACTGCTTTTTGTGCCAAGCTGGGTCCGGTCCATGCTGGACCGGCGGAGAAAGTCGCGCCGCATCGAGCAGCTGGAAATTGATATTGACAAAATGCGGTCTAAAACCATTAAGGATTCTACTCCGGTTTTTCCTAAATCCTCATCTGAGGAAGGCGGATACCCCCTTCTCTAGACGCGGATTCAATCAATACGGCAAATCCATCCAGACGTCATTTTTTTGTATAAAACGGCGGCGAGAGTTTGTTTTTTTCGGATTATCCCGGTGGCCAGTGAAAGGGCCGTCCCCCCATCAAATGCACATGAAGGTGGAAGACGGTTTGTCCCGCGCCTTCTCCCGAATTGATCACGGTTCGAAAACCGGAATCCATCAGATCTTTTTCACCGGCCAGTTTGTGAATGATCATAAAAAGCTGGGTCAGGGTTTTTTCGTCTCCTGTTGTCATATCGGCGAGACGCGGGATATGTGTTTTGGGAATCACAAGCAGGTGCACGGGGGCCTGTGGGGAAATATCTTCAAAGGCCAAGGCGGTTTCATCTTCGTACACGATTTGCGCCGGAATCTTTTTCTGAACAATGTTGCAAAACAGGCAGTCGTTTTCCTGATGTATAGAACTCATGGTGAATGCTCCGTTTCTACAGGTTTTTTTCGAGATGCTTTCTCTTCCAGTCCGCTACGGGTTGTTCGTCTTTGGAGTTCATCTTCGACTTCAGTAAAAGGGATATCATAAAAACCCAGCGCGACCAGTAAATGGTACATCAGGTCTGCGGTTTCGTGGATGATTTCCTCCCGATCGCCATTCTTGGCCCCGATCAGGAATTCTCCTGATTCTTCCGCGACTTTTTTGAGGATACGGTCGATCCCGCCTTGCAAGAGAAGTGAAGTGTAGGATTTTGTCGGTTGGGCTTGTTTCCGGGACCGAATGGTTGCAGAGAGTGACCGGAGTACGGTCGCAGTCTCTTCAGGGGCAATTTCCGAAGGAGTCATGATTTTACCATCCTGTGTCAGTGTTCTGTAGAAGCAGCTTCGGGCGCCAGTGTGACAGGCCGCTTTGACCTGATCGACTTTAATCAACAAGGTATCTTCATCACAATCAATGAAGATCTGTTTGATCCTTTGGATGTGACCAGAGGTTTCCCCCTTTTTCCATAGCTTTTTACGGGAACGGCTCCAGAAATGGGTTTCTCCGGTTTCGAGGCTGAGTTGAAGAGATTCCGGGCTCATGTAAGCCACCATCAGGACCGCTTTATTGGAGGCATCCTGAATAACCGCAGGAATAAGCCCATCTTTAAACTGTATGTTTGAAAAATCAAAATCCATGCTAACCCGTATCTCTCTAGTATGAAGTGGTTTAAGAGTGATGGAAGTCTAGACCAAACCTTTCCATTTGTGCAAGCTTGTCAGGGAAGGATTATGGAAAAGACATTTTTCTTGTGCGGTCTTGAGAACTATCGCTTGAACTCAATTCACAAAATGAGGTATAAAAACTGCTTAATTTGTTTCAGGTTTTAAAAATACGAGCGTTTCATTTAAAATAGTTTACAATCATCATAATAGACTCTTCACATACCGGTTGGCTTCGCCTGTCTGGTGTTTGAACCGATTTTACGACGAGAGGAAATCTGCATGAATAATGAATTAGCGGCGCAGCTCGATCCCAAAGAACGATCTGATGTAGAGCGGCAGCAGACAGTTGAAAAGCTGGTTTTTAGTCACGAAAAGCCCGACCCGGAACTCTGGAAAACAATTATCCCGCTTTTGGAAAATGAACCGGTATCCTGGGTACAGCAACTGGAATTCAGGCTTTTAAAAAGACTGCCTTTCGGGGTAGATTTTATGACGGCGGCTTTAAATCTTCTTGATTCATCTTCTCCCGTCATCCGGCAAGAAACCGCAGGTCTGATCCGGCAGGTTGTTGACCGCCTGGTTTTTGAAAAGAATCAACAAGCCCTTCAGGAATTTGAAGGCGGGCCCTTGGATCAACTCTTGACACACCTGAACCGGGAAGAGATCGCGGCATCCCACGGGGTGTGGATTGAGCTGTATAAAACCCTTTCTTTTTTGAGTGCCTCCCCGAAAGTTTCAAAGGCCATGGCAGGCTTGCTTCCCAAAGGGGGGGATGAGAGCCTGTTTATATTTGCATTATACGTTCAGGGCAAGTACCCCGAAAACGGACTGGAACCGCTTGTGTCAGGTTTTAAACGGGCACAATCAGATGATACCTTCTATCACCTGATTCGGGCCTTAAAAGTGTCCCTTTCAAGCGACGGCGAACTTACGGGGTATGACAGTACCGAAGCCGTGATCCAGGTCTTGATTGGAGGAGTGAACAGTAAAAGTGAAAATGTTCGGCGGGAATCCTGTGCGGTTTTGCAGTCCCGGGCGCAAATTGCCGCAAAACAGAAAAAACCCATTCCGCTTGAAGGCGAAGTCTGGGATGCGGTGTTTAAACTTTATGGAGAACGCCTCAACAACCCTTATTCACGGGACAAGGATGCGGCAAATCAGGCGATTTCTGCCTTGCCGATCAATCAAGACCGCCTTCTGCGCCTGTTTGAATTGATGCACGGGGTCGAAGATGAGATGGAAAAGCAAAATGTTGTCGGCTTAATTGGAAGTTTTAAAACCGAGGAATCCAGGAAAGAGCTGCTGAAGCTGCTTCGTGAAAACTTTGCCGGTTTGCGGTTGGAGGCCCAGAAAATTACCGTTGAATCGGCATCGAGATATCTTCCCGATGAAGAAGTTGAAGTGGAATTTGACAAACTGCTGGAAGGAAAGGGCTTGCATTCGGATGTGCTTTCTCAGCTGGGGGACAAATTGTTTGCGCCGTTGCCGAGCCTGAAAGACCGTTTAATGAAATGGTTGGGCTTGAACGAAAGAACAAAACGGCCCCTTATGGAGCAATTCCCCTTGCCGATGATGCACACCAAATTAATTCAGGCGTCTAAAAAACTGGTCAATGACCCCGACATTCATGAACGCCTCGTGACATTGGAACCCCTGTTGATGATGAACGATGCGAAAATCAAATTGAATGAAATTCTGAAAGCGACGCGCGCCCCTTCTGAATCCGGAGCGGAAAAATGAATGTATTCGGCAAAACCTTGTTGGATAAAATAGAGCCGCTTTCACAGGCCAAGATTATTTTTGTTGGTTTTGATCTCCCTCCGTCTTTTGGAGGAACGACTGAACTGGAATTTGGGAATGCCGAGCAAGCGGATGCGCTGGGCTTAAGTGCCGAAGGCGTCGCGATGGGGAAAAGTTTTGTGAAATCCGCGATTGAAGATCTTTTCTCTGAAGATTCCGAACTGGAGGAGACGGATTTTTTTCTAACGGAAGAAGGCACGACTTTTACCGTGACGGCCTCAGAGGAAGATTAATCGGCATCAAATAGTTTTGAGAAAAAGGGCTCAATTTATTGAGCCCTTTTTTATTGATTGTTTTATCTGGGTAAGGAGGATACATGAAAAGTTTGTGGTCAAACAAAAATGCCAAAGGTTTGAGTGGCGTAGATCTGGTTGTGTACGCTTCCCGGCTGATTGGTGCTGAAGCCCGCTTGGTGCTATGGGGCGGCGGCAACTCATCGATGAAAACTTTTGGAAAAGACCATACCGGAAAAAAGACACATATGCTCTGGATCAAGGGTTCAGGCTCAGACATGCGCACCATTGCGCCTAAAAACTTTACGCCTTTGCGACTGGACGAATTGTGGCCCCAAGGCGCCGAAACCGTCGATTGAAACCCTGTTGCATGCCTTTCTCCCGGCAGAGCATATTTACCACACGCATGCCAATGCCATTTGCGCCCTGACCGACACCAAAAACAGTAAGAAGGTCATTCAGGAAGTTTATGGGGGTTCTGTTGCGCTGGTGGATTATTTGCGTCCTGGGTTTTTGTTGTCAAAATCAGTGGCCGAGATTTTTGAAAAGACGCCGGGGCTTACGGCCATTATTCTGGATAAACATGGCTTGATTACATGGGGAAATACAGCAAAAGAAGCCTATGAGCTGACGATTAAAATGGTTACGCAAGCCGAGCGTTATATCGAAAAAAAATTAAAAGGGAAAAATCCATTGGGGCCTGTTGAAGTGAATGCCCTCCCTGCAAAAAAACGGCATGCCATCGCCGCTGAAGTGGCCCCGGTTTTGCGCGGAGAAATCAGCCAAAATAAACGGATGGTAATGCGTTATGAAGATGCGCCGGATCTTTTAAAGTTTATGGGATCCAAAAAAGCAAAACAGTCGACGCAAGTCGGCCCGTTTACGCCGGATCACATGTTGCACACCCGTCCCTGGCCTCTTTTTGTGGAAACCAAACATCCGGAAAATCCAGATGTTTTGATTAAAGACATTCGAAAAGGGCTTCAGGCGTATCGGAAACGCGCGGTTGATTTTTTTAATCGTTACAAACAAAAAGGGGTCACCATGCTCGACCCCAATCCTCGGATTATTTTAATTCCCGGGGTGGGCATGTTTACGACAGGAAAAGACAGTCGGGCGGCAACGATTGTCCACGATCTTTACATGCAGACCTATCCGGTCATCAAGGCCGCCGCCGCAATAAATACCTATACGACAATTGGACTTCAGGATATCTCTGATTTCGAGTATTGGCCCATGGAAAATTTTAAATTGTCCTTGCTGCCTCCGGAAAAGACGTTTTCTCGAAAAATAGTGCTTATTACCGGGGCGGCGGGTGCGATCGGCGCGGCGATCGCGGAATCATTTGTAAAGGCCGGGGCGTCGGTCATTTTGACGGATGTCAGCGAGGATAAAGTTGAAGCCCTTGCCGAACGCTTAAATCTGGAAGTCGGCGGTCGGCAGGCTGTCGCAATCTCGATGGACGTCACGGATGAAAAAAAGGTGAATTCGGCTTTTCAAAGCGCGCTCCGGGTGTTTGGCGGTCTTGATATTTTTGTGTCCAATGCAGGGATTGCACGGACGGCTTCGGTGGATGACCTGAGTTTACAAGACTGGGAAGACACACTCAAGGTGAATGCCACCGGACATCTTTTGACTTCAAAAGCGGCCTTGAAAATTATGAAAGCCCAAGGGCTTGGCGGGGCAATTGTGGTGGTGACAACAAAGAATGTTCTGGCTCCTGGAAAGGATTTTGGGGCCTATTCTGCATCGAAAGCGGCTCAAACCCAACTGGCGCGGATTATGGCCATAGAGAATGCGTCAAAAGGCATCCGGGTCAATATGGTCACGCCGGACGGGATTTTCGAGGGTTCGGGCCTGTGGTCAAAAAAGATTCGTGAAGAGCGTGCAAAGGCCCATAAAATCCCGGTAAGCAGTGTTGAAGCGTTTTATGCAAAAAGAAACCTGATGCAGCAAAAGATTTTGGCCAATGATGTCGCGGACGGTGTCCTTTTTTTGGCTTCCGAACAAGCGGCCAAAACCACGGGTGCGATTTTACCGATAGACGGGGGATTACGGGAAGCATTCCCACGATAAACTCAGGCCGTATGTGGAATATCCACGCATAAAATCAACCTGCGGGGTGGTGCTGGCAGGCGGGAAATCACGCCGCATGGGTGTGGACAAGCCTTTTGTCCGCCTGGGCGGACAAAAGCTGATTGAGCGGGTGACCGGTGTTTTGTCTTCAGTTTTCAGTGAGGTCATGATTGTTGTGGATGACCCTGAAAAGGCAGACCACTACAAGATCCTTCCTTTTCCTGTCATACATGACCTTGTTCAAAACAAGGGACCCTTGGGTGGTATTGACGCGGCCCTCGACGCGGCGCAAGGGAAGCCCATTTTTGTCACAGCCGCAGACATGCCTTTTTTGAATGCCCAGGTCATCAGGGCGATGGTGGATATTTCGGTTGAAAAATATGATTTGGTGGTGCCGCACCTTTCCGGCCGACTTCATCCCCTACATGCGTATTATTCTTATGACAGTCGATCCGTGATTGCAGAACACCTTGAGGCCAACCGCTTGGCGCTCCATCTCCTGAAAAATGATCTGCGGTGCTATTTTTTTGATGAAACACAATTTCGAAAACATGATCCTGATCTTCTTTCGATCATCAACATCAACACGCCCGAAGCCTTGTTAGAGGCGCAAGAGGGCTTTAACCGTGAAAAACAGTAAGGACAGGGTGCCTTTTATTGATACAGGTCAATAAAAGATCAGATAAAGGTCATTGAGCAGTCTTGTTATTCTTATGTAATATCCCATTTGTTTTTAAACAATAGAGGTCAGCATGTCCGATAGTAAAAATTTCAACACGACGCAATTTTGCCGAGAAATGCTTGATAAAATTTCAGAGCCTTTAATTGTGATTCGTAAGGATTTTAGTCTGGACTATGTCAATGAGGCCATTTCCACACAGTCTGGTGAAAACCCCATCGGACAAAAATGCTATCAATTGCTCCAAAACCGGGCGCTCCCCTGTGACCCTTGTCCTTGCAAAACGGCATTCGAACAAGGAAAACCTTTCCGAACGATTCGAAAGCTGGGGTCCGAAGGAAGCCATGCCCAGAAAGAATTTTGTGCATACCCGGTTTTCAATGACCGGGGGGAGGTTTCACACGCGATAGAAATTATACAGGACGTCCCTGTTTATTTGAGCGGATCAGAGCAATTCGGGGCCGAACTGAAAAAAAATGCATCCGGCCAAACAAGCGCTAGGGGAGGTCTGCAGGAAAAAGCCGAGCCCTCTTTTTGCGGCATGATCGGGCGCAGTAAAAAAATGCGCGGGATGTTTGAAATGATCCGTTTGGTTGCGCCGAGCGATGCGACCATTTTGATTTACGGAGAAAGCGGCACGGGAAAAGAACGTGTGGCCCAGGCCATTCACCAACTCAGCGCTCGCAGAAATCGGCCCTTTGTGGCCATAGATTGTGGCGCGCTTCCCGAAACGCTTTTGGAAAGTGAGCTTTTTGGTCATGTGAAAGGTGCATTTACAGGGGCGATCTCCAATAAAAAAGGCTTGTTTGAAGAGGCCGAGGGCGGTACTCTTTTCCTGGATGAAATCAGTGATACCAGCCTGGTGTTCCAATCTAAGCTCCTCCGTGCTCTGCAAGAAGGGGAGGCCCGCCCGGTGGGCGGAAACCGCAGCCAGAAAATCAATGTCCGTTTGATCGCAGCGACGAACCGGTCTCTCAAGGAAGGGATTGCAAAAAAAACCTTTCGGGAGGATTTATATTATCGCTTGGCAGTGATGCCGATTATGATCCCTCCTCTTCGTGGCAGATTGGATGATATCCCGTTATTGGTGAGTTACTTTATTAAAAAATACACCACTCAAAATGCCAAAGGCCCGATGTCACTTTCAAAAGAAGCCTCTGAACTTCTTTTGAGAATGCCATGGAAAGGCAATGTCCGGGAACTGGAAAATGTCATTGAACGAGGGGTTCTGGTTTCTCAAACAAAAGAGATCTCTCTGGAATCTCTGCTCATTGAGGAAGAAGTGACCTCTTTGGGATATATGCCTTCAACCTCTCTTTTTAGTTCAACGCAAGAAGTGATGTCAAAAGTTGAAAAAGAGCGGATCATCGAGTCATTGAATGAGTGTAAGGGAAACAAATCAATGGCTGCCCGCGCCTTGGGTATTTCCCGCGCGAGCTTTTATAACAAGCTGAGGCGGTATCAGATTCCAGTCTCCTGATAGACAATTACATTTCTGAGTTTTTTTAAAGCTCCCTTTATTTTACCCAGATTCAGGATATTTTTCCAGAGAGAATCATCCTGAGGCCTCCTTATTCCCCGTCCTTGACAATGACAGCGGGTATTTTATAATGGAATACGGTTAATGTGGATATCGTGTTTTTCCCGGGAGGCCTTTCTTGACTGGTTCGATGCAGTTTTTACACTCATTTTTTCTTGTTACACCCCTTCAAAAAATAAAAAAAATCAGGGCATTCTCTCTTTTTGTATTTTTAGTGGGTGTGTTTTATTTCATCGGGTTACCCTCTGTCCGGGCCCAAGGGGTTGGGTTTGAAAAAAATGACATACAAGAACCGCCTTTCCAAGGTGGTGTTGGTTTCCCAAATCATGCGGATAAGTTAGAAACACTGACCCCGGAAGAAATAGAGAAAGGGCGGGCATTTTTAAAAAATAGATCAGACCTCCCTCGCTTGCAAGATTTCCACGAAGGTGTCAAAAAAGATGAGAAATCGCCTTTAAACAAAACGTCTGCCGCTACAAAACCCGATTTCCCCCATCCGGACCCGGCGCCCGTAAAAGAGGAGGAAGAACCAGAAAGTATAACCCCGTTTGAGTCTTATATCGCGAGGGAATTGCCTGAAAATGTTTCACTCCAAATTGATCCTTTTGGGTATGACCTCTTTGAAGCCCCCTCTGAAACCTTTGAGCCTGTTGAAGCCATTCCCGTAGGCCCTGATTATCATCTGGGGCCGGGGGATGAAATAAGAATTACAATATGGGGAAAACTGAACGCAGATCTGGTGAACCCCATTGACCGGGATGGTAAGATCGTCCTGCCTCAATTGGGTGCGGTGCATCTCTCGGGACTGACCTTTTCTGAGGCAAAAACTCTGATTGTAAAAGAATTCAGCCGGTACTACAAAGCCTCTGAAGTAAAGATGAATATCAGCATGGGGCAGCTTAGAACCATTCCGGTATTCGTTGTGGGGAAAGTCAAAAAACCCGGACGGTATACCGTGTCTTCCTTTTCAACCTTGATCAACGCCTTGTTTGTCGCCGGAGGGCCCAGCACGGTGGGATCTATGCGGGATATTCAACTGAGGAGAAATGGCAAAACCATATCCTCTTTTGATGTGTACAGCCTTCTTTTGAAAGGTGAAAAGGAAGGGGATGCGCCATTAATGCCGGGGGATATTATCTTTGTCCCGACTGTCGGCCCTCGCGTCGGGATATCGGGCAATGTCAAGGTGCCCGCCCTTTATGAGTTAAAAGGTTCAAAGACACTCAAAGTATTTATTGAAATGGCAGGGGGTGTTACAGCGACCGGAGATTTACAACAAGTCCAGGTTGAGCGGATTTTAAATCATGGGACCAAAATAATCCTTGATGTAAACCTGGGGCAGTTGTCCGAATTCGAAAATATTGAACTGAAATCGGGTGATTTTGTGAAGGTGTTTTCGATTGATTCACGGATAAAAAATGCGGTGACCCTTAAAGGAAATGTTGTCCGGCCGGGTATTTTCGAATGGCGCGAGGGGATGAAAGTGAGTGACCTCTTTAAAGGTCCGGAAGATTTTTTGCCGGAAACCTTTTTAAAATTTGCCCTGATTGAACGTCTTGTTCCACCGGATTATCATAAGGACTACCTCTCTGTCCCGCTTGAAAAATTACTGCGTCATCCGGAAATTAAAGAAAATGTGTCGTTATATCCTGAAGATAAGGTCGTGGTCTTTAACCAGTGGGATTTGATGGAGAAAAAATCGGTCGAAATTCTGGGGGCCGTTAATTTGCCCGGCGCCTATGAATATCGGAACAATATGAAACTATCGGATTTGTTTAAGCTTGCCGGTGGCTTAAAACGGCCGGAGTATCCAGATTCCTACCTTCCTGAGGGCATTGTGGTCAGAAAAATGCCGCCCGATTTTCAAGAGGAAAAAATCCCGTTTAACCTTACGGACGCCATTTTGAAAGAAGACGCGTCAGCAGACTTTATGCTCAAACCTCTGGACGAAGTTTATTTGTTTGACCAATGGGAACTTTCCCAGAAAAAAACGGCCCGTGTTGTTGGTGCGGTCAATCTTCCAGGTATTTTCCCCCTGGCTAAAAATATGCGGGTAACGGATTTATTAAGCCTCGCGGGAGGAACGAAATATTACGCGTATCTGGTTTCGGCGGAGTTGACCCGCATTATCCCGACCCGAGATGGTCCCAGTATAGAACGTATTAATATCGATTTGGAACAAGCCATCGCAGGGAATGCGGATGCGAATATTCTGTTACAACCCGATGACTACCTTGCCGTACAGGCGGTGCCTGAGTGGGAACTTTATCGGACTGTGAAAATTGAAGGAGAAGTCCGTTTTCCGGGAGTCTACACGAGTAAAAAGGGTGAACGGCTTTCTTCACTGATCAAACGTGCTGGCGGGTTGACCCCAAACGCTTATTTGAAGGGGGCTGTTTTTTCACGAAAATCCGTTCAGGTTTTACAGCAGCAACAACTGGATGATGCGATTAATCGACTCGAGCAACAACTAATTACACAATCAGCCACAACCATTGATACCGCGCTTTCATCGGAAGCTGCCCTGCAACATCAGTCCTCGGCAGCCCAACGGGATGCCTTGTTGGCAAAAATGCGCAGTGCAAAGGCGAAGGGCCGAATGGCCATTGACCTTCAGCCGGTGGAGCTATTTGAGCGCTCGACTTCAGATGTCGTCCTTGAAGAAGGGGATGTTCTCATGATCCCCGAACGGCCTCAGCAAGTTCAGGTCATCGGAGCGGTATTTAACCAGACCGCCTTTATTTATGATCATGAAACGACCGTCAGTGAATACCTTAAAAAAGCAGGAGGCATGACCGAAAATGCCAATGATGATGCGCTCTATGTGCTGAAGGTCGACGGTACCGCTTTTTCAAAACAACAGACGGAAGGGTTCTGGTTTTGGAAGAAACATTTAAAATCGTCCACCCTTGATCCGGGAGACACCATTGTAGTCCCGGAACGACTGGATAAAATTGCCTGGTTGAGAGAGGTTAAGGACATTACGCAAATTCTTTATCAGATGGCGGTGACGGCCGGTGTCCTTATTGTTGCTTTTTAAGATCACATGAACGAAGCAGAACAATATAGTGATGATGAAATTAATTTACTCGACTATTGGCATGTGCTTGCCAAACGTAAGTTTCTATTTTTTGCCGTTATTTTTGTCGCGATGATTGTTTCGGTCATCGTGAGTCTTATGCTGCCTAAAATTTACGCCTCCACGACCAGCCTGCTTCCGCCGCAGGAAAATCCTTCAGGCATGAGCGCGATCGCTTCACAATTACCCGGAGGATTAGGCGGCTTGGCAGGAGGGATGCTCGGTGGGAAATCACCCACGAACCTTTGGATGGGGATATTAAAAAGCCGGACAGTACTGGATGATATTGTCAAACAGTTTAACCTCAAAGAAGTGTATCAGGCCAAAAGCGAGGCCGAAGCGAGAACATTGCTTCGCGGCGCCCTGAGAATCACGAAATCAAAAGAGGATATTCTGTCTATTACTGTCGAAGGGCAAGACCCCGAATTGACGGCAAAGTTGGCCAATGCCTTTGTGGAAACACTGGATCGCATTAATCAATCCATATTGACGACTTCTGGCGGAAGAATGCGCGCCTTTGTTGAAAAGCGTCTCGAAGAAGCGAAGAAGGCCCTTATGGCATCAGAAGATGCGGTCAAAGCGTTTCAGGAAGAAAATGGCGCGGTAAAGCTGGATGTGCAGTCATCCGCCATTTTTCAGGCCATCGGCACCGTGAAAGGGGAACTCATGGCGAAGGAAGTGGCTTTGAAAACCTTGCTTTCTTATGCGACGCCGCAAAACCCGGAAGTCAAAATCCTTAAAACCGAAGTGAAGGAACTGAGGTCAGCGCTTTCCAGTCTGGAGAAAGGCAATGATGATCCTGACGGTCCGGCCTCAAAAGGAATTTTTATTCCGACGGACCGACTGCCTAATCTGGGCCTGCAATATGCCCGCCTCTTGCGGGATGCGAAAATTCATGAAACCTTGTATAGTCTGCTCACAGAACAATATGAAATGGCGCGTATTCAGGAGGCAAAGGACAGTTCTACAGTACAGGTCTTGGATATTGCGACTGTTCCCGAAAAAAGGGTTCGGCCAAAAAGAAGGGTGATTGTGATGCTCTCAACGTTTACGGCGGGGTTTTTTGCGATCTTTTTGATTTTTTTCCTGGAGTACATCGAAAACGCTAAAAAGAAATACAAAGCACCTCATTGATAAAAGGACAAACAAACGGTGGGAATGTCCGTACTAAAAAATAAAGAACTGGTCATGCAGATCGTTGACTTGGCTGAAAAAGCAGGAGCGGCGATTATGACGGTATACCGGAAGAAAGATATGGGAACGACCTACAAAGAGGACCGTTCTCCACTGACGGAAGCCGATATGGCGGCCCATCACCTGATCATGGATGGATTGAAAACCCTGACGCCGGTTGTGCCTGCCCTGTCGGAGGAATCCAAGGAAACCGGTTTTGAAATCCGTAAAACGTGGGAAGAATACTGGTTGATTGACCCGCTGGATGGGACAAAAGAATTTGTGAAACGCAATGATGAATTTACTGTGAATATTGCCCTGGTTCAAAATGGCGTACCTGTTTTGGGAGTGGTGCATGCGCCGGCCC
>CALZIJ010000077.1 GCA_945787655.1 Nitrospiria bacterium | reverse complement strand
AAAAGCGCGTTGTCGATATTTTTTCTCCTGAAGCGCGGCGAAGTCTTTATAGCGCCGGGAAAGTGTGTTTTCGATTTGAGGCCCGGGTGGGTATTCTTCGAAGAGCTGGCGGATGAGGGCATTGGTGTCTTCCGGCAGCAGCCCTTTTTTTAGAAGTTCAGAGCGAAGGCGAATGGGACCGTAATGGTGGTGTTCAATGCGAAAGCGGGACCATTCACGAGCAAATTTCTGATCGTCGATCAATTGGATTTTTATTAAAAACTGAAGGGTTTGAGAAACATGGGGTTTTGAAAACCCTTTCTTGAGAAGTTTTTCTGTCAGTTCATAACTGCTATGATCCCTGTACGATAATATGCGATAGGCCGCTTTCTTGGCCGAAGCGATCGAGTCCTCAGAACCTGTCGATTTCAAATTCCGATTCTCCGGGTTCATCACTCTGGGAAAATTCCCAGCTCTCGTTCGTGTTTTCAACCCCTTTGACTTTCAATGAAAAGTCCTCCGGATTACTGGTCCATTTCAAGGCTTCTTCATAGGTAATGATCCCATTTTGAAAATGCTCGTAAATGGATTGGTCAAAAGTCTGCATCCCGTACTGTGATTTTCCTGCGGCGATAATATCGTGCAGGTTGCGTGTTTTATCTGAATCCGAAATGGCCTCAGCTACGGTTTGCGTGGTGATCATGACTTCAACGGCAGGCACACGCCCTTCTCCGTCGGACCGGGGAATCAGGCGTTGGGAAATAATGCCTTTTAAAACAGTGGCGAGCTGCATGCGGACTTGATCGTGATGATAGGGAGGAAATACGGAAACAATTCGGTTAATGGTTTCCATGGCATCCAGTGTATGCAGTGTGCTTAAAACCAGATGCCCTGTTTCAGCTGCAGTGAGCGCGGTGCTGATGGTTTCAAAATCACGCATTTCCCCGACCATAATGGCGTCCGGGTCTTGCCGAAGCGCTGAGCGGAGCGCACCGCCGAAAGTCTCGGTGTCGAGTCCGATTTCCCGTTGACTGACAATGCCTTTTTTATCCCGGTGAAGAAACTCAATGGGATCTTCAATGGTGATGATATTGGCGGTTTGGGAGGTATTAATAATATCGACAATAGAAGCGAGTGTTGTGGATTTTCCACTTCCCGTGGTTCCGGTGACCAGAACGAGTCCGCGATGTTCCATCGCCAGTTTATGAATCGATTCCGGTAAAAACAGGTCGGAGAGAGACAGAATTTTACTGGGGATGACGCGGAAAACAGCGGCAACGGTGCCGCGCTGCATGAAAATACTGACACGAAACCGTCCTAGCCCGGCCGCGCCATAGGCCAGATCGATCTCCCGGTCGGCTTTAAAGACCTCTCTTTGTGAAGGATTTAAGACGGAATAGGCTAGGGCAGTTACTTCGTCTTTTCCCATCCGTTGAAACTGGCTGAGTGGTTGAAGCAGACCGTTGACGCGCACCATGGGTGTCGCCCCGACTTTCACATGAAGATCTGATGCGCCGATTTCCATTGAGGCTTTTAGTAAGGTGTCAATATGCATATGAACCCTCCATACTCAGTGTGAAGGACTTGGCCTCTTGGACTGAAGGGCGACACCTGTGCTTAATTTAACCAAATATTATGGTCCAGGTTTGCCTTGAATGAGACCTGCTTCTTCACGAATCGCTTGTTCTATTTCCGCTGCGATTTTTGGGTTTTCTTCCAGGGATTTTAAGGCATTTTCCCTGCCTTGCCCCAATCGCTGTCCCTTGTAGGAATACCAGGCGCCGCTTCGGTCTGCGATGTTTTTCTCAATCGCAAGATCAAGCAACTCTCCCAGTTTGGAAATCCCAACATTAAAGAGTACATCAAACTCTGCTTTACGGAAAGGGGGAGAGACCTTGTTTTTTACGACTTTGACTCGTACGCGGTTGCCTGTTGCGCTTTGTCCTTCCTTTAAGGTCTCAATTCTGCGGATATCGAGCCGGACGGAAGAATAGAATTTCAGGGCGTTTCCCCCGGTGGTGGTTTCGGGATTGCCAAACATGACGCCGATTTTCATTCGAATCTGGTTAATGAAAATAACGCAGGTTTTGGATCTCGAAATTGCAGCGGTGAGTTTCCGTAAGGCCTGTGACATCAACCGGGCTTGTAAACCCATGTGTGAATCGCCCATTTCTCCTTCGATCTCGGCACGGGGAACGAGTGCTGCAACCGAATCGACGACCACGACATCCAGTGCACCGCTTCGCACCAGTGTTTCTGCAATTTCAAGGGCCTGCTCTCCGGTATCCGGCTGGGAAATCAGCAGGTCATCGCTGTTGACACCCAGCCGCCGGGCATAATGAATATCCAGTGCATGCTCTGCATCGATGAAGGCCGCTGTTCCCCCCAGTTTTTGGGCCTCGGCAATGATGTGCAGGGTCAGTGTGGTTTTTCCGGATGACTCCGGGCCGAAGATTTCAATAACGCGGCCTCGGGGGACACCGCCTACCCCCAACGCTATGTCCAGACCAAGCGATCCCGTGGAAATCACAGGTACGCGCTCGGCGACATCGTCTGCACCCAGCCGCATAATGGAGCCTTTCCCAAATTGTCGTTCTATTTGTGACATGGCAAGTTCAAGCGCGCCTTGCCGGTTGCTTCCTTTTGTGCCTTTTTCGGTCATGTGATCTCCTTAACGTTAGATTTGTGGTTGTATGCTCAAACTGTTTTCCGTTCCCTGTTTCAAACAGGTTTTAGTTTTACCGTCAAGCGGGGAATATAACGTGCCCCCTGCGGGGTGAGTTGGCTTTCTATCAAATCAAATGAACTGATATGAGAAAGACCCAGCGAAACGTTTTTTTCTTGCGCGATCCATTGCCCCAAGGCCTGAATATCGATTTTTTGCCTGATTCTTCCCAAGGTCAGGTGGGGTCGAAATGGCCGGGTTTCAATGTCAAAAGGGATGTTTGAAATGTTAAGCATCAATTCCTCCTGTAAGGCCATTAAAACGGGGTTTTCCGCCAGACCGGCCCACAGTACCTTTGGTGATTTGAGTCGTGGGAACACGCCAAGCCCAGAGAATTCAAGGGTAAAGGGAGGGTATTTGGCTGCCGTCTCGCGCATGATGTGCTCAATATTGACTTGCTCCGTCTTGAGTACCTTCCCTAAAAAAACCAGTGTCAAATGGAGTTGCTGCGGACTGATCCATCTGATATCGGCCAACTGTTTCCTTCCCCGATCCTGAATTGCGGCACATCTTTCCTTTACATCGGCTGAAAAAGAAAGAGCAATAAAAAGACGTAAGGCATTCATGAGATGAAGGGATTGATCTGGGCCTCCCGGTGTTGCTGTTCTTTATATCATTTTCATCACTTTTTTTTAAGTCGAGAGAAAATTTTTGAGTATTTCGAGGGCTGTTTGTGCCGCTTGAGACTGTATTTTCTCACGGTCCCCTTTAAAATGATGGGTCGTGACCCGGGTGTGTTTGAGATCGGAGAGCGCGATATAAACCCGTCCCACCGGTTTGTCTGCGCGGCCACCTCCGGGGCCTGCGATGCCGGTTACGGATAACGCAAGATCGACGTGTTCTCTTTTAAGCAGGCCTTCTGCCATGGCCTGGGCGACCTCGGCGGAAACCGCCCCCTTTTGTTCAAGCAGGCGTGTCGGCACGGCAAGCAAACGTGTTTTGGAGGCATTGCTGTAGGTGATACACCCCGACTCAAAATAACGGGAGCTGCCCGGAATGCGCGTGATGCGGCTTGCGATTCTGCCTCCTGTGCAGGATTCCGCAACAGAGAGCCGACATCCTTTTTGAAGCAACAGGGCCCCGACCACCGCTTCCAGTGACGCATCCGCCAAAACCGTTTGGGATAACTCTTTATTGAAATCTTTCATTCCCAAAATTAAACGCCCCATCCAGTCAGCCATGCGATGCTGCGAAGCAGGGCAAGGGTGTACAGGGCTGCGATAAAGTCATCCATCATCACACCCCATCCCCCGGGCCATTTTTCAAATTTTCGAATGGGCGGCGGTTTTCTGATATCAAAAAAACGAAAGACAGCAAACCCCGCGATCCACCACAGATAAGAGGGCGGGAGCAAGTAGGAAATAAGCAATACAGCATGCAGTTCATCGATGACAATATGGCTTGCATCTTTTTTTTTAAAATAAGGTTCCGCCGCCGATGAAGTGTAGACGCCAAGCGCAAAAAGCCCTGTGAGAAAAATGGTATAGTTTAAAACGGAAAGGTGCTGAAGTGGAAGAAAGAGCAGCAGTCCGGCCAGGCTGCCAATGGTGCCGGGGAAGCGCGGGAAATAACCAATCCCGCCGCAGGTTGCAATCCATGCTGCCCATTTCACAAAAAATCCTTATGCTTTTGAAGCACTTTATAAATATTAACAAAGGGTTGAAACGATTGATTTTATGAACAACCCCGATTGAAGTCAAGGCGGGATTTTGTTTGATGATTCACATGGGGGGATTTTGTAAAACCCGTTGATATTTTATTCTCGATAAAGGTAGAATACCATCGGCTTTTTCTTAATGGAGGTTCAGAATGCAAAATCTTAAAATACGGTCCGCGTTATTTCCCTTGGTTTTCTCAGTCCTGTTATTCGTCTCCGCGGTACCCAGGCTCCTGTACGCGGGCCCTAACGATGAAATTGCAAATGTGGATGGGGCATCTATTTCAACAGAATTATTTGAAATGAGGATGAGTCGCCTGACACAGGAAGGGCAGGGAAATTTTAATACCTACGAAGGTAAAAAAGAGTTGCTGGATCTCCTGATCGCAAGAGAAGTCCTCAATCAGGCCGGTATTCGGAGTGGTCTTCACCAAACCAAGGCGATTAAAGATCGCGTATCGGAATTAACAAAAGAGCTTGTGATCAACGAAATGGTCAATACCATTATTCGTGAAAAAGTCACGGAACCGGCCATGAAAGCCTATTACCAGAAAAACAAGACAGATTTCGGAGAAGTGCGTGCCAGTCATATCCTGGTCAAAACTGAAGAAGAAGCCAAGGACGTCAAAAAAAAGCTGGATGGCGGTACGTCTTTTGAAACACTGGCGAAGGAAGTTTCAATCGATCCGGCCAGTGCGGCACGCGGCGGCGATCTGGGTTTTTTTACGCGGGACCGCATGGTGAGTACCTTTGCAGATGCGGCATTCGCGATGAAAAAAGATGAAGTCAGCGGTCCTGTTAAAAGCCAGTTTGGATATCATATTATCCATAAAAAGGAATCCCGTCCTCCAGGAGAGTATGAAACCCTCACTCCGGCCCAGCTTCAGGCGCTTCGCGGTACAATGATTAATTGGGAAATAGATCAGCTCAAGGAAAAGGCGAAGGTGACTGTAAACGACGAGGCGCTCAAAAAAGCGGCCTCATCTCCTCCGCCGATGATGCCGGGTATGCCGGGCATGGATCATTAACTTTTAAGATATAGAGATGTGATGCGAAAACTTTTCGGGACAGACGGCGTCCGGGGAATCGCCAACATCGAGCCGATGACGGTCGAGACAGCGATGAAGCTGGGCCGTGCCGCGGCGCACATTTTTAAACATAAGGCCGGCCGACACCGGATTGTGATCGGAAAAGATACGCGTCTGTCCTGTTACATGATAGAGTCGGCATTGACTTCAGGAATATGCTCTCTCGGAGTGGACGTCATTCTGGTCGGCCCGCTTCCCACGCCCGCCATTGCCTTTCTTGCCCGAAGCCTTCGGGCGGATGCAGGGGTGATGATTTCTGCATCGCATAATTCTTTTCAGGATAATGGCATCAAGTTTTTTTCAAAAGACGGATTCAAGTTACCGGATCATGTGGAAAAAAAGATCGAGGACTTGCTCTTTTCAGGTGAAATTGACGCCATCAGGCCCACAGCCAGGGAAATTGGAAAAGTATTTCGTATTGATGATGTTGAAGGCCGGTATATTGAGTTTGTCAAAAATGCATTGCCCAAGGGACTTGATTTTCAAGGTCTGAAAGTGGTGGTGGATTGTGCCAATGGTGCGGCTTACAAGGTCGCGCCCACCGTGCTTCAGGAATTGGGCGCAGAAGTGATCGTCCTGAATAATCATCCAAACGGGATCAATATTAATGATCAGTGCGGTTCGGTCTATCCCGAAACCTTGCAAAAAAAAGTATTGGAACATTCAGCCGATATCGGCATTGCCCACGATGGGGACGCTGATCGTGCGATTTTTGTCAACGAACAGGGCAACATTGTCGATGGCGACGCATTGCTGGTGACGTTTGCCCTTGCCATGCAAGAAGAACGGCGCTTAAAAGGTGAAACCCTGGTGACCACGCAAATGAGTAATATGGGTGTGGAACTGGCGCTTAACCCCAAAGGCATTCACGTGCTTCGTACACAAGTGGGGGACCGCTATGTCATAGAACGCATGGTGAACGGCGCTTATAACCTCGGCGGCGAGCAATCGGGGCATGTGATCTTTCTTGACTATAACACCACAGGCGATGGGTTAATCACGGCGCTTCAGTTTCTGGCCCTGATCGTGCGAAGTGGAAAATCCGTTTCGGATCTTACACAATGTATGACCCCGTTGCCCCAGGTTTTAGAAAATGTCTATGTTCGGGAAAAGCGGGATTTGGCGGATATTCCCGAGATTCAAGAAAAGATTTTAGATTGTGAACAAAAACTGGCTGGCTCAGGCCGGATACTGGTCCGTTATTCTGGTACGGAATTGCTGTTGCGTATTATGATTGAGGGAGAAGAAGAGGCCATTATTTCAGAAATGGCAAAAACATTGTGCGACATGGTGGAAAAAAAAATAGGGGCTGAAAAATGACGAGCAGGGGTCTTCAAATCGCGATCGTAATTTTTTTAGCGGGTTTGTCCGCGCAAGCGAAAGCTTCACCGCTTGAAGCCGTCAATAAAACCCGTCACAATCTCATCGCGCCTGAATCCGAGGGGAAAAACAGCTGCACTGTTTGTCATACCGAGGGTTTGTCAGCACAAGCAAAAGAAAAGCCGGACGGTTCCGAAAAACAAACGGTGAAAGCGGTTCAACCGCCTCCGTTGTGGGACAAGGGCCAATCCGCCGTTTCGCCGTTTCGCACAAAACCCACCCTGCCCTTAAACGAACACCCTTATAATCATCCTACGGGGCCTTCACTGGTTTGCCTGTCCTGTCACGACGGTGCACTGGGGACCGACATGCACGGAATCAATGTGGACAACCCTCGCGTGGGCGCCACGGCGAATGTCCCTTTCGATGGTCTGTCCGGTCCGCGCGGCGCACCACCGCTAAGCCGGGTTGATCACCCCATTTCCATCCGCTACCCCCGGCAGCCGGATGGACAATTTGTGCCCTTGAATCCGACCGTCACCCGTTCCCGTTACTGGGCTTTGCCCGACCGGCAGGCGCATGAACTGGTTTTGCCCACCTCAAATACCTCTTCCTATCTTGATTTGCCCCAGGGCAATCTTTCGAGTGAAGCACACCTGTCCACCCTGGTGCGGACGACAGAGGGCATGATGGAATGTGACAGTTGCCACAACCCCCACAGCGAAGCCGTCCGACCCTTTCTGAGGGTGCCTTCTAAAAACCTGTGTCTGGTATGCCACGACCGTTAATGTGTTGCGGTTTCACTCATGATTAAAACGCTTTTACATGTCCGCATGCGTGTCTCGAATATGGCAGAGACAATCCGTTTTTACACGGAGGTCATCGGCCTCACCGTTGCGGAGCAGCACCAGTCCCCGCGCGGCTCCAAACTCGCTTTTTTGGCCGTGCCCAACAGTGACACTCTGATAGAACTGTGCGCGTTTTCCGCAAGCGGCCCGGTTCAGGTTCAGGAAGATTTGGTGCATCTCGCCTTTGAAGTCGAAAGCCTTGATCAGACGATGGCCACACTAAAAGCAAAAGGCATACCGGTCACCGACGGCCCGACCACCACCTCGTCAGGAAGCCGCTTCATTTTTATCGATGCCCCCGACGGCTACGAAATCGAGTTGATTGAAAGCGCGAATTCCGGCTGATCATCCGGTAGTGTCTCCGTTTGAAAGTGACGCAATACCTCATGCGCGTGAAAACGGGCATCCAAAGATTGCAGATGACCGGGTTCCCGCCTGCGCGGGAATGACAGCTTCACACAAAACAGGCCTGAGGCCCTGATCACACCGGCCGGGCCGGAAACGCGAACATGCCCTTTCTCATCCTCGCAGACGGCGTCGCCCTGTTGCATCTGGTCTTTGTGGTGTTTACCGTCTTCGGCGGCCTTTTGGTCTTGAAATGGCGGCGTTGCGCCCGGCTCCATCTGCCCACGGTGGTGTGGGTCGTGGCCGTTGAATGCTTTGGTTTAGGCTGCCCGCTGACGCCGCTTGAAAAATGGCTGAGGGTCCAGGGCGGCGAAACCGCCTACGCGGGCGGTTTCATCGCGCACTATCTTCTGCCCCTGGTTTACGCCGGCCCCCTCACGCGCGGACTCGAAATGATGCTCGGCCTCTCGGTTTTGATAATTAATGTTGCAATCTATGGATGCGTGTGGCGGCGCTCCGTGAAGTCAAAACCCTGACCACTTGAAGCCTATTTTTGGTCCGCCTATAATTTGAACATCCTTAATTATCTCTCATATTCAAATCGATCCCGATAATTGTGAGAGATTCAATTTTCTGATCTTTTTTAACAATATTCCGAGCTTCGATTTTTAGGGATTCAACCAGACTGTTGAAATCCAGACGTCTTTTGGTTTCAGGATGCGTCCAGTATTTCTTCTTCCCACGCCATAGAAGCAAATAGATGCCACAATTCGAATGACTATCACGGAGATACTGACCGCAGAGCTGGTTTTTGAGTCGTTCGAAGAGATCGGGGCCAGACCATTTATTGTCTGCCACTTTTAACTCTATAGGGACCTGGCCTTCAATCTCGGCTTTATAAATATGAAGATCAGGTTTTCTGCCATCGGCGAGCTCGTCCTCCTGAGACACAGTGTATTTTTCGTTGCTATGGTCACGGAGCCAACCCCTTATAAGGTTTCGCTGCTTTGTTTCACGCGTTACATCCACCAAAATGTTTGCTGGGCTATCATTTCCATCTTCAACCCAACATTTAAAATCAAACAACCGCGAAATGACCAGCTCAAACAATTCACGATGATTTTGAGGGGCACGCTCGGCGTCTTCGGCAAAATCGGCGATATCTTCCGTTCGCCAAGGCTTCCCTTCCGCGTCCGCCTCCGCACGCCGCTTCGCGCTCACAGCGTACCACTCTCGGTTGACTTGATTCTCGGCGTTTTCTGAAAGATCCAGCATTGCGCGATAAGTTTCTTTGCCGGGAAGATTGCTTAGAAGGTGAAATAAACGGTTACGTGCATCCTGCACATTTTCTCTCAAGCCAACTTTGGAATCACTTTTCCTCACAATGTCGATATCTTCTGAAACAGGAATATAAGTGTGTATTAATTTGATGAGAGAAAGCAGTATCTTCGGCCGAATGAAGTCTTGATGAGCACGCTGCACATTTTCACGACCGTTTCCCAAGAGCGTAACCATAAATAATATCGAAAATTGTTTTGCTCCTTCAGTCCCGTGCTCATTATTGAGAATGGTTTTCAGTTTTTCAACCGCGCCCTCCGCCTCGACATACATCCATGCCGACAGCCAGAGTGCTTGTCTGAAAAGAGACGAATTACTTTTAATTTTTGCCTTAGCAATTTTCGAAAAATTCGTTTGATCAAGTTCCGGATTCGATAGGGCGATACGAAGCGCATGATCAACCGTGCTGTCATGTTTGGGTTCATAGTCTCTTAAGAGTAAAAGGACCGGCGTTGCAATTGGAGATTTCAGCAAATCCGGCCCATAGGAAACATCAGAAAGCACATAATGACAGGGTTCGTTCCCATCATATTGTGAAAATTCCCATGCGATTTCTTTCAGCAGTGTCTTTTCAACGGCATTGGGAAAAACAGCGTGCAGTTTTGACTGCCATTTTGGAAAACCGTTCAGTTCATAAAGGGCATAACGGCAAGCCCGTTCAGCCTCCTCTTCCGACAAGTGAGTTGGCCAATGCGCAACGAGATCTGATTCTATCTCAATTCCGCTTAAACCGACGGTGACGGCATAGGGGATACTATTTGGATTTTCAATACCTTCTGAGCGGACCTTAGGGGAATATTTTCGCCAGTAGTCCACACATCCATCACGGTAAGCCTCGGCAACCTCTTGTCCAAATTCCGGGATGAGCGCCTCCCAGTGTGGCTCTGACCAACTATCATTGTTGTCCTTTTTTTCTCGCAGGTTGTTTAGTAAATAGGCCGTTCCATTTTGAACACCTCCGGTGCTCGCATTGCTCGTATCACGAAGCACATGTGTGTTGGTCTGTAACCACTCACATGATCTTTTCCTATCCACAATGGCTTTTTTTTCTTGTTGTTTTTGTTGCCGATCAAAATTGGCGTCCTCTCGCCGATGTCGTTTCGATTCTTCCGACATTGGTGGCGGATTCAATAAGAGATGCCGCTTTTCTTCCAATTTCGTCACGCCTTGCACTGCCTTTTTTAAGGCCCGTCGACGCGCCGGTCCTCGTCCAGCTTCTCGGTAGAGTCGAAAAGCCAGAGACAATGCGACCAAGCGGTCGTCCAAATTAGATTTCTCGCTGATCATCGACAAGACTTTCTGAAAGTCGCCCTCATTAAAATGCCAGTAGCGTTTCGGGAAATTGACGTGCGAAATATCGGTCATGTCTCCTTGATTTTTCAGAAGCCTTCGATGGCGTTCTGAAGCAACATCAAACCAAAAAAGTGCATGATTCAATTCAAGCCACTCCGGGACAAGTTTTTCGAGCTGATGTTCTTTTGAAGAGTAGTTGCGATAATGTACTGCGTGTTGGGTCAACGAAATGATTTTAATTGCAGGTGGCTGGAGGGCGTCGGGGTGTTTCGCGCGCACAAGTCTTTCAACCGCCAATGCCACGAAAGACAAGAGCCACCCATATTTTTGAGAGACTTCAAAATAGCGACGTTCGATAAAAGGGGCCTGCTCCAGTAAAACCAACAGCCCTTTGCACCACATAAAAAGTTGGTCTTGAGGGCATTTTCGCATGCTATATTCCCGAAGGTCTGTAGCAGGATGTACTTCGATTGTGTGTTTATCGGGGGCAGGAAGGCGTTCAATCAAGGTGAGAACATCCTGTGTCGAGAGG